>JAOUFG010000038.1 GCA_029858345.1 Phycisphaerae bacterium
GACGACAATCGCAACGTGTAAAAAGCAGAACCAGAATGTCTTTGACTTTATTCATGAATCTGTTATTGCTCATTGGAGCGGTAAAAAATATCCGTTGTTAATCTGTTAAAAACTGTGAACGGTTACGATTTTATTATTGTGGCCTTTTTGGCAAAATCACTACCGGCTCAGAAGTCATAAACTTAAGATTAGAAGATGTTTACATTTCAGGTCACAATATCGTTGGGGTTTTAGTAGGCTACAACCGTTCTGGTAGCATCACGAGCTGTCATTCGACCGGTGTGGTTTCAGGTCACAATATCGTTGGGGGTTTAGTAGGGGGTAATGGTTCTCTTGGGACCATCTCAAGCAGTTCTTCGACTGTAGCGGTTACCGGTGCCGTTCGTGTTGGCGGCTTGGTGGGCTCTAATTATGATTATGGTAGTATCACAGGCAGTTCTTCGGCCGGAGCGATTACAGGTAACGAATTTGTTGGCGGCCTGGTGGGCTATAATTCTCGTCATAGCAGTATCATGAGCAGTTCTTCAACAGGGGTGGTTACAGGCAACGATTGTGTTGGCGGTCTGGTGGGCTATAATGATTATCATGGCAGTATTACGAGCAGTTATTCGACCGGTGGTGTTACAGGTGACGATTCTATCGGTGGGTTAGTAGGCGAAAATAGAAGCAGCATCGCAAGCAGTAACTCGACCGGCGCTGTTACAGGTGACGATTCTATCGGCGGGCTGGTGGGCAATAATGACAGTGGTAGCATCACGAACAGTCATTCTACCGGAGCGATTAATGGAGACTATCGTGTCGGCGGTCTGGTGGGCGAAAATAGAAGCAGCATCACGAGCAGTTTTTCGACTGGGGACGTTACAGGTAATGATGCTGTTGGCGGCCTGGTGGGCGATAACAATCGTGGCAGTATCACGAGCAATTATTCGACTGGGGCGGTAACCGGTAACGGTTCTGTCGGCGGATTGATAGGCTTAAATAATTATGGTCCTATTATGAGCAATTATTCGACCGGTGAGGTTACAGGTGGCAATTACGTCGGCGGTTTGGTGGGCCATAATGATTGTTACGGCAGTATCATAAACAGTTATTCGACTGGAGCGGTTACCGGTGACGATCGTGTTGGCGGATTGGTAGGCTATAATGATTATAAAGTCAGTATTACGAGCAGTTATTCGACTGGGATGGCTACTGGTAGCGGTTCTATCGGCGGATTAATAGGGTTTAATAATGCTGGCAATAGTGTTGTGAGCAGTTATTTCTATAAGTATAGTGGCCAAGACAACGGGTATGGCATTGCCCTTGACGACGATCAGTTACAGGAAAAGGGCAGTTTTTCCGGCTTTGATTTTACTGGTGATGATGCGGATGGCACAGAAGATGTCTGGTCAATAGAGCCTGGGTATATACCAAGACTTTCCTGGCAGGGCTCTCCAGGCTTTGAAGCCCCTTATATTCTTGACGCGATTATAACGATCCTCAGTGGAACCGGCTATCCTGATGATCCATTTATCATTGCCAGCTATGCTGACTTGATGGAGTTCAGAGAAAACTCAATGCTTCGAATTGGCTATTACAGTTTGAAAACTGATATTGATCTTGTTGGTGTAATCCGTTCAGATGCTTTTATACCTGAAAGTTTCAATGGCAGTTTTTCTGGCAACGAACATACAATATCAAACCTGACAATAGAGGGAGTGGATTATCTCGGCTTTTTCAGCGTATTGCATGGTTCTGTAGATAATTTAGTCTTAGAAGATGTTTCCATCACAGGTAACGATTCTGTCGGTGGTTTGGTAGGCGATAATAGAGGCAACATCACGAGCAGCAGTATAACTGGAGCGATTTCAGGTGTCGATTCTGTTGGCGGATTGGTGGGCTATAATGATTATCATGGTGCTATCTCAAGCAGTAATTCGACAGGGTCGGTTACAGGTAACAATCATGTGGGAGGGTTAGTAGGCGATAACAGGGGCAGTATTATGAACAATTATTCGACCGGGGCGGTTGAGGGTTATCATTATATCGGTGGATTAGTAGGCGATAATAGTTGGGGCAGTATTGTAAACAGTAATTCGACAGGGTCGGTTACAGGTAACAATCGTGTGGGAGGATTAGTAGGCGATAATAGTGGTAGTATTACAAGCAGTTATTCGACCGGGACGGTTACAGGTAACGATTCTATTGGCGGCCTGACGGGAGCTGGTTCTTTTGGCAGTATTACGAACAGTTATTCGACAGGGTTGGTTACAGGCCGTAAGTATGTAGGTGGGTTGGCGGGTTATTATTCTGGCAATATCAAGAGTAGTTATTCGACCGGGGCGGTTGAGGGTGATCATTATATCGGCGGGTTAGCGGGTTATGATTCTGGTGAAATCTCGAACAGTTATTCGACCGGAGCAGTTACAGGTATTGGTTCTGTCGGTGGGTTGGTGGCCGATAATTATTATGGCAGGATCACGAGCAGTTTCTGGGATTTGGAAACCTCTGGAATTGACCTTGCAGGTTATGATAACTATGGCGCAATTGGTAAAACAACACTCCAAATGCAGGATATCAATACCTTTATCGGGGCTGGTTGGGATTTCTGTTTTGAAACTGAAAATGGAACTGAGGATATATGGTTTATTCGAACAGAAGGAGTAAATTATCCACAGTTATGGTGGGAAAACAAACAGTCTGTGGCGGATGCGGGGGCGGATCAGGTGGTGTATGCGTTTGCGGATGGGTATGCTGAAGTTTATTTGGATGGAACGGGCAGTTCTGATGCCGATGGGGATGCGTTGGCGTATTTCTGGTATGATGGGAATGATCTGATCGCGGAAGGGGCGGAGCCGAATGTGGTGTTTGGTTTGGGTCAGTATGAAGTGACGCTGATCGTTAATGACGGCATTGAAGACTCCGAGCCGAATACATGTGTGATTACGGTTGTAGATCCGTTTGAGGCGTTAGCCGGTGATATCGCTGAATTGGTTGAACATGACGGGGTCGCCAATAGTCTGACCACTAAGTTAGATGCGGCATTGAAAATATTAGAGGATGGCAATGAAAACAACGACGGTGCGGCCGTTGGTTCGCTCGGGGCCTTTATCCATGCCGTCAATGCGCAGCGGGGCAAGAAGATTTCCGAAGACGATGCGGACTCTTTGATTGCCGTTGCTGAGCAAATTATCAATATGCTTTAAGCCAGCGTCCATCGCCGCTATTTGATGGGAACGTCTGACCGTGCGGCGGTGGTGGAAAATGCGAAATGGTCAGTGTGGCCGGAGCTGGAAGCTTCGGCTACATTTTCTCAAAGGTGAACATTTGGCCGGTGCCGTCGATTTTTATTGTGTCACCTTCGGTGAATTTTCCGCCGATGATCTCGGTGGCCAGCTTGTTCTCCAGCCGCTGCTGGATGACCCGCTTGAGCGGTCTGGCGCCGAACGCGATATCGTAGCCCTCATCCATGAGCTGGTCCCTGGCGGCATCGGTAAATTCAACGGTAAGCTGCCGATCTTTCAGCCGGGCGGCCAAATCCCTTAGCTGGATATCGACGATCCGCCGCAGGTGTTCCTTGGTCAGCATGCCGAAAATGATCGACTCATCGATGCGGTTGAGGAATTCCGGCTTGAAGTATTTGCGCAGGGCCTCCTTGACGTGGGCCTCGATTTCCCAGTCGGCGCCGCTTTGTTCGCTGAGCTGCATAATCGCCTGGCTGGCGAAGTTGCTGGTCATAATGATGAGGGTGTTTTTGAAGTCCACCGTGCGGCCCTTGCCGTCGGTCAGCCGTCCGTCATCGAAGACCTGCAGCAGGACGTTAAACACGTCGGGGTGCGCCTTTTCGATTTCGTCGAGCAGGATGACCGAATAGGGCTTGCGGCGGACGGCCTCGGTCAGGCGGCCGCCTTCTTCATAGCCGACGTAGCCGGGAGGAGCGCCGATCAGCCGGGCGACGGAGTGCTGCTCCATGAATTCGCTCATGTCGATGCGGACCATGCTGGCCGGGTCGTTGAACAGGAACTCGGCGAGCGATTTTGCCAGCTCGGTTTTGCCGACGCCGGTCGGGCCCAGGAACAGAAATGTTCCGATAGGCCGGTTGGGGTCGCCCAGACCCGCGCGGTTCCGGCGGACAGCATTGCAGACCGCGGTAACGGCCTCATCCTGACCGACGACGTGGGTGCGGATCTCGTCTTCCATTTTCATCAGCCGTTCGCGTTGGCCGCTCATCAGGCGGGACACCGGAACGCCGGTCCATTTGCTCACGACCTGCGCGATCTGCTCTTCGTTGACCTCGTTGTGGATCATGGCCGAGCCGTTGGCCCTGGCAAGCGTTTCCTCGGCCTGCCGAAGCTGCTTTTCCAGTGAAATAATGGTTTCATATTTCAGCCGGGCGGCCTTTTCCAGTTCGCCCTTACGCTGGGCGTCTTCGAATTCGGCGCGGGCACGGGCGATCTGCTCTTTGAGGTCTTTGGTTTTGTCGATAATCCCTTTTTCGCTTTCCCAGCGGGCGGAGATTTCATTGTTTTGGCGTTTGAGTCCTGCGAGCTGTTTTTCGCACTTTTCAAGCTGTTTTTTGCTGCCGGAGTCGGTTTCTTTTTTCAGGGCCTGCTGCTCGATTTCCAGCCGCATGATCTCACGGCGAATCGTGTCCAGTTCGGCGGGAAGAGAATCGTTCTCGATTCGCAGACGCGAAGCCGCCTCGTCCATCAGGTCAATCGCCTTGTCCGGCAGGAAGCGGTCCGAGATGTAGCGGTTGGACAAGGTCGCCGCCGCAACGAGCGCGGCATCGGTGATGCGCACGCCGTGGTGGGCATCGTAGCGGTCCTTGAGACCGCGGAGGATGGCGATGGTTTCCTCAACGGTGGGCGGATCGACCATGACCGGCTGGAATCGGCGTTCCAGGGCGGCATCTTTTTCGACATATTTGCGGTATTCGTCCAGCGTGGTCGCGCCGATGCACCGCAGTTCACCGCGCGCCAGCGAGGGCTTGAGCAGATTGCCCGCATCGACGGACCCCTCGGTCTTGCCGGCTCCGACGATGGTATGCAGCTCGTCGATGAACAGGATGATCTGGCCGTCGGATTTGGTAACTTCTTTGAGGACGGCTTTGAAGCGGTCCTCGAACTCGCCGCGGAATTTGGTTCCGGCGATCAGGGCACCCATGTCCAAAGCGATCACTTTTTTATCCTTGAGACCCGTCGGAACGTCGCCGGCGACGATGCGCTGGGCGAGTCCCTCGACGATGGCGGTTTTTCCCACGCCGGGTTCGCCGATGAGAACGGGATTGTTCTTGGTGCGTCGGTTCAGGACCTGCATACACCGGCGGATTTCATCGTCGCGGCCGATGACGGGGTCGAGTTTGCCTTTGCGGGCCATCTCGATCAGGTCGATGCCGTAGCGTTCGAGGGCCTTGTATTTGCTTTCGGGATTTTCGTCGGTGACTTTGGTGTCGCCGCGAATCTCCTTGATGGCCTTGGCGATGACTTCCGGATCGATGGAGTTGACGCTGAGGATTTCCTTGGCGTCGCTTTTGACATCGGCCAGCGACATGAGGATATGTTCGACGCTCAGGAACTCGTCGCCGAGTGTGTCGGCTTTGTTTTGCGCATCAAGCACCACCTGGCTGAACGCCGGATCGGGCATGATCATGCCGCCGGTCTGGCCGGTCGGCAGGCGGTTCAGTTCGCTGTCGGTCATTTGCCGGATGCGGTCGGCGTTGGAACCGATTTTTTCGAGTATGAGCGCGGCCAATCCCTGTTCGTCGTCCAGCAGGGCGTAGAGGATGTGCAGCGGTGTCAGAACCGTGTGCGAGCGGGCCATCGCCAACTGCTGGCTGGTCGCCATCGCTTCCTGGGCCTTGACGGTGAATTTATCAAATTTCATTAGAAGGTACCCCTTTCTATAATTTTCATTGCAGTGTTATACAATGCAAAAGGTGTGCCTAAAGCCCGGAGTGATCATGTATGTCCTTTTTTGAAATAGAGTTATGAAAACCACACATTTTGTATATGCCAGATTGGCAGACCGCAATATGGCAATTGCTGAAGAAACAGCCGGTTCTGTCTATGCAATCACGGCGATGAGGTCTTTGCGGCTGATGATGCCGACGAGTTTGCGGTCTTTGTCGATGATGGGAACCCGGCGGAAGGGCCGGTTGACCAGGCACTCGCAAATCTCAGCCAGAGGTGTGATTTCATCGAAGGCGACCACGTTGGCGGTCATGGCGTGATAGACCGTATGTTCGCAGAGATTACTGTCGGTCAGGTGTGTGATCGCGTCTTGTTCGAGCATGTAGCTGAGTATATCGCGTTCGGTGATGATCCCGGCCAGCGTGTTGTCCTCATTGACCACCGGAATTCCGGTAATGTTCTTGTCGACTAAGATTTCAATGACCTGATCCAATGTATCCTGTGGGCGAACGGTGGCGACGTCCTTTATCATGATCGTTTTGGCTTGCAGCATAGCAGTTTCCTCCCAAATTTCAAAAATAAAGTCGCTTAAAGCAGTACTTCTATTGTATGAAGATGAGTAGGCCGGAGCAAGGGCTATTTTATACAGTTTTTTTGATTCGCATCAACCATCCGACGACCAGCCAGAAACTGATAGCGCCCGTTGCGATCATCAGCACCCGCCAGGGGCCGTAAATGGCGATTAAGGGGATTGCGGCACTGGTCCAGAGGCCGCCGCCCATGACCGGTTCGTGGACGATTTGCTTGCAGGCAAAGGCATCGGCGGCGGGGGTGTCGTAGTCCGGATCGACTACACGCAAAAGCAAAAGACCCGTGGCGGTGACGCCCATGGATTGCCCCATTTCGGCGATGGCCCGCTCAAACCATGCGTCCGGCAGGATCCGCCGGGCCAGCGTGGTCACACAGAACACGTTCCAGATGATGCCCGCGGCGACGAGAATTGCCAGCGGCAGCCATGCGGTTTTGACGACGTCGATGCTGATCATGGCGATCGCGGCGACGACCAGAAAATCCAGCGAGCAGTTTTGAATCCGGCGGATCAGGCCCAGATCGATGTGTTTTCGCCGGTCGTATTTATCGAACAGAAGCTGAATGATAAGCCCACCGATCATGCACAGTGGAAACAATGGAAAACTTGACAGCAGCTTATGATCGGTCAGGTAAGCTGATTGACTTTCGATGAGGACCAAACCCTCTTTGATGAGGAGTCCGATGCCGCAGGCCAACCCGACAACGACCAGATGCAAGCTGAATGCTTCAATGATGTCGCTGTTGACGGTCAGCCGGCCGGCGATGGGGCGCTGTTCGGGATCGACGATGGCGATGGAGTCGTCTTCGACCTGTTCGGTGAGTTCTTTGTGCTTGACGGCGTGTCCCTTGCGGACGGCCCAATTGATGAGAATCATCCCGACGACAATGGCCGACATGATGCCGCAGGTGGCGCTGGTCATGGCCAGATCCTGACCTTCGGCCCAACCATGCTCGGCAAAGACCGGCCCCATGCCGGCGGCGGTGCCGTGGCCGCCCTCAAAGCCGACCGGCAGAATCCCGGCGAACATGCCGGGCAGATCGGTAAAGATTTTGCCGAGTACCAGCACCCACAATCCCAGCCCGACGACATACTGCCCCCACGCGACGATTTGACCATACACAACCTGCGGGCCGGAGCGTTTCCAAAGATCGGATAGTTTCGGGATTTTTACACCGAGAAACAAACAGGCAAAGACGACATTGATCAGCATCGACGGTAGCTTTCGCCACGGTTCGGTGACGGTGCCCAGCCAGCTATCGGCAGATACACAGACGGCGCATCCGCCCGATGAACCCGCCGAAAAAAGCTGAATCATCAGCAGTCCAACCAGTCCCCCAATGACACAACTCGGTAGATACAGCTTGTGAAGCAGCTTAATCCGGCTGCGCAGCAGATGCCCGAGTCCTAACAGAACACATAAGACAACGAATGATGTCATTGTTTAGTACCTGTAATGTTCCGGCTTGTAGGGGCCTTCGGCTGGGATGCCGAGGTAGTCGGCTTGTTTGTCGGTTAGTTTTGTGATCTCGCCGCCGAGGGCTTCGATGTGCAGGCGGGCTACTTCTTCGTCCAGAATTTTCGGCAGGGTGTAAACACCCGGTTTTAATGATTCTTTCGCGAGCATCATCTGGGCCAGGCACTGGTTCGTGAAGCTGTTGCTCATCACAAAGCTGGGGTGGCCGGTCGCGCAGCCGAGGTTGACCAAGCGGCCCTCAGCCAATACGATGATGCTGCGGCCGGACTTGAGCGTCCACTTATCGACCTGCGGCTTGATGTTGTCCTTTTTGCAGTCGGGGCTGGTTTCCAGGTAGCTCATCTCGATCTCGCTGTCGAAGTGGCCGATATTGCAGACGATGGCTTCGTTCTTCATCTGCTCCATGTGCACCCCGCAGATGACGTCACAGTTTCCTGTGGTGGTGACGAAGATGTCGCCTTGTGAGGCGGCGTCTTCCATCGTGGTGACTTCGTAACCTTCCATGATGGCCTGCAGGGCACAGATGGGGTCGATCTCGGTAATCATCACGCGGGCGCCCAATGTCTTCATGGAGTGGGCACACCCCTTGCCGACATCGCCATAGCCGGCAACCACAACGACCTTGCCGGCGATCATCACGTCGGTGGCGCGTTTGATGCCGTCGGCCAGCGATTCGCGGCAGCCGTAGAGGTTGTCGAACTTGGACTTGGTGACCGAGTCGTTAACGTTGATCGCCGGGAAGGGCAGTTCGCCGGATTCCTGAAGCTGATACAGCCGGTGGACGCCGGTGGTGGTTTCTTCGGAGACGCCCTTGAGATTGGCGGCAACCTTGGTCCAGCGGGTCGGATTTTCGGCGTAGCTTGCGGCCAGTCGGTCCATGATGATCTGGAATTCCTTATTGTCAGATTTTTTGTCGAGCAGGGAAGGGTCTTTTTCGACACGTTGTCCCTGAATGACCATCAGCGTAGCGTCGCCGCCGTCATCGACGATCAGATCCGGACCGGAGCCGTCCGGCCAGGTCAGCATCTGTTCGGTGCACCACCAGTATTCTTCCAGTGACTCGCCTTTCCATGCGAACACGGGGGTTTGACCCGCGGCGGCAATCGCGGCGGCGGCGTGGTCCTGTGTGGAGAAGATATTGCACGAGGCCCAGCGAACGTCAGCGCCAAGTGCTTCCAGCGTTTCAATGAGCATCGCGGTCTGGATGGTCATGTGCAGCGAACCGGCAACCTTGAGTCCGGCCAGCGGCTTTTCGGCGCCATATTTGGCGCGGGTGGCCATCAGGCCCGGCATTTCCTTTTCGGCGATCTGCATTTCCTTGCGGCCGAACTCGGCCTGCGAAAGATCGGCAACTTTGTACGGAAGAGTCAGATCCAGTTTTTTCACCTCTTTGGGGGTGTTCTTTACAGTTTCCATTCATAGTCCTTTATTGGTTAATAGGTTATTTTCAAGGTGAGATTCTACACGATTAAACCATCAATTGCAACGGTCATTTTGATAAGGACTTGTGGGAAGTAGCAAAAAAGCCCCTCTTTATGCAACGTGATAAAGAGGGGCTTTAGTATTGATTTTGTCGGTGTTAATTGAGTTTGTTTAGCCGTGTCTGAAGATCTTCCGGGTCATGATATCCGACAAGGACGTCCTGAATAATTCCTTTGGAGTCGATCAGAAACACGGTCGGGATGACGGTCACCTGACTGTAGGGAGCGGGCAGGTCTTTTGCATCGGCAACGATGGGATAGTTGATCTTATATTCCTTGACAAACGGGCTTAACGTATCAGTTGGCTCATCCGACAGGCCGATGATGACCAGTTCCGACTCTTTTGAATCGGTACGAAGTTTGATCAGATCCGGGACGGCTTTCTTGCACGGGGGGCACCACGTGGCCCAGAAATCCAGTATGGTTTTCTTGCCTTTTAAACGTGAAACGCGATGGATTTTGCCGTCCAGATCGACCATTTTCAGCTCCGGTGCCGGTTTACCCACCCACTCCAGCAACGGATTTTTCGGGACTTCCTGCACGGCGGCATGATGGTCGGCATGGGTGGCGGCATGCTGATGAATTTCGGACGGCGCTGCGGCCGCTGCCTGTGCCTGCATCTGCATCACGGCACCGATGATTTCGACCAAATGCTGTTTCGGAACGGCCAGCCGCATGGCCGCCTGCCCATCGGAAATGTTACCGCCCATCACCAGGCAGCTCTGCGTTTGAACATCCTTAAGTCCGCCAAACATCCTGATAGCAGATTCGATATCCGGTTGACAATCCGTCGAGGGACCCATGCTTTCCATCATTTCGCCAAATCCCTTCATGAGCTTAATGACATTGACGCTGCAAACGAAATCATTAAAAGGCGTATCCTTGAGGGTATCCATCGCGATTTTGATGTCGCCGGAAGGAGCGGATGCAGTTGCAGACTGGTCAATCAGTTTTTTCAAAGTATTTTCACCATCGGCCCCCATTGCCATATAGAAATTATCGGCCGTATAAGCGAAATAGTACTTTAGTCCGTCAGGACCGTATATCAGGTTTATTTGGTCTTGCATTGCTGTGCTATTGGGGTCGTCTGATGCAGCCATTCCAATCGTGAATGTTCCGATGGTTACATTCTTGTAGGTGGAAACTTCCGGCTCGCATTTTACTTCTACAGGAAAACCCATAGATTTGTACATCGGAGTAATGAAATCCGTACTACTCTGCATGTACTCTTTCATGACCTCAGCATTTTTGACTCCAACAACCTCGGTGAATCTAACAGGAGGCATCCCATTTGCGTATGAGAATGAAAAAGCAACTTCGTCTCCCATCGCGTCGTAGGTTTTTTCAAGTGATGCTTTGAAAGTGTTGATTTGTTCTTTGAATTTAGAATCGACTGATTCGTTGTTCAGAATTTCAAACATCAGGTCATACATCTTTTTAACCGACGAAATGTTCATTTTCATCAGACCATTGACCGCATTGCTGTTATCCAGATACCCTGTCATTGTGTAACCGCTGTCGGCTTTCGGGTTTTGAACGAATATCCCTGCCAGTTTTGAGCCGTCTTTAGCCCTCAACGCAAGGTCCAGATTCAAGATTGTCGGCTCGGGTGTCAGTGCCAAGGTCATCGAATCCGCCGCACCGCCGAGTTCCTTGACTATTTCAGGAAGCACTTTGACATAGAATTCCATCATTTTCTTCATCTGTGCCATTTGGGCCGGAGCATTCTCTGCGGACACTTTCTGCTCAAGCGTCTGGATGGCCCCGTTAAGCATGGGACTGTATTTTTCATAGATGCCGGCAAGATTCATGTATGCCCACGCCGGAGCGGTCGCGGCGTCTTTGGCCTGGGACGGAGTAATTCTTTGGGCAAGCGTTGGTTCACTCTTAAACAGGTTTATGGCTCCAGCCAGTGCAGGTAGCTTTTCTTTGACCAACTCTGAAACGACCAATGCGTATTCCCCTTGGCCGGCCTCTTTCATGGCAAAGCCACCCATGGGCGAATTGGGAGCCGAAAGGATGGCGGTACCGTCTTTGTCTACTTTGCAATTTGGATTCTTCTCGACAAATGTTTTGTAATCGGTAACCGGAATCAGCATGCCCGCAACGGGTTCTGTTTCATCCGCTTGCGGCGGGATGGCAAATACAGCGAAATCCCCACCCATATCGATGCCTGTCAGCATCGGGTCGCCGATGACGGCTCCTAATTGCATATTGGCCAGCATCGCCAAACTCATCGGAACCGGCGAAACTCCGGCCATGTACTGATCCATTTTGCCCAGTGATTGGTTGAAATCATTGATCCGCAGACAAAACATGCAGTTTTGGGGAAGCATGTTCAGCAATGCATCATTCGTATCCGCTGCCTGAACAGGAACGGCCGGACAAATCATCGCTAAAAGTACAAAAACAAGGGTTGTTTTTCCTGACAAAGTCTTCATGCTCATTGGTTTTCCTTTCATAATTGAGCTCTTTCCTTATATGAGACGCCTGCGATGACGATGTGTTTCAGTTTTTTTTCAAAAATTTATTTTTCAGCAAAAATGTCATGAACTTGCTTGTGAACTTTTTTCGACGTTGCCAGCACCTGTATCAATTCCGCATGATAGGTATCGATAGCCAACGGAAACGGGCAATTGCCTTCCAGGTTCATAATGACGCCTCCGGCTCTTTCGATGAGAATGGCTCCTGCTGCAATATCCCACAGCTTGGCGCCCACCGTTACCATCCCGATCATTGCACCTTTGGCGACATAGGCCATATGCAGCGCCGTTGAGCCGAGACAGCGGTAGCGTGTTTGTGCCATGATTATCTGTTTGGCGGCATCAACTTGCGGATCTTCATGGCTGTCGACACCGAAACTGGCAAACGGGCCGATGTCGTCCTCGCTGACGGTAATTCGTGAGCCGTTCAACTGGGCGTCCATATCTTCGGCGGCGGTGTACATGCTGTCTGTCGTCGGGTCAAAAATCACGCCCACAATCGGCTTGCCTTCGACCATGGCCGCGATACTGACAGAAAAACACAGCAGGCCGTTGGCAAAATTGTTTGTGCCGTCGATGGGGTCGATCACCCACCAGATGGGTTCGCCGCCACGGGGGACAATGCGAAAGAAGGCACCGTCGGCGCCTTCTTCGGCGATAAAACCATGGTCAGGAAAACTTTCGCGAATACGGTCAATGATCAGCTTTTGGCAAATCGAGTCCGCCTGTGTAACCATCTCATTGCTGTTTTTGATGTCTTTTTTTACATACCGCAACTCTTCCATCGCCCGCTGACCCGCCAGACGGGCGGCAACGACCGCGGCTTCTAACATTCTGCTCAGCTCTGTATGGTGTATCGACATTCTGCGTCCTTTCGGTCTTGACAAGTTGCTCGGCGAGGCCTATTTTAACGGGGGTATGACCGAAAACCAACATGTAAATGTTCGAAATCAACAAAAGCTTTCTGTGTCTGCCCGCTTAGCAGCAGGGGGGATTTTTATTGGCATCATGGTCGGTTTTGGGGTGATTTGGGCGTCTGCACATGGGAACCTTGACCTGACCTATTGGATGGGTGTCTGCGGATTTAAACAGCGGTTTGGTCTTCCCTGCCCGGGATGCGGGTGGACCCATGCTGCTGAGATGTTTGTGACGGGTCACCCGCTGCAGGCGTTTGTGATTCAGCCGGCGGCGGGCGTCTTTTGCGTCGTTTTTTTGCTGTCAGCGGTTTTTGCTTTACATTGTGCTGTTTTTGGGATAAATTCCCCTCTTCTGCAACGAATTTTCTGCTCAAAAGGTGTTTGTCTTTTGTTAGTCGCAGCGTGTTTTGTAATTGGTGTCGGATGGATGGTAAATTTGATTAGGACGATTCTTGAAAATTCTGGACCATAGATATTTAGTTTGTTATGCCTCTCCAATCGCGTTGGGTATGGTGGCTGTCTTGTTATTGATATTCTCGGGATGTAATATCTTTGGTTTTTTGGCGAATGCGGGATGGCATGAGAAACCGACGGTTCCGGCCTATGACCTAAAGGCCCAGCAGGATCGCAAGGTCATGATTTGGGTGGAATGTCCCCGGTCAGCCGGTGCGGATTTTGAGGTGCCGCAGAAACTGGCGGGCGTCCTTCAGCTAATGTTAATAGAAAACGGCGGGCTTGAGCCGGAAAACGTTATCGTAGGCCCGGCCCTGGACTCCGGTAATTCCGCGGTGGACCTGCGGGCGGCGGCCCGCTCCCTCGGCGCTGGATATGTCCTGCTGGTTCATGTGGATTCGTACAGTATCGACTCGCTGCGGGTCCGCGATTATTACTCCGGCGAAATGGTGACCCGCGCTGTTTTGCAGGATACGGATCTGGGCACCCGTGTCTGGCCGCAGCAGCCGGAAGGGAAAATGGTCCGCGTTGGTGTCGAGATTGAAACCAAGGGACGTGACGCTCTGGTCAGCCGAATGATATCCGCGGTGGCGCATTGCACACTGCGAAATTTGTATCCGTGTGATAAATTGAAATTTAAGCATGCAGACGAGAGAGTCTCGATGCAGGAAGCGTATGAAATTGAAACTTATTAGGAGATGGAAATGTACAGAATATTGATTACCGATAAACTGGCCCAGGAAGGCGTTGACCTGATTAACGGGACAGAAAATTTTGAAGCCGTTATTAAAACCGGCATCAGCGAAGATGAACTTTCGAATATTATCGGGAACTATGACGGCCTGATTATACGAAGCGGGACCCGGGTGACTGCGAAGGTCCTGGAAAAACCCGGCAAACTCAAGGGGATCGCCCGTGCGGGTGTGGGAGTGGATAATATCGATGTTCCCGCCGCGACACAAAAAGGGATTCTTGTAATGAACACCCCCGGCGGAAACACACTCAGCGCCGCTGAGCATACGATGGCATTGATGCTGTCCCTGAGCCGCAATGTCGTTCCGGCCTGTAACTCGCTCAAAGAGGGAGCCTGGGACCGCAAGAAGTACACCGGAAACCAGCTTAACAATAAAGTGCTGGGGGTTATCGGTTTGGGGCGCATCGGCATGTCTGTTGTTAAAATGGCTCTCGGGTTCAATATGCGAGTCATCGGGTACGATCCGTTTGCCGCGCCGAAAGAAGCGGACCAAATGGGCGTCGAGGTGACCGAAGATGTGACAAGGATTTACCGTGAGTCCGATTTTATTTCGCTGCATATCCCGCGTAATGAACAAACCACTAACATGATTACCGCAAAGGAATTGAAGATGATGAAGCCCACGTGCCGTATTGTCAACTGTGCACGCGGGGGGATTATTAATGAAAACGATTTGTATGAGGCCTTGAATGCGGGAGTCATCGCCGGGGCTGCGCTGGATGTGTTCTCGAAGGAACCGCCGGAGAACATGGGATTCCAGAACTGTCCGTCCTGCCTGGTGACGCCGCATCTTGGCGCCAGCACGGAGGAGGCCCAGATTGAAGTGGCCGTCGAAGCGGCGCAAATTCTGTGCGATGCCATTCAGGGCGGCCCGATCAGCAACGCTTTGAATGCGCCTGCGACCAGCGGTGCGGTTCCCCCGATTGTTTGCCACTATGGCGAATTAGCCAACCGTATCGGTACCGTGATGAGCACACTGGCCCCGGGGCATATCAAAAATGTCAAAATCGAGTTCCGCGGTTCCATTGCAGAAAAACCCGTTGATTCTGTTGCGACGGCATTTACCATCGGACTGTTGCAGCCGCATTTTGATACGATTGTCAATATGGTCAATGCCCCAATGCTGGCCAAGCAGCGCAGTATCAGCATCGACCAGACAAAGAATCCGGAAATCAAGGACCTTGAGTCCAGTTTTGCTGCCACTGTTGAAACAGATAAAGTAACCCGGACGATTCGCGGCACTGTCTTTGGCGGCAGCTTGCTGAGAATCATTGATATTGATGGGTTTAATATTGAAGTGACGCCTGAAGATACGATGGTCATTATCTTTAATGATGACAGGCCCGGCGTAATCGGCTCTGTGGGTAAGGTTTTTGGCGACCACGGTATCAATATGAATACCATGGGGGTCGGCCATAAGCTTGAAGGGGGCAAGGCGATTCTTGCTGTCAGCTTAGATAAAACACCCGACGAAAAAGCCGCCGCTGAATTAACCGCTTTGGACTTTGTCAATGAGATGTATATCTGTAAGCTAAAATAGTAAGATGATGCAATAAGATTGAGTGTCCTGAACGCCTTCAAAAGCGTTCAGGACGCTCGGATATTGATGAGGAGTCGACGGAATGACTGCCCGTAAGAAGAATGACTCAACGCAAATGAGTTTTGATTTTGATCAGGATCCTGCGCCTGCGCAAAAGAAACCGGTTAAAAAAAACGCGAAAAAAGTGGCTCAAAAACCCGTTAGGAACAAGGATGTAAAACCTGCCGTGAAAAGCACAGCACCTCCTCCGAAGGAAAAACGTGTCCGAAAATCCGTCGCTGCAACCGCTGAATCGATGGCTGCTAAACAACGTGATATTAGTGTCAGTGAATTTTTTGCCAAGAACCGCCATCTGCTTGGCTTTGATAACCCTCGAAAAGCCCTCTTGACCACAGTGAAGGAAGCGGTGGATAATTCGCTGGATGCCTGTGAAGAAGCGCATGTCCTGCCGGATTTGAAAATTATTATCAATCCCATTGAAAATACGGACAATAAATTCATATTAACGGTGCAGGATAACGGTCCCGGTATTGTTGCCAAACAAGTGCCGAATATCTTTGCCCGGCTTTTATACGGCAGTAAATTCCATACACTCAAAATGAGCCGCGGCCAGCAGGGCATCGGCATCAGCGCCGCCGGGATGTACGGATTGCTGACGACAGGCGAACCGGTGCAGATTATCACCCGTACCAAAAACAAACCCGCTCGGCACTACCATGTTCAGATTGATACCACCAAAAATCGCCCCGAGATCATCAGCGATGAAGAGTGCGAATTTGAATGGCCGACGGGGACGAGTGTCACCATTACGCTTGAGGGGAAATATCTTAAAGGTAAGCAAAGTGTTGATGAATACATTTCGCAAACCGCCATAGCCAACCCGCATTCGACGATTATTTATCATGCTCCCGGGGGTGAAATATATGAATACCCTCGTCAGAGCCACGAATTACCATTTATGCCGATTGAGATCAAACCGCATCCCTACGGTGTGGAACTGGGTGTGCTGTTCAAAATGGCCCGTGAGAGTTCAAGTAAAACAATGGCGGAGTTTTTGCGCAGCGAGTTTTCCAGAATCAGCCCGCGATTGGGAGCGGAAATTGCCAAAAAGGCGAAGCTTTCTTCACGGTTAAGACCGTCAAAGATTACGCTCAAGGAAGCAGAGCGGTTGCATGAGGCGATTAACACAACAAAAATCATGGCTCCGCCGACGGATTGCATCGGGCCCATCGGCGAGGAGGAAATGATCGAAGGCCTGTCACGGGTTGTCGAAGCGGATTTTTATTCAAGTTCGACACGAAAGCCAACTGTTTATCGCGGCAATCCCTTTATTGTCGAAGCTGCCTTGGCGTATGGCTGTAAGGATATCGACAAAAGCAAGAATGGGGACGATAAGGAACCGACGATGCGTCTGGTGCGTTTTGCAAATCGTGTTCCGCTATTGTATCAACAGTCCGCATGTGCCACTCATAAAGCGGCCCTGGAGACAAACTGGCGCAATTATGGTCTCAGCCAGAGCCGGGGGGCGTTGCCGTGTGGGCCGATGATGCTGATGATACATGTCGCTTCGGTGTGGGTGCCGTTCACTTCGGAAAGCAAGGAGGCGGTGGCGCATTATCCCGAGATTATTAAAGAACTGAAGCTGGCGATTCAGGAATGCGGCCGCAAGCTGGGGATTCATGTCCGCAGGCAGAAACGTATCAAGGACGAGATGGTCAAACGCGGTTATATTGAAACTTATCTGCCGCATATCGGACAGGCACTGAAGGATATCCTTGTATTAAAAGAACCACAGGTCAACAAAGTTGTGGGCAACCTGACTCATATTCTTGAAAAATCGCGATCATTACCTTAAGGACGCTTATGACACAGGAACTTATTATCAGTATCAGCGGGATGCGGGGGCTGATCGGAGAGACCCTTTTTCCTGAAACCGCCGCCGCTTATGGTTCCGCGTTTGGGTCGTTTCTGAAGCAGCGTCATACCAATGAAAAGAAGCTTTCCGTTGCGATTGGTAGGGATTCACGTCCTTCGGGAGCCATGATTTTTTCGGCGGTTGCCTCGGGTCTGGCCGCCGTTGGCATTGACGTCGTCGATCTGGGGATTTGTTCAACGCCGGCCGTCGGTGTGATGCTTCGGCAGTTGAAGTGTGACGGCGGTATTGTCATTACAGCCAGTCATAACCCGACGCCGTATAACGGGATCAAACTGCTGCTTGAAAACGGGATCGCGCCTCCGAAAGAGATGGCGGATCAGATCATTGAGATGTACCATCAGAAGCGGTTTTCTTTTATCAGGGCACTCGATTGCGGGGCGATCAATAACGATGGCCGGGCCGATCAGGTGCATGTGGAAAAAGTGCTGGCGATTGTCAAGAAGGACAAAATCACTTCCAGGCGTTTCAAGGTTGTGTTGGACAGCGTCAACGGCGCGGGCGGTTCTGAAGCCATCCTGTTGCTGGAGACGTTGGGCTGTGAGGTGATTCGCATGAATACCGAACCAACCGGAGTGTTTGCGCATATGCCGGAACCGACAGCGGAAAATCTTGTAACACTCTGTCAAAAGGTTGCCGAAACAGGCGCCGACATTGGTTTTGCGCAGGATCCGGATGCGGATCGTTTAGCCATCGTCGATGAAACCGGCGGTTACATCGGGGAGGAATTTACGCTGGCCTTTGCGTCCAGGTTCGTTTTTTCGCAGATGCAGGGTTCGGCGGCGGCCAATCTTTCCACCTCGCGCATGATCGATGACATCGCCGCGCAAGCCGGTTGTTCCGTGATTCGCACGCCCGTCGGCGAAGCGAATGTGGCCAACGCGATGGTGGCAAATAACTGTGTCATCGGCGGTGAAGGCAACGGCGGCATTATCGATCTGCGTGTCGGGCCGATTCGTGACAGTTTGGTGGGCATGGCGTTAGTGCTTGGACTCTTGACCGAATCCGAAAAGACGGTTTCGCAACTTGCCGCCGAGGTTGGCGGTTACACCATGCACAAAAGTAAGTACCCCGCGGATAAACAGCAGGCGGCGTCTATTATCCAAAAAGCCAAAACCGTTCTTAAGGATGCGGCCATCAATGACAGCGACGGCTGTCGGTTCGATCTGCCGGACGGCTGGATCCACATTCGCACCAGCAACACCGAACCGATCATGCGGGTCATTATTGAAGCCCGAAATCCTGAAACGGCTCAAAACTATATTGACCGGATTGAGTCGATTTGCAAAGGCGTCTTAAATTCATGATACATCCGATAACACAGCAGAATAATGCGGCCATTCGCAGGGTCACGTATTGGGGGATGCTGACGAATTTCGGCCTTGCTGTGTCCAAGAGCATTGTCGGGCTGGCCGTTGGGTCCATTTCGCTTTTTGCGGACGGCATCCACTCGCTGTCTGATCTTCTTACGGATGTGGCCGTTTTGGTGGGGGTGCATTTTGGGTCGAAAGAACCGGATTCCGAGCATCCGTACGGCCACGGGCGGCTGGAAACGTTTTCGACCGCATTTGTCGCAGCGATTTTGATTCTGGTGGGTTGCGGAATGATCTATAAGGCGTCGGGGGATATTGCCAAAATGCATGCGGCAGGGACCGGGGCCGTTACGATCAGTTCTTGGGTGATTTGGATCGCCTTGCTTTCGGTGGTTTCCAAAGAAATCCTCTATCAGTGGACCCGAATTGTCGCTGTTCGTGTCCACAGTTCGGTGGTGTATGCGAATGCCTGGCACCATCGTTCGGATGCACTCAGTTCGATTGCTGTCATTATCGGCGCCGTCGCGGTGAAGTTCGGGTATCCGCATGGCGACCAGCTCGGAGCGATCGTCGTGGGGATCATGATTATCCTCGTCGGCATCAAGGTGATCGACGGCTGTTTTCGTGAATTTTCGGAACGAGCGGTCGATGCCAGAACCGTTGAGCAGATTCAGAAAATCATTGACTCCGAAGAACGCATTCGCAGTTGGCACAAACTGCGGACCCGCAGCGTGGGGCGTGAAATATTTTTCGACCTGCACATTCTCGTCGATCCGCAGCTTAACATTACCGATGCCCATGAAATCGCTGAATGCCTGGAAAATACGCTGCATGAACAAATGGCGCAGCCGGTCAATGTGATGGTACATATCGAACCGGACCTGCCGGAGATGCGCAAATAAAATTTCTTACGTCAGCAGGCCGTAGTCTTTCAGGGCCTTGCGGAGGATTTCCGCTTTGTCGGCTTCCAGTTCCGTCATCGGCAGCCGCATTTCATCGGATGCCATGTTCAGCATGGCCATCGCCGCTTTGATCGGAATGGGATTGGTCGCTAAACTCAGCATGCTTTTGGACAGCATAAAGAGTTTGCGGTGCCATTTTCGGGCGGAGACAAAATCACCTTCCAGAATCAAATCTGTCATGGCTTTGACATCTGCGGGAACGATGTTGGCAACGACACTGATGACGCCTTTGCCGCCGACGGAAGCCAGCGGCAGCGTCAGCGAATCGTCACCCGACAGAATCGTGATGTCACACAGTGTTGCGATTTCGCTGGCCATATCCAGATTTCCGGTTGCTTCTTTGATGGCGACGATGTTTTCATGGTCAGCCAGGCGGGCAACGGTTTGCGCTGTCAGGCCCGTCCCGCCGCAGCGGCCGGGGATATTGTAAAGGACAATCGGCAGGTCCACTTCGTCGGCAATCGCTTTGAAGTGCTGATAGAAGCCCTCCTGCGTGGGTTTGTTGTAGTACGGGGCAACCTGCAGCGAGGCATCGGCGCCGACTTTCCTGGCGTATGCGGTCATTTCAATCGCTTCGGCGGTGCTGTTGGAGCCGGTTCCGGCGATGACGGGGATTTTTCCGCCGGCGACATTAACGACGTGTTCAACGACTTTTTTGTTTTCCTCGTGGCTGAGCGTGGGGGATTCGCCGGTGGTGCCGACCGGGACCAGCCCGTCGGTGCCGCTTTCAAGGTGAAACTCGACTAATTCGGTCAGGGTTTCGTAGTCCACCTGGCCGTCCGAAAAGGGTGTAATCAATGCTACAAATGTGCCGCTAAACATTATATCAGTCTCCAGTTATCAGATTCCTGTTTCGATGAGTTTTCTCATGTCCTCGACGGCCTTGCGCATCCCGTCCAGAATGGCGCGGGAGATGATGCTGTGGCCGATATTGAACTCGCAAAGCCCTTCGATTTTCGCGACGGGGCCAATGTTGCGATAGGTCAGTCCGTGACCGGCATGGACGATCAATCCCGCGGCCATGGCGATATCGCGGCCGTCGCGCAGCTCGTTGAGCCGTTTTTCGATCTGTTTGTCATTTTTCGCGTTGGCGTACTGGCCGGTATGCAGCTCGACGGCGTCGCAGCCCGCTTCGGCGGTCGCGGCGATCTGTTTTTCATCGGGCAAAATGAATGTGCTGACGAGGATGCCTTTTTTGTGCATCCGTTTGGTGATTTGTTCAAGCCGTTTTTGGAATTTCACACAATCCAGCCCGCCTTCGGTGGTCAGTTCGGCACGGTTTTCCGGCACGAGGGTGATTTGATCGGGGCGGATTTTTTCGGCAATTTTGACCATTGGCTCGGCCATGCACATTTCAAGGTTAAACTTGCAGGCCACGGTTTCCTTGAGCAATTGCACATCACGGTCGTTGATATGCCGCCGATCCTGCCGGAGGTGGACGGTGATCCCGTTGGCGCCAGCCAGTTCGCACTGCACCGCGGCCCACACCGGGTCCGGCTCGTCGGTCTTGCGTGCCTGACGAATCGTCGCCACATGATCGATATTGACATTCAGTAAAGCCATTTTGTTTCCTTAACTGGTTATAATAAAGGGTATTATAACACCCGAATCCGCCCCTGCAAGCCCAATCTTGTCTAATTCTGAACCACCTGCCTTCGCATGAAGCTACGTCAAGGCAGGCGAATAAACACGAATGACCGCGAATTATTAACCAAGGGTTTCATGGAATTACACCGAATAAAATGGGTTTGTTTTTCGTTTTTTTGTTTTGCCGCAGAGAACACCGAGATTCACAGAGATTATTTGATGGAGAATATGCTGCCCCTTCAGGGCGTTGGGGGTGGGTGGGGGTATCCGGACCCAGCCCGATGGGCTGGGCTATAGTACATCGGCCTTTCAGGCCATCTTGCTGCCGCACCGAAGGTGCCCGTTCTGAACATACCCGCACTGAAGGTGCAGTGTAATTTAGCCCAGGGCACCGCCCTGGGTCTGTGGTCACCCCCACAACATCACGCCCTGTAGGGGCAGGGTAATGGATTTGCAGGTTTTGGAGTTTTTCGAGGATCGTGGTGGCGATGTGCGTTGTGAAATTCGTGAGGATGGGGTTTTGCTTGCGGCGGTGTTTGGTGATGTAACGGCCGAGTGAGTTTTGGGGGCGCTGGTGCATGTATTTTGTAAATGGGTTTGTTTTGCGGAAATAGTTTTTGAATGTTCGATTTTCCGGGGAGCGCGCGTAACGTTTGAAGGCTGCGACGGTGATGTGTTGGGCCGTCAGCGACCGGTGAAAGGTGTAGAGCAGGTTTTTCGCGGCAAAATGCATGAATTAGTTCTTAGTTCTTAGTTCTTAGTTCGTAGTTCGTAGTTCGTAGTTGTGGAATGCCTTCGGCATGGCTTTTTTAACAGGTTCCTCACCCCATCCGGGGATTCCCCCTTCGCTCTTCGAGCTACGGCGGGACAGGTCGGGATGACATTTTTTTTGCTTTTCGATTTCCATATGGCTGCTTTTGTGTCATGCCGGACTTGATCCGGCATCCAGGGCGAGAGCACAGTGCCCAACGGCAAGACAGATGTGACGTAACGCCCATCTTGGTATGGACCGTCTGGACCCCGGGTCAAGCCCGGGGTGACAGCTGAAAAGGGTTTTTTAGTTTGTGGTTGCATGGGGGAGTCGGGCCAGGGCGTTTTGTTCGAGGATTTCTCGGGTTTCGCAGTCGTCATAGTCCACGCCGTCCATGAGGAGGGATTGGTATTTTGTACGGATGAACTGGAGGCGCTGGAGTTCGGTGATGGTTTTGTAGAGGGAATTTTCGATGCGGCGCTCGTGGACGAGGAGGCGTTCGAAGACTTTGGCTTCGGCGAAGTCGTTGACGGCGATGCGGCCGCAATCGATGTCTTCGGTTGAAGCGTCTTGCGACTCAGGCAGGATGCCTGAGCTACCTTGGGCGAAGACGCGGTAGGCGTCGATGTGGAGCCGGCCGGAACGCTTGAGACGCCAGGCCAGATCGACGATGCGTTCGGCGAGCATGTTTTCGACGTGGCCGGCGGGGTTCAGCTCTTTGGTGAGCTGGGATTTGAACGCGTCGTAGGCGGCGGGGTCCTCGTTGGGGAGAATCGGGGCCGCGGCGGTGAAGCCGTGGGTGACGGCGTTTTGGGCGACGACGGATTTGCCTTCTTCGGTTTTGGGGCCGGTGGATTTTTGGGCGTTGCGGCGGTTGGCGGCGAGTTGCTTGTCGCTGGTCATTGTGCTTGCTCCTTTGTCGTAAATGATTATTGATTAATGACTAATGATTAATGGGTTGGAATGCCTTCGGCATGGCTTTTGTCTTTTTCTTATAGTGTTCCATTTTGTATTTTTCAGTTTCCATTTTCTGCGTATTATACCATGAGTTTGATATTTGTCAAACTTTCAATTGTATATTTTAGATTGTAAATTGTAAATTGCTTGTTGAGC
Source organism: Phycisphaerae bacterium (assembly GCA_029858345.1). Lineage (GTDB taxonomy): Bacteria > Planctomycetota > Phycisphaerae > Sedimentisphaerales > Anaerohalosphaeraceae > 4572-13. The sequence goes on from JAOUFG010000038.1 coordinate 23,245, forward strand.
GGGAATTAGGGGATGCGTTTAATGGGGCGAAAGGGACTTATGGGACAGATAATAGTTGGTTTTTGGAAAATCTTCGTGTTTCTTCGTGCCTTCGTGGTGAAAATGGTTTTCATTCGGGACATTGCCGGTATAATCAGGAGACATATTAAAAATGAAAGAGCAAATAGAAAAACTATTAGATTCAAAAAGAAAATAATCGCATGTACAGTGAAAACATGTATAGGAATACGTAACAAGAAAAGGGGCACAAAAATGTTTGATGGATTATGGACTATAGAATTTAGGGCAGAATTTGATTATGGCAGTGGAGTTTTAGTTATTAACGGGAATCAAGCTTTGGGGGGAGATTTTGGTTTTTATTACTTTGGAGAAATAGATACATCGAGTGGCCTAACTGGAGAAATTGATGTAGTCCGATTTAGCAAGAATGCTGTTTCGGTGTTCGGCAAAGATGTAGACAACTTCAGACTTTTGTTGAAAAACGGCACAATCAATGAAAAGGAATTTCAAGTAACAGCTAATCTACAAGGCCATGAAGAAATCTCAATGCAAATAACAGGGAAAAAGAAGGTGGATCTCTATGAAACAAAATGAAATAAAGAAACTATTAGAAGAATATAGCGAGACTGTAGCATCTTTACAGAGTTTCTTTCTATCCTGTTTTTCGTTTTTCACCGTTTCTGTTCCAATGTAATGTATTTATCGTTGTCTTCTGATCAGCCAGGTATAGGTCTCGCTGCATATCCAT
>JAOUFG010000144.1 GCA_029858345.1 Phycisphaerae bacterium
TGCAGCGAGACCTATACCTGGCTGATCAGAAGACAACGATAAATACATTACATTGGAACAGAAACGGTGAAAAACGAAAAACAGGATAGAAAGAAACTCTGTAAAGATGCTACAGTCTCGATTCTTCTGAATTTTAGACTGATTTTATGAGACTTTAATAGTCTCTGTCGTTACATCCCTCTGAACTTTTTATCCACGCTTTTACGGGGGATTATTGGGGGCCTGTATCCCATGGCGATGCCCCGGGATAAGTGATTGTTTAACCACCCTCTTCGCACTCGCCGCGGCGATCAGCGCACGCAAAGCCGCAAAACACGCCCGAAAAGCCGCCGAGATGTGTATGAAAAGGTAGCTCAGAGCGGCCCTGAGCGAAGTCGAACGGGCATCCTGCCTGAGTCTGTAACACCGAAATCACCCCAAAAAAAGTACCGGACCCCTTTAATTGACCCTTTAAATTTCGCCCAGATTCATTTATTTCACACGAACACCCCGTATAAATACGGATACCCCTAAAAAAAAAGTACTATTGTCCAATTTTTTATTTGTACCGAATCGGGCTCAGCGTATAATTGAACGTGCATCCTGAAAAGACACTGCTTGAGCGAACTACAACCGTTGTTGTTAAGCGAAGCAGAAAAGTGTACGGGAGAAAGAATATCACGGCGTGTCCTGCCGGCCTTTCCGAAGACCTACAATCAGTTACTGTCTACGCCATTGCTACGCAATCATTTCTTCAATTCACATCCATTAACAATTTTTTTGAAAGGGAAGAACAATGTCAAAAGTTAATTTAAAAATGTTTGTAATGGCTTTTTTAATGTTTGTTTTTGTGATAAGCCCATCGATTGGATTGGCTCTTACTGATTCCAATGATATAAATCATATAACGATTTATATCGGAGATGCTCCGCCGCGGGTTATTTCGGAAGAAAGGGAAACTGTTCGTGAATTGTTTACTGATGTCGAACTATATAAACCAGACTTAATTGTCGCGCAATCTGAAGATGAAACAGATTCAGCTACTGTTCGCTCGCGAAATGCTTTAGTCAATTTCGATTTTCTGAAAGAATCTGAATCCATTGTTTTAAATATGTTCCATGATGTATCGGTCACAGCACTCAGAGATCGTATAGAAACAAGATCTGAGAACTGTTATACATGGTTTGGTCAAGTTCCGGGTAGAGGTCTTTCATCCGTAATTCTTACTGTCGAAGACGGAGACATGGCTGGATTTATTTCTATCGATGAAATGGTGTATCAAGTCAAACCGCTCGGAAATGAGATTCATGTGTTAAGTGAACTTTGTCCGTGCGATTTTCCCCCTAATGAGCCGAATGATGTTATTGTCCCTCCCGATTTCTATACCGACTCGAATACAGTTGCAAAAATACAACAAGATGCTGTACAGGCAATCTGGTTTGATGATGGCTCCACCATCGATGTAATGGTAGTTTATACGGATGATGTCGCCAGTGCTTCAGGGAATATCGGTGCTGAAATTCAGTCAGCGGTTGACCAAACAAACCAAACATATAAAAACAGTGGGATTTATCAGAGATTGAGACTTGTTCATATAGCTGAAGTAAGTTATGCGGAATCAGATGATGCACCGACAAATCTAGACTGGGTGACTTACAACAACGAAATCAATGCCTGGAGAGATGAATACCGTGCAGACCTTGTGAGTTTCTGGATAGAGCGAGGAATGAACTGCAGTTGGCTGGGTTGCTGGGCCGGAGAAACTCGGGGAATGGCGTGGGGCCCATGGGATCAGAAGGGAGGTCCGACTTCCTCCTCGCATGCTTTCAGTATCGTCAGAAGAAATTCGGCTACATCTGATTATGTCTTCGCACATGAATTAGGGCATAATATGGGTGCCGGACATGACGTACATGCCCCAAATCATAGTGGGGCATTCCCTTACAGTCATGGGTATACATGGGATGGTTGGACAGCTATTCATTATGGTCTCAGATCAATTATGGCATACAGGGATTGGTGTGATAATAATTTTGTACTTAGTTGCCCAAGAAAAGGATACTGGTCAAGCCCTTACATATATTTTGAAATATGCGAATGGCCTTTTGATTGGCCTTGCACAGGTTCTAAGCCATTCGGATACGCTGATACTGCAGATAACCATAGGACACTCAATGAAACTGCTTATGAAGTCGCAAACTTCAGACAGTCAAATCTGCCGCCGGCGTGTGACATCAATGGCCCCTACTTTGCCGAGTGCAGCGGTGCAACCACGGCGGCAATCCTTGACGGTACAGGCTCCAGCGATCCTGATGATGACTTGCTGACATACGCCTGGTCTTCAGATTGTCCCGATGCATTCTTTGACGATAGCACCAGCCCTATGCCAACCCTCATGGTAAATACGTCAAACGGATGCAGCCTGATTTGCAATGTAATTCTGACTGTGACCGATGAGGTTGGATTGTCCGACACGTGTGAGACAACGTTTACTGTTCAAGATACGATCCCGCCCGATTTTGAATTGTCAGTTGACCCTGTTGCCCTCTGGCCCCCGAATAACAAAATGGTTAAAATCACCCCAACCTGGACTGAAAGCGACATCTGCGATCCAGAGCCAGAAGTATCATTAGTACAAATCACAATGAACGAAAGTGGAAATGGAAATCAGGATATGCAGGTTACAGAAGACGGTTCTATTTATCTGCGGGCCTCACGTAGTGGTAAGTCTAAGCATGAAGGACGGATCTATACCATTACTTTTCAAGCTTGTGACTGTTCCGGTAACTGTACTATTCAGAGTGCTACAGTTACAGTCCCACACGATAGGCGAAGAAAATAACTGGAAGTTCAATTATTAAAAAAAGGGCTGTGATCTTAACGCTTGCAGCCCGTTTTTATGTTCTGTCCGCACCCGTCAAACAATAAGATAATATTAAGACTGACAGATCAAACCCGTAGTAAATCCGCAGACAATAATGTTCCGGGGCTGAAACAGGGAGAAAACACTGTTTATTTATTGAATAATGTTGATTATTGGCTGATTTGGGGCGATTCAAAATGTATGATAATGTATAAGGTTGTCCCCATGCGCTGGACAGAATCACCTTTGAATTAAGGTGGAACTGTTTCGCTCGGGTAACGGTTAACCGGCTCTGGGTGAGGGAGCCCGGAGGGCGACCGAGGCCAGAGCCATCGCGGCGGCGGACTGTCCGCCACCTGTCTTCCTTATATCAATCACACCCTTAACCACAGAGCGCGCTACTTCACGAGTAATTCTTCCGGTTCTAACTGGTGATTTTACTCGAATTACTTTTTGTGTTAATGCTTTGGCAATAACAGTTCTTTCCTTCTTTCTTGCATCAGCAATGCTACAGACTTGTTCAATCTGAACCTTGGCCCCAGGAACATAATCTTTTCCTCCTGGTAAATGTTCTGCGAGACATTCCTGTACACGGCCTCTTTTTGCGACTCCCACATAATTAACTATGCCACTGTCAGTTTTGATCTTGTAAACGACCGGCTTGTCGTTGGGAAGTTTGCTGATACTTGTTTTATTGTTGTTGACCGTTCTCTTTGTCATTTCTTACTCCTAACTATTTATGTCCGCCAAATACTGTTTACATTCCTATCTACCTACATTCCTATATTCTTAAAATCCAAGGCATCTCTGAAGCACTTAAAACCCCATCTCTTTTCAATCTAATTAAACACTATTAGTCTTCAGTCCTTAGTCCTCAGTCTTCAGGGTTCTGACTTCTTGTGTCCACCTGTCTCGCCATAATCTTCGTGGCGGCGGATGAGTTTTTAAAACCCAATTCAAAATCACCTCAAAGTAAATCCTGTAATCCTGTCAAGCCGCGATCCTGTAAATCCCGTCAAAAATTAATCCGGTGATGTTTTGGAATGGACTTCTCCCTTCGACGGGGCTCAGGGCAGGCCCACATTCCAGCTTCTAATATTGTCCGGGCATTATAACCATTCTCCCTCCAATACAAAGCGAAAAATCTCAAAAAAACAAAAAAATGGCCGCAGGTTATCCTGAGCCGCTTATGCTTTGGTAAAGCCCGATGCCTTCGGTGCGGATGTGTGCGGCTAAGCTGTCGTAATCTTTTTCCCTGCAAACCTCTAAAAACGTCTCAAGGATACATTTGACCACGGTTTTGCACTCGTCGATCTTAAAATCGCCAAGCACTTTTCCAAATTCGGTGCCGGTTCCGCCGATGCGAATCTCGTAACCCTCGACGGGACCGGTTGGCCCACGCATCCGTAATCCGCGCAGGCCGATATCAGCAATATAGTACTGGCCGCAGGAGTTCGGGCAGCCGGTGATGTTAATCAGAATCTTATCCCGTATCGGCTCATATTTCGTATCCGAAACAAGCTTGGCAAGTCGGTCATAGAGGTCATGGGTTCCCGCGAGCGCCATCGGGCAATAGGTCGTTCCCACGCATGTAACAATATCCCGCAGGCCGTAGAATCCATCCACCCAAAGCCCGATGGTTTGTAATTGTTTCTGCAACTGCGGGCGTTTAGACGGATCGATGCCGTGCAGCTCAAGATTCTGGCGGTTGGTGCTGTAAACATGCCCGTCAGCGTAAAGATCGGCCAACTCGGCGATTCGTTCCAGGTCCGTCGAAGCGATCTCGCCTTTGGCAAGCATGATCCGTTGAATGCACAATCGGTTCTCATCAACAGGATTTATCTCGCGCAAGGGCCGCGTCGGGATTTCCGGTCCGCAGTCCTGCACGGGGTTCGTTTCAAAGGCCGATGTGTCGATACCCTCACGTTGATAAATGGGAGCCAGCAGTTGACGGCACTTTTCGACGCCCAGCCGGTCCACGACATACTTCAGGCGGGCATGCCTGCGGTTGGTTCGGTCGCCCTGCTCATTGAATAACAAGCCGACGGCTCGCGCGACTTTCATGACCGATGCGGCGGGAACAAACGAATATAGCTGCTGTGCTGCATAGGGTTCCGATCCCATGCCGCCGCCGATGACGACCTGAAAACCAGTCTCTTCGGCGCCTTGGGCATTTTTGCGAATGATGCCGATGGCCCCGCAGCAATTGACATAGGGCTGGCCGCAACCGGCTGCGCAGCCGGAAAACGTGACCTTGTACTTCCGCGGCAGATTGTCCAGGTCGCGGCTGTCGGATAACAGTTTGGCTGTCTGTTTCGCATACGGCAAAACATCGAACCGCCGATGTTGACAAATGCTTGCCCACGGACAGGCCGTGACGTTCCGCGGCACATCGCCGGCACCATGAAACGTTGTCAATCCCGCTTTGTCCAGTTCGCCAAGCAGCTTCGGAATCGCTTGTAATTGGACCCTGTGATACTGAGCGGATTGCCGTGTCGTAAAGGAGACCTTGCCCGCGGCGTACTTTTCCGCAAGATGCGCGATGGTCCTGACATGCGTTGTTGTCATGTGTCCTGCGGGAATGACGACTCGGACCATGTGATCGCCCTTTTGACGCGATCGGTAGATGCCGTACCACTTTGCGATGAGCACCTGCTCTTTTGACATCTTCCCTGTTCGAGCAATCCGGTCAAAATCCAGCGTTAAACCCGCTTGTTTGATTTGCTCTTCTTCGGTCAGTTTGATTCCGTTTGAATCCTGCTGTATCATTTGAAGCTCCGTACATGAACCATTGGTAATATTTTAGCCATTTGAAGCAGTGAATTCTTTTAATGCTGGCAGAGTACCGGTTTCGAGGTAGACTTTCAATGCCTGTTTGACCGTCTCCACGGGATTTAATCCGCGTTGTTTAATTGTA
>JAOUFG010000039.1 GCA_029858345.1 Phycisphaerae bacterium
CCACATTATCACGGCTGTCCCATACAGCCTGTGGAGAACCTATTTATACCATAATATACGATGGCGCAAGTCTTTTATTGAGACTTTCTCAAAAAATGCGAAACTGTATTACTGGAAACGGCATTAGCGGCTTCACAGGATTTTCTTGATAGCCGAGAAGATTATTTTTACAAAGTTGATATATTAACCAACGGAAAGGTTATTTATGCCAAATAAATCGCTTGCGGAACAATGGCTGGTAAAAGCTTGGCATGATTTGAAATCCGCTCAGATTTTATATGATGCTGGACATTTCACGGATTCGATTGGCTGTGATTGTCAGCAGGCCATTGAGAAGATGTTAAAATCCTTTTTGGCCTATGAAAATAAGAAAATCAAAAGAACACATGATTTGGCTAAAACACCGCTTGTTTTGTCAAAAACACTTGGAATGCAAAAGACGCCAGCACAGAAATGTATTTCGAGCATGGCGGTGTTTGCCAGACCAGCTTGAACGAAGTTCGTGATCGGTGATACAATCCGTGTATATCTGTGAAATCTGTGGACTAATACTATTCGTGTTTTTCGTGTTAATTCGTGGTTCAAGTATTTCTTAATTCCAAATTCTCTATTCTTAATTTGGCGTCAGCCGCTAGCCGTTCCTCAAGACTCAGGACTAAAGCCTCAAGACTGACTTTACATGACTCAAGACATGTTATTTCCTGACATCTGATTTCTAAACAATGGACAAACAAATTGAAATAATCTCAAAAATGACGCCCCAGGCCAAGTTAAAGGCTGCGATGAATCTCTATTGGTCCGCCAGAGAGTTAAAAGCGTCCTGGTTAAGGCACCTGCATCCCGATTGGTCACAGCAGCAGGTGGACAAGACGGTTAAGGATATCTTTCTTCATGCAAGAAGCTAGTTTGATTTCAGTCTTTGTAAAGCCGCTCAACCAGCTCAGATCGAGTACATGGTGACTGGTTCGGTGGCGAGTATTGTGTATGGCCAGCCGCGGATGACACACGATATTGACCTGGTTGTTAAGCTTTCACAAAACGATGTGGCTGGCCTGCCAGTGGTCTTTTCACAAGAGCAGTTTTATTGTCCGCCGTCTGAAGTGATTCTCTGCGAGGTCTCTCGGGAGGTTCGGGGCCACTTTAATGTGATCCATCAGTCGACCGGTTTAAAGGCGGATTTCTATCCCGTCGGCAAAGATCCGTTGCACCACTGGGCGATGGGCAACCGCCGTACGATCGATTTTGAAGCTGACAGCATTCAAATAGCACCGCCGGAATACGTGATCCTCCGTAAACTGCAATTTTTCACCGAAGGCGGCAGCGAAAAACATGTGACCGATATAAAAAACATGCTTCGTTATTCTACAAACGTTATCGATGTATCTGTCCTGAAAGAAAAGGCGGGCTCTCTCGGCCTGCAGGGGCAATTGAGTAACGTCTTGAACGCTGAAATCTGATATCTGTTTTCCCTGCAATCTACAATCTACAATCTACAATAGTCAATATACAATCGAAAGATCAGTGCTCTCAGTGTTCTCGGTGGTTAAAGCTATTTTTCGTGTTTATTCGTGTTTATTAGTGGTTCAAGTTTTGCTGACATCTGACATCTGAAACCTGACATCTGTTTTCTTTCGTGTTTTTCGCCTGCCACGCCATAGCTCAAAGAGCGACGGCTGGTGGTTAAATGTGACTAAGGGGTATTATTTGCAGAGATTACCATAATCTCACCGCCGCAAAATTGAACAGCATTGCCTCCGACTGCTTGTCTCGCCGTAGCTTTATGCGAAGGTGGAAGCTCGTCAACGGCCCATTCTCGCCGTCCGCTGAAAGCTGAAATCTAACATCTGTTTATTCGTTTGTTCTCAGTGCCGTCAGTATCCTCGATGGTTCAAAATCACCTTATGCCCTCAAAACATAAAATCCTGGTTACCATACTCTGTGTTCTTTTCAGTGTCCCAGTTGTTTTGCCAACTACTGACAAGTAAGGATATCGTTAGGTTGAAAAAAACCGGTGTGAAATTAGTTTTGCGGAACGCTGCAGTTGTTACAATGTCAACCGGTATTTCCCAAATTCTTCTTGCAATAACGGGCATTGTGCTTGTTCGTTATCTAGGGCTGAATCTTTATTCAGAATACTCAACTGCCGCACTTTATATGGGATTGTTTAGTGTGCTCGGCCGTATAGGATTTAACCGAGTATTTCTTAGGGAGTGTTCACGGGATATTGAGCAGACAGAAAGTTACTTTTGTGCTACTTTATTGCTAAACGGAGGAGTTACGTTTCTTGGTTTAATAGTAGCGTTTGTTATAGCTTACTTTCGTTATGATAATAGAATATTTGTACTTACCCTGTTTTTAGGAACAAGTCAGGCATTAATAGCTTTACGGCGGATGTCAACGACTGTTTTTCAAGTTCATCACAAGCAGCACTTTACTGCGATTGCTACTATTTCAGGTGCACTTTTCTATACGGTAGCTTTCTTTTTGGCGATATATTTGCATGCTTCGGTTTTCATTGTGGCATTACTGCATCTTTGCATGAATTTAATAGCCATTCTATTAAGTTATTCAATGAGTTTCCGCCTAGCATTCCCAAAATTCGATTTCACAATCTTCAAGAAATTGATCGCAGTAGGAAAAAGGTTTTGTGTTATAGATATCATGTTAGTCCTTTATGTTCAAGCAAATGGTTTTATTATAGCATTTTTGAATTTAAAAGAACAGGTAGGTATATATAACGCGGCATTTCGATTATTTAGTGTGTTCCAGTTGATAGGGCAAATAATTGATGGTGCAATAAGCCCTGCGATATACGGCGCTTCAACAGAACAACCAAGAATGATTCGGGGGCTGCGGTTGGCGATGAGATATTTTGTAACAGGCGGTATTTTCATTGGGGTTATAATGTTGGCCAGAGCGGATTGGTTAATGACAACCTTGTTTAAGGCGGAATTTTCAGAATCAGCTGGTGTTTTAAAATTGTTTGGTGTTGCGATGGCAAGCCGATTTATTGTCATCCTTTTGTCACATGTCATTTATGCAGCCAACAAGGAATCTTTTATGGTAGTTTTAATGACAGGTGTAGCCATATTTTCTGTGATTGCTTGTGTTATATTGGTGCCGCATTATGGGGCTATTGGTGCGGGATTCGTATTTTTGGCATGCGAAGTTGTTTTGTGTGTTATTTGTTTGCACCAAGTTGAAAAAATTCTCGATAAACCGGAATTATATAAATTATTAATCCTTCCTTTACTCTCGGCCGTTGTTACTTCGATATTTTTGATTCTTAGCAATGATTGGCCTATTGCAACCTTGCTTTTGAGTCCGATTGTTTTTTTTAGCGTACTATTTCTTACGGGCTATTATAAGTCAGGAGAAATTTTCGGGTTAGTTAAGGCTTTTATTAAATAAAAACCATTCAATAGAGATAATTATAATGAATGCAATATTTATAGGTTTTTCAGCTATTATAGCACTTGTTAGCCCTTTTTTGTGTTTTGTTCAAGCGAGAAAGTACACGTTGTATACATTCGTATTTCTTACAATTATCTCGCCAATTCTATGGGGGTATACAGCCACGGTGGGATTGCAGATTGGTGATTTTACCTGGAGCATAGCGGATATTCTGTTAGTACTACTGTTATTGATAGCATTTCCACTATCTTCTCAGTATGCATGGCGTAGAAACGTATCTTTTATGGATTTCTCTGTATTGATGTTGGTAATCTTATGTTTGATTAATATTGCTGTTGGTCGCTATCGCATGGGTTCTTTCGGTGGTGTATTAACTGTTTTACGGTATTTTATGTGTATCCCAGTTTACTTTGTTGCGGTTAATATATTGAGCAGGGTAGAAGATGTGAAGTTGTTTTATTTGTGGATTATGCGATTTATTATTTTTGTGTTCTTGCTACATATGCTAATAGCATTGAAAATATATTATCCGCCTCTGAGTTACGGCCTTTCAGATCGATTAGAATACATCGAATATCAGGAGTTCCTCAGGTCTGCAATATACTTTTTTGAACCATTCTATATAACAGCTGGTTGTGTATCGCTTTGTTATATTATGTATGCTTCTTCCAAGAAAAAATTGGCGATAATTGCCTTGGCGTGTTCTGCGGTTGGCGCCCTTGCAACAATGACACGAGGTATTTATGGAGGATTATTTTTGGTTTTGTTGGGAGTGGTTGGTTTGGCAAAAGGGAAGATTCGGGGGATGGTAATTGTTTTAATGATAGTAGCAATTGTGTTTGTAGCTTTTCAGATTGCCCAAAGCATGGGTGTCAATCTGCTATATCGATTTACAGGTCATAAAATGGTTGGGCAGGGTTTTGTGGGTGGAACACGATGGAGCGAGTTTGCTTCAATTGCAGAATCCTTTGATAAGGCTCCAGCGGCTCTTTTGAGTGGTCAGGGGTTTGGGGTAATGCACAACCCACGTGCTGCAAGGAACCAGAGGTCGTATTTTCATAATGATTATCTCATGGCGCTTTATTCTTTTGGTATCATTGGGCTAGCTTGTTTTCTTTATCTCTTATTTAGCAGCATTTTAAGGGGGCATATGTACTGTAAAAACAAAGAAATGGCATTGCTGTTGATGCCGATTCGATTGATACTATTTGCTACGGCTGGCATGTGTATATTTAACTCGCAGTTCTGGGTCTATAAAGGCAGTGCTTTGCTGATGGTTCTTTTGGCAATCTCCAGTAATACGAAATGTTATATTCAGCAGGCATATACGGAAGAGGAATTGTTGTACAATTTTGCCGAGGGATATGAATTATATGCAGTTTAATTCGATTTATTTCTTTATATTTTTTATTACTGTCGCAGGGGTTTATTTTCTTGTCCCTCATCGTTTTCGATGGTTTTGGTTGTTGATTTCTAGCTACTATTTCTATATGTGCTGGAATGTTAAATATGCCCTTTTGATAGCAACCTCTACTCTGGTGGCCTATTTTTGCGGTTTGTTGACAGGCAAAGCTCGTTCTATATTTTCAAAAAGATTATTCTTGATTATTAGTCTTGTTATTAATCTTGGGTTTCTTTTTGTTTTTAAGTATTTCAATTTCTTTCTGGATTCCATCCAGAAGTGTGTGAATGTGTTTTCAATACAAATGAGCCCCATTGCCTTGAAATTGCTTCTTCCAGTTGGGATTTCATTCTATACCTTTCAGGCATTAAGTTATACCATTGACGTGTATTGGGGGAAAATTGTTCCAGAGAAGCATTTAGGTAAATTTGCGTTATATGTTTCTTTTTTCCCTCAATTGGTAGCAGGACCTATTGAGCGAGCAACTCATCTTTTACCACAGTTTTCTACACAGAAAAATTTTGATTATGATCGTATCAAGCACGGTTTTTTTCTAATGATGTGGGGGATCTTTAAGAAGGTGGTCATTGCCGACAATCTAGCGATGTATGTGGATAGTGTATACAACAATGCGCAACATCATACGGGCCCAACTTTCCTTCTGGCGACTTATTTTTTCGCTTTTCAGATATATTGTGATTTCTCAGGTTATTCTGATATCGCAATAGGAAGCGCGAAAATCCTGGGCTATGATTTGATGCAAAATTTCCGTCAGCCTTATTTTGCCACTTCCACCGTAGATTTCTGGCGACGATGGCACATCTCACTTTCCACTTGGTTGCGGGACTACCTATATATCCCGTTGGGAGGAAATAAGAAAAGCCGAAATCGTATGTACATAAATTTACTGATAACAATGCTTCTTGGAGGATTGTGGCATGGAGCCGTTTGGACATTCGTACTTTGGGGAGCAATTCATGGTATCTTATTGATTGTTTCCAAGGTTACCTTTTCTTGGCGAGAGAAGATTTGTGAGCGAATCGGGGTGCCGAAACCAATTGTAACTATTTTGCGAATTATTATAACATTTAATCTGATTTGTCTTACTTGGGTATTTTTCAGGGCAAATACGGTTGAGGATGCATTTTACATTCTCACTCATTTGACTCAAGGGTGGCCGAACCTATATTATTCTTTGCCAAGTTGTTTTTATGGTGCTCTCGGAATCATAGTATTGCTTTTAGTTCAGTGTGTTCAAACCAAGAGAGAAATCTTACCGTTAATTGCGAAACAACATATTGTTGCGCGATGGACATTTTATGTGATCTTCTTTTTTTCGATAGTAATGCTGGGAATACGTAATGGAGCCCAGTTTATTTATTTTCAATTTTAAGATGATTAAAATATGAGAAGTCTAAAAAAAATCTTTGTAAAAGGCGTATTGTTTCTTCTGTTACTGTTTTGCTTGGATCGTTTTATTGGTTCGGTTTTATTGAAGCAATTGTATAATCTTGAGGCCGGACAAGCTGCTCAGTTACCAAAAGCATTACGTGCGCAAGCTGATATCGTAGTCCTTGGAAGCTCAAGGGCACGACACCATTACGATCCAGAGCTCATAGAAAAGATTACGGGGAAAACAGTTTTTAATGCGGGTGTCGATGGTTTGTATATTCCGTATATACAAGGTGCCGCGGACCTGCTAATGAGCCGTTATAAACCAAAATTGTTGGTTATTGAGATCGATCCATTTTATTTTACCGAAACTCACTTTAAAGATAATCTTTTAAGAGTTGAGGCGTTAGCTCCTTACATTGATGACTCCGACATATTGAAAGAACAAATATTTGACCTCAGTGGATTTAATCGTATGGTATATAGTTTTCATACGATACGTTTTAATGGGAAACCGTGGTCATTCCTTTCTAATATAATTAGACAGGATTGTTGCCCGAATGGCTTTTCGCCAATAAAGAAGGTCATGGAACCGGCCGAGTGGAAGGATAAAATCGAGGACAAAACGAGTAAATATGAAAATTTTGTTCTCGACCCAAAAGCGGTTGAAATGTTGAGTAAAACTATACAGCAAGCAAAATCCTTGAGAGTTGGTGTTGTTCTTGTAACATCACCGGAATGGCGAGAGCAGATCGAAGAGGTTCAAGTGTTGTTGTCACTTTCCAGTGTTGTCAAGACGATATCAGAAGAAGAGCAAGTGCCCTATGTTATGGCGACACTTGATCAATATCCCGAGTTCAGAGATCCTTCTTATTATGCGGACCCTTCTCATTTGAACGAACAGGGGGCTAGACGATTCTCTGAGACATTAGGTACTATTCTTGTTCACTTAGGTTATTAAAGTGTGTAAGCATGTTCTTACTGGAGCTGACATATGGTAATTGAAGCCCAAAAGTTAGATTCTATGAATTTTCATAAGTTTAAGCACTTGATAAAATCTGATTTGTACCGATGTTGTGGGAAAGTCAACATTTCTCTTTTTTTTAAACATTATCTATTTGTACCAGAATATAAATATTGTTTCTGGATGAGGTTGACATCTTATCTAAAGCAACATAGGTTGTTTGGTTGTTCACTCTATTATATTTCAAGAGCCATGTTATATCGTTACAAGTGCAAGTACGGAATAACAATACCTTTTGATACACAAATAGGCAGTGGTTTCTATATTGGTCATTTTGGACAGATAGTAGTTAACCGAAATGCAGTGATAGGGAAAAACTGCAATATCTCTCAAGGGGTTACGATTGGTGTTGCGAATAGAGGCGATCGGAAAGGGTGTCCTACGATTGGTGACAATGTTTATATTGGTCCGGGAGCGAAATTGTTTGGGAACATTAACGTTGGCAATAACGTTGCTATTGGTGCCAATTGTGTAGTTACTAAGGATATCCCTGATGATGCTGTTGTTGTTGGAGTTCCCGGAAGAGTCATTTCCAATAAAGGTTCTTCTGGGTATGTAAATAATACTGATTATCTGAAGAAATGTAAGAAGGTTGATCAATGAAAATATTTTCTTTTGCAGGCTTTGATCTTGGGGAACAAGTTAGCGGTCGGTCTTCGCATGTTGAGGGCATTGCACGAGGATTTCATAAAATAGGATGGGATGTTACATTGTTTTCTTTTAATGAATCACATGATAAGCACCGTCCTTCGTTTCCTTTTTCTCATGTCCTTGTGAAAAAAACAAAAGGGTCCTTTTTTGCACCTATTATAACACAACTGAAATTGGCCTGGAAATTGTTTCGCTGGAAAGGGCCGAAGCCGGATGTTATGTATCTCCGTAACGGGATTACAATGTTAATTCCCGTTACGTTATATGCCAACTATCATAAGATACCGTTGTTTTATGAAGTCAATGGATTGATAGAGTGGGAATTGTCACGTAGAGTCGTATTGTCCTTGGCCATCAAAATTGAAAACTGGGTACTTAAGCATTCACAAGGAGTGTTCTGTGTAACGGAAATGATAGGACAGCACCTTATTGAAAGAACGAAACTTCCAGAGGAGAAATTTGTTACGATGCCCAATGGCGCCGATGAAAACGTGTGCTGTACACAGAATCTGCCTATGTGTCCAAAAAATGATTCTCTGACCATTGGTTTTCTTGGTGCGTTTCAACCATGGCAAGGTGTAGAAAAGGTATTACAAATTTTGCCGCAAATCAAAAACAGATTTAGCGATGTCAAGTTTGTTATCGCTGGAAGCGGTGCGCAGGAAAAAAAATACAGAGCGATTGTTGATGAGCTCGGGCTTTCTGAGATTGTTACTTTTCCAGGCTTTATCAATAAAGAAAAAATAGGCCAGGTGATCACGGAGTTTGATGTGGCGATAGCGCCATATTGGCCAACATATCCGGGCTCTCCACTGAAGATATATACTTATCTCCTTTGTCAACGAATAGTAATTGCCAGTGATTTGCCAACGATGCGTCTTTTCAGGGAATGTGAGGCTGTTTTATTTGCTGAGGGCTACGAGCCTCAAGATTACGCCGATGCGATTATTAAAGTGCTTGAGATACCTCCAGAACAAAGAGCTGAGCTTGGCATTAGAGGAAAAGAATTTGTACTTAACAATTATACATGGGATCATGTTGCCAAGAGAACTGCAGATTGTATTATTGATTTTTGTAAGAAAGGTTAGCTTTGGTGCAAACACAAGCAATCATTACTGTAGTAAATAGTTTTAGTCCAACCAGTATAGAATTCTATGAATTTTTGCTTTATAGAGCTAGGCATTTTAAAAATGAGAGACATTATTTTCTTGTCTTAGGTCCTGTGGGCGAAAAATTTGTTCTGGAAAGTCAAAAACTGGTAGAGCAACAAGATGTTACAATTATAGAGTGTGGAGGAAAATATCGTAAGTTTATAAGGAAATTCTTTGATATATCGTCAGAGTTGAAAAGACAGATGATGCCGGCACTGCTCCATGTTCATATGGGCAGGTCCGGCGTATTAGCACTTTTGCTAAATTTAATGAAAGGATTTAAGAAGTGGCCATCCTTGTATACCCTACATACTTTATTCAATGGATGTCGATGGCAAGCTAAGATTCCAGCCGTCATAATATTTTTATTGGTAGGCAAACCTGTTTGTGTTAGTAAGTCTGCGTATAATGCCCTTCCATGTTTTATCAGATGGCTCCGGAAAAAAAGATTAGAAGTCGTATTAAATGGCGTTGACATTGATTGGATCGACCAAACAATAGAAAAGATTTCTCCGGGGAAGCAATCAAATCATAATAAAGAAGAAAGTTTGGAGAAAAATGGAGTTACACTGCTTAATGTAGGACGGTTAGATGGGGCAAAAAACCAGTCGTATCTTTTAGAAATTCTGGAACAACTGCCCGAAAATGTCAAATTAGAGATTGTGGGTGAAGGGGCTCTTAGAAATGTGTTAGAAAGGCAGATAATCCAAAGACAGCTTTCTTCCCGCGTAACACTAACCGGCATGTTGCCTCGTGAGGATGTTTTTAAAAAAATGCTTCAGGCCGATATCTTTGTTTCCTCGTCAATTCGTGAAGGTCTTCCGATAGCCGTTCTGGAAGCAATGGCTTGTCGATTACCTGTTCTGCTTTCTGATATTGGCCCGCATCAGGAAATTAAAGATAAAGGTTCAAGCGTAATTTTATTGCCTTTCAATACATCCGAATGGGTGAAATGCGTTATGGACTTTATAAGTGGTTTGCAAATACAACAGGTTGAATTAGGAAAACAAAACCGTGACATTGTTCAAAGTTACTTTACCTTAAAATTAATGCACCAGGGATACACTTCTAATTATGAATATCTATGGGATATATCAAAAAAGAAATTAAGGCTAAAGGGTTGATTAGAAGAAGAGACTCTTTCTTGCTGATTTTGTTGTTGATTTCATGTGGCATGAAAACCTTTGCCTCAGATGAGAAATCTTCAAAGCAAATGTCCGACTATAAAATACGCGGGGGATTCATGAGCAGTTCTGATATGGAACTTCTGCAGGATATGTCCTTGAACGGCCTGAACACCGTTCTTGTCAAATTTCAACGCATCAAAGCCCCAATGACTATTCAAGAGAGGCTTCTTATCTCGAAATGGTCCCAGGTATGTGGAGAGGCAGGATTGCAATTTCTACCGACGATGAATTTTTGGTCAGTGGGGGAAAGAGAGTGGTTTACTCCAAGATTTCATTATGTTACAGATGGCCGGGAGTACATCAAAACACCTTGTCCGCTGGAATGGAATACCTACAAGCGAAGCATCCATGATCGCCTCATTGAGTTTGCAAAATTTTCGAAAACAACATACATTGCCGGAGTAATTTTTAATACCGAGTTATTTGTTTCTGAATTTAATTTATATTTTCAAGTTTGTCATTGCGATAACTGTTGGGGCAAGTTTCGGGAGGTTTACGAGGAGTATCCGGGAATTCCGATTGGCCAGCGACAAAAGTATCTTAAAAAAAAAGGTGCGACGAGACTCTATCATGATTTTGCAGTCGACAGGCTTATCACTATGGGGCAATTAACAAGGCAACAAGTAGACAAAACAAATCCTTCTTTTGTCATTGGCTTTGGGGGCCTGGACATTCCGACGTTTTTTCATCAAGGGCTAGCTAAAGGATTTGGCGGTGGAAGGAATCCGGTTTATATATTTAGCCGTGCGACTTATCAAAAAGGTTACAGCGGTGCTATCAAAGAAACAATCGCAAATTTCAAGCGTAAAAATATTAATGTTCGATTCGTCGCAGGTCTATGGCAGGACAAGTTTCCAATAGAGAACTTACCGGAGCAATATTATTATTGCGCAAAGGAATCGAATGGCTATTGGATTTACACGATGCAGTCATTGAACCCTGACTGGAAACAGCCTCTCGTTGCTGGAAGGAATGATTACTGGCACGCAATAAAAAAAGCGAATACTGAACTTGACAAACTTGTTCAAAATCCCAACTATAAAACCAATCTTAAAATACAAGCATTCGAACCACCTTTAACTCCTGTTAATACGGAATCAATCAAAGTCGAATTATTGAGACATGTTTGCCCAAATGCTTCATTTGAAACAGATATAGAGCCGTTGAAGATGCGGGGAGTCAACAAACTCGTTTTCATTGCAAACAAAGGAGATTTGATTCGATTCCGTGTGCAGTTTGATCAACGATTACGACGATTTTCCAAAGTCAAAAAAGCAGAAGTTACGCTTTTAACGAATGAGGGGCAGATTTTGACTAAAAAAAATGCGACCAAAGACCAAGTTGCCGCCTTGAAGATAGTTGCCCCTTACGCAGGTAGTTATTGCATTGTATTAAATTCAGACTCAGGAACAAGTTTACAAGTGATTAGTTTTACACATCCGTATAGTATAGAGGCTCCTAAGAATGCTGATTTGCATCTTGTTTGGCCGGTAAGCGATTTATATTTATACAAACCATCTGGACGGAAAATCCCAAAACTTTCAGTTGCAGTTGGCAACACATCAGAAGTGGTAAAAGCTGTTTTTAGTACTGAGTCTGGGAATAGAATAGCTGAACATGTTATCAAGGGCAAACAAATAATAAATCTTTCTGGTAGAAACGGTTTTATCGAAGAAGTAATTATTTTATCTTTTCCAGAACAACCATGGAGACACAAACCTCATATATTAATTGCGGTTCAAGATGGACTTGGGAAATATATCTCGCCGTATAAGGCCGGATTAGTAAAGTATTAAATATTTTCAAGAAAGTAAAGCCAGCATTTATTGTCTCCACTAAACTAAAAAGCATAGGAGGTTTTATATTCAGATGAAGGATTTATCATCCAAGAAGATCAGAATGGTCATTGCCACAAGTGTTCCTTCAACCATGGCATCTTTTGGCAAAGGACAAATGACTTTTTTTAAGAGACATGGGTTTGATGTAGACTATCTTGCTTCAAGTGGCGATGGACTGGAAACAGTACTAAAGGAAGAGGTCAATTATTTTGAAACTGATTTTAGAAGGACATTGAGCCCTATTGCAGATATTAAAACATTATGTAAATTGGTTAAGCTATTCAGACATCGAAAGCCGGCAGTTGTTCAACTTATGACGCTGAAGCCGAGCATACTTGGGGTTTTGGCGGGAAGGATTAGCAGGGTTCCATTACTGCTACGCCATAAGTGGGGATATATGAGGGATTGTAATTATAGAGGAGTGAAAAGATTTTTGTTGTTTTCCGCTGATAAGTGGTCAAATAGATTAGCCCACAGAGTTGTTATTAATTCACATGAACTTAAGGATGCTGAAATAGCTATAGGTGCTGTTAATCCTGAAAAAGTTGCTGTGTATGGTGCCGGAACCAGCCATGGTATAGACTTGGAAAGGTATACTCTCAGTCCTGAATTGAAAGAGATAGGGAAGAAAATAAGATGCCAATTTAACCTTACGGCAGATGATACAGTGTTGGGTACTGTGATGCGTGTCAATATTGAGAAGGGGATTTGCGAGCTGGTTGAGGCCTTTTCACAGCTTCATAGTAAGTATAACAATCTTCATCTTATGATCGTTGGTGATTACGACCCGAGAAATTGCCCACCCGAGAAAATAGCTAGAATGATTGAGGATCATCCAAATATTCACATGGCCGGTTGGCAGAAAGATGTAAATCATTATTACGCGGCTATGGATATATTTGTTTTACCCACCTATCGTGAAGGTTTTTGCAATTCCAATATTGAAGCCAGCGCAATGGAGCTTCCGGTAGTTTCGACAAAAATTATAGGTGTTGATGGTTCTTCGGTTGTCAATGGAATCACGGGTTTAATTGTGCCCCCAAGAAATAGCATCGAATTGGCCAGGGCCATAAACGAAATTTTGAATAACAAAACTTTTGCAAAACAATTAGCGGCGAATGGTAGAAAAAGAGTAGAAGAGGAATTCCCCAATGAATTAATTTGGCATTATCAGCTAAAGGATATATGTCAACTTTTGAGTGAGAGGGGGATAAAACCCCCTGTAGAATCAGAAAAGATAGTGGGTCGAATATGTCCGCTCTGTAATAACCCAAAAGACAGGAAATAAGAAATTGAAAAATAAGCGAGTCTTAATTTTAGATGGTGATTCCCGGCAGGGACTCCCGTTTGCCAGGTCACTTCGAAAGACCGGCCATCATATAACAATGGTTTGTCCATGGAAATGTTGTCCGGGTTATTTTTCAAGATATCCAAACGAGCGACTTATATGGCCAAATATAGTTGAGAACCAAAGCGAGTTTTATAATTGTCTATTAGAGTATATCAAAAAAGGTAACTGTGACATCGTTTTGGCTTTGGGAGATGCTTCAGCTATCCTTGTCTCAAAAAACAGGGATGAAATAACAAAGTATACAAAAACACCTGTTCCTTCTTACAATATTTTGAAGTATGGTGAAAACAAAAACCTAAGCATGTTTTTTTGTATGAACAATGATATCCCATGCCCCAAAACTTTTGATCCGCAAACTCAGTCTTTAGATTATATAACGAATAATATTGTATTTCCTGTTATGGTTAAACCCATTAGGGGGATTGGCGCCGTTGGTTTACATAAATTTGAAAATATTGACAAACTTCTTGGGAACTTTGAATTCCTACGGACAAAATATGGGGATTTGCAAATACAGGAGTTTATACCACAAGAGGGCGGCGCACAATTTCAAGCAGAAGCGTTTTGTGATAAAAATTCTGTGATGAAAGCCTGTATGGTGATTGCTAAGCCAAGGTATTTCCCTGTTACAGGAGGTACGAGTACTTGTAACTATACAGTTGACAGACCTGATATAGTAGAGAATGTAAGGAGATTGTTGGAGGGGATTCGGTGGGTTGGAAGTGCGGATGTTGATCTTATCTTAGATCCAAGAGATAGCGTTGCTAAAATACTTGAAATCAACCCCAGAGTAACCGCAGGCATTAAAATAGGCTTTGATGCGGGTATCGATTATGCTGATTTGCAAATGAAACTTGTGTTGGGTGAGGAAATTCCTGAAATTAAGGACTATAAGTTAAATATTGTCTTACGGAATTTATGTCTTGATATTTTATGGTACAAATACTCCACTAAGTTAGAGCGAAGGAACATCATCCCAAACTGGTGGGAGTTTTTTGGGAGAAACATTCATTATCAAACAGTCCGATGGGATGACCCGATGCCTTTTTTGGGGTTTATCTTAAGTAATCTTAAAAAATTCAATAACTCTGATGCTTGGAAATCAAAACTTGGTAGTGATATTCAATGAAAATGATCTTTGGAATTAAGAAATTATTTCTTTTAGCTAAATTTTATTTTAAGCTTCACGGCTTTATTGGCGGGGTGAAATTTGCCTACGGATTATTGAGAAGCGGGGTTGAGATAATATATATTTTCAAGCCAGCTTTAGACAAAATAAAGATTGAGTTGATAAATCCAAAACTTACTTTTCGATTAATCCAAGCCCCTGATCAATTTGATTTGATATACAATGATTACAGTGAAATTAGAGGCGACTTTTTTGCCCAAGAAGATAAACGAAGGATGAGATCAAAAAAAGAATGGTTGGCCATTATTTATAAGGACGAGATTTTAGCAGGATGGGGCTGGGTGAAATTTGGCTGTTTTACCTATGGCACTAATAAAGTAACAGAGAAAGACTGTATTATACATAAATGCAGGACTGTGAGGAGTATCCGAAGGCAGAGGGTTTACGTCACTTTATTGGTTAAACTATTAAATGACTTAAAAGAAAAAAAAGTTCAAAAGGTCTATATCGGTGCAAAAGATTTTAATTATGCTTCTTTGAAGGCGATTGACAAGATAGGGTTTAGACGGATTGAGGAATATAACTCCGGAAACATTTTCCAAAGAATAAATGGACACATCCAAGGTCATGGAACAAAAGTTATATCATGATAAATGCCCTTACCGTTGATGTAGAAGATTACTGGAGTATTATTTCCAGAGACTGGCTCAAGATACCTGATGCTGAGCCGACGGATGCTGTTGTGGGAAATACCAAGTGGTTTTTGAAGACACTTGAAGAACACCGGACAAAAGCCACCTTTTTTATACTCGGAGAAGTGGCTCAAAAGTTTCCGTCGCTGGTCAGAGATATTCACACTGCCGGTCATGAAGTTGGGGTGCATGGTTTTCTGCACAAGCAGATCTTCAAACTTACCCCGGATGCGTTCAGCCAGGAAGTGTCCCAGTGTAAAAAGCTGCTCGAGGATTTGACTGGTGCGGTAGTGGTTGGCCATCGTGCCCCGGCGTTTTCGATGATGCCCCAGACGCAGTGGGCGTTTGATGTCTTGTGCGACGCCGGTTTTCAATATGATTCCAGCGTGTTCCCGATCAGTGGACGCCGGTACGGTTGGCCGGATTTTTCAAACGGAATCTGTACGGTCCAAACGGAAAAAGGCAATTCGATCATTGAAGTTCCGATGTCAGTCTTGAAATGGGGCCGCCGATCCTTTCCGGTCGCTGGTGGTGGGTATCTGCGTCACTTTCCTTATGGACTGAATCAATGGGCCATTAAAAGGGTCCAGCGGTGCCAGCCGGTGGTGGTGTATATGCACCCGTACGAGATTGAACCGCCAGTGTGGTCGATGGATACCAGTCGTCTGAGTCTTATGGAAAAGATTCAATTGTATAAACTGCATGCAATTCAAATGCGAAATCGAAAGACCGTAGCCAGGAAAGTAATCCGGTTATTAAACGATTTTCAATTTACCTCAATTGCCGATCTGCTGAAAAAATCATCTGTATGTAAGATGAGGGAGCATCTATTTCGGATTGATGGATGCAAGTAACTACAAGGAGAGGTGTCAGTGGCTATAAAAAAAAATAAATCTCCGATGAAATTGTTTATCGGTGTTTTCGCAGTGATTGTTGCAGTCATGGTGATTTCAACCATCTTACGTGATAAGATTGTCTTTCTGGGTGTTCTCGACAATGCGGGAGTGACTGTTCTGGAAACCATTGACAATTCTCTGGTCTGTGTGTTCCAGGATGGTCGCGTTGTTTTATGGGAATGGGACACGCTGCCGCAGCAGCGGGGCGATTTCAGTGCCAATTCCGACCGGATGATCATCCTCAACGTCGGGCAACTGGCAACGGTCAATAAACAAGGCAAGAAAAATCTGGCTGTCTATTCATTGCCCGATGGCCAAAAGAAAAAGGACATTTCCGTCGGTTGGGCCGACCAGGACATTTGGCTTCGGATCTCGCCGGATAAGAACGTCGTCGGCCTCATCCGTCGCAACAACCCCGATTCTACCGGCAGTGCCCTCTATGAATTCCTGACGGTCGACATCGAAAAAGAGTTTTTAAGTTCTCCGGCCACGCTTTCGATCGCCTCACAAACAGAGGACGTTGTCGACACCACGGTCGATAATAACAGTATCCTGTATGCCGTTGGCTCCCGAAAAGATGCCGGCCGCATTGCCGCTGTTGATCTGCAGCAGGGGTCCGTCCTCTGGGATCAATCGTATGAAAACACCAAGGAATTCTGCAGTTGTGTCACCTCGCCGGACGGCACGTTCCTCTTCGCCGGTAATCGGGACGGCATCCTTTATAAGCTCGACGCGGCGACCGGCCGGCTGATTCAGAAGATCCAGCTGCTCGAAGCCGGCGAAACCCGCCCGATCACCAATGACTATTCGGTCTTGAATCTGGCGTTCAGCCCGGAAGGCCAATACTATGTTGCCACGATCAATCCAAAGGCCTATATCCTCAAAACCGAATCGGATGAAATCGTTTATGCCTTTTCTCCGGCCGACCGCCTGGTTTCCAAGATTGCCTTCTCGCCGGATAGCAAGTTCATCGCCACCTCCGACATCCGCGCCGGCTACCCCATAAAAATCTGGCCCCTCCCCGAAAAATAGAATGAAACCGCAGATTTCGCGGATTACCGCGGATTAAAAAAACATATTTAAATTATTCCGTAAAAATCCGTGAAATCCGTGGTTAATAATAATCGATGAAATCTGTGTAATCTGTGGATAAAAAATATTCGTGCCCATTCGCCTGCCAAGCCGTAGTTTTAACGAAGGCTGGTGTGTATTCGTGGCTCATAAATCTGTTTCAATCCGTGTTAATCCGTGGTTCCTGTAATTCAAAATTCAAAACTAAGAGTTCAAAATTAATAAATGTTCTCTATTCTTAATTCAGCGTTAGCCGCTCGCTAAACGCTAAAAGCGAATGAATAAACGATCATACACACCTCCATACGAGCTCACATCGAAGATACTCGATAGCGTTGAGCAAATTGGTGAACGTCTCGGCCGGCTCAAAGCGATTGCGGTCAGGACCGCCGTGCCGAAGCTGCGTCGCGGCAATCGGATTAAAACGATTCAGGCCTCCCTTGAGATAGAAGGCAACACCTTAACGGTGCAGCAGGTGACTGCGATCCTCTCCGGCCAACGCGTACTCGGTCAACCCCGCGAAATACAGGAGGTCCGCAATGCATTTAATGCCTATGAACAGATGGGAAATTTCTCTCCCTGTGACTGTAACGATCTCCTCGCGGCGCATGGGCTGCTGATGGCAGGATTGGTGGATGAATCGGGCAAATTCCGTTCGGGCGGCGTGGGGATTTTTCGCGGAACGAAGGTCACGCACATGGCTCCCCCCGCGAAAAGAGTTCCTCAGCTGATCGCCCAATTGCTGGCATGGCTCAAGAACAGCCAGGAGCATCCTCTCATCACAAGCAGCGTCTTTCATTACGAACTGGAATTTATCCACCCGTTTGCCGATGGCAACGGACGTATCGGGCGACTGTGGCAGACGCTGATTCTCAGCCGATGGCAGCCCCTCTTTTCGCTGCTGCCGATTGAAAGTGTGATCAGGGATCGCCAAAAGGAGTATTATGCAGCCCTTGGACAATCGGATGCCGATGCCGCTGCGACCGCTTTTATAGAGTTTATGCTCAATGCGATCGCCCAGGCGACCCGGGAAATAACCCTTGAAACCGACCAAGTTAGCGACCAAGTTAGCGACCAAGTTAGCGACCAAGTTAAAAAGATTGCCGAAATGCTGCGTCACGGCCCGCAAAGTGCATCAGAACTGATGTCAAAACTGGGGCTCTCGCATCGACCGTCGTTCAGGCAGAACTATTTGCGGCCAGCGCTGGATGCAGGCATCATTGAGATGACCCGCCCCGACAAGCCGCAAGCGAAAAACCAGAAATATCAACTCAAAAGACAGCAGGCTGAATGAAGAATATCGCCCAGCCATAAGCTAAGAGCCAATAACTTATTACTAACGGCTAACTCCTATGAACTTGCAATGAACTGCCAGGGTTGTTAAGCCCCTGGGAAAGGAGGGGTTGGAAACAAAAGAAGCTTGCTTCGAGGATTTACAACCACTCTTGCCCAGTAAAGGACGTCAGTCCACCAGGCAGTGAAATCCGTGTTAATCCGTGCAATCCGTGGTTCAAATAACTCAAAATTAAAAACTAAGAATTAAAAATTACATTCGTGTATTTCGTGTGTATTCGTGGTTCCAATGAAACGCCTCTTCGACATCCTGATCTCGTTAATCGTGTTAATCCTGCTCAGTCCGCTGCTGCTGCTCGTCGCCGTCCTCGTTCGCATCAAGCTCGGCTCGCCCGTCCTGTTCAAACAGGAGCGTCCCGGCCTGAACTGCCAGATATTTACGATGTACAAGTTCCGCACCATGCTCAGCACCACGCGCGATGCCCAGGGCAATCCATTGCCCGACGACCGGCGGTTGACCCCGTTCGGCCTCTGGCTGCGGGCAACCAGCCTGGACGAACTGCCGGAGTTGTTCAACGTCCTCAAAGGTGAGTTGTCGCTGGTCGGGCCGCGGCCTTTAATGGTAAAATACCTGGATCGCTACACGCCGCAGCAGAACCGCCGCCACGAGGTCAAACCCGGCATCACCGGCTGGGCCCAAGTCAACGGCCGTAATAATATGACATGGGAAGAAAAATTTGATTATGATGTCTGGTACGTCGATCACCAGTCTTTCTGGCTGGACATGAAAATCCTGTGGCTCACCGCCTGGCACGTCATCGCCCGCAAGGACATCGCCAAGGAAGGCCACGCCACCGTCGACGAATTCTTCGGTACCAAACAATAAGCAACCACGGAATTCACGAAATTCACGAATAATGATAACTTTTTACTCAAAACTAAGAATTTAAGTGAGGCCGACCGTTTTGAAAAAACATGGAATGCAGGCAAATACCTTCACAGAAATTTATTTTGAGAAAGGGCTTTTGGATGCAGAACACTTGCTGAATGTTGTTATTCAGCAGTCGGAATAATCCGTGTAATCCGTGGTTAAATACATTTGTGTCCATTCGCCTGCCAAGCCGTAGTTTTAACGAAGGCTGGTGTGAATTCGTGGTTTAAGTTTTTTTCTGGCTGCTGGCTACTGATCGCTGGAAGCTTTAATGTTTCTTAATTCGAAATTCTCTATTCTTCATTTAGTATCCTCGGCGGACAAGAAAATTAAAAAAGGTTGAGATGGAATCACAGCAGGTTGAATATAAAAAATCGTTTGGCAAGGAGGCGATCATATCACTTGTCGCGTTTGCCAATACTGACGGTGGAAGAGTTATCGTTGGGGTTGAAGATTCAGGGGATGTTTGCGGTGTAGAACTTGGCAGTGAGACTGTCCAGAAATACCTGAACGAAATTAAGAATGCCACATATCCTCAGCTTTTTCCAAAAGCGTTCATTGAAGCCAGGGGCGATAAGAAGATTCTGATTCTTGAGATAAGCGAATTTCCAGTCAAACCGGTTGCCTGTAAGGGCAGGTACTACAAACGAGTTCAAAATAGCAACCATATCCTCAGTGTTGAAGAGATTGTCGATTTGCAGCAGCAGTCATTGTCGGTTTCTTTTGATGCGTATCCTGCGAAGATATCACTGCAAGAGCTTGATAAGGAGTTGATTGAAGGGTTCTTCCAGCGTGTCAATGGCGGTGGGAGGATGTCTCTGGCCGGTAGTATTGCCGTGAATCTCACTAAGCTGGGCTTGCTTCGTGATGGGCTGGTGAGTATTGCCGCAAAGCTGCTCTTTGGCGATCCGGAGCGTAAGATTCGTATTGGTCGTTTCAAATCAGAGGCGACCATAATTGATGATAATGTTGTTGCAGCACCGCTGTTTTCCGCGGTTGAGCAGGCGATGGTTTTTATCAAGAAGCATATCAATCTCTCTTATGATTTTGACGGCAGTCTTCAGCGAAAGGAACGCTGGCAGTATCCTATTGAGGCGATACGGGAACTTCTGCTGAATGCGGTGGTTCACCGCGACTACAAAAATTTGTCCGATATCATTGTCAAGATATTTGATGATCGGATCGTGTTCACGAATCCGGGTACGCTTTACGGTCGGCTCAAAGTTGAAGATTTGCGGCGGGACGATTATACCTCTTCGATTAGAAACAAGTTGATTGCAGAGGCGTTTTATCTGACCGGTGATATTGAAAAGTATGGGACCGGCTTTGTCAGGATTCGTGAATATTTGCGGGATTACCCTGAGGTTGGCCTTGATATTCAGGAGAAGGGGGATTTCTTTTGGGCTGAAGTTCGGTTGATTAACGACTCTTCCGCACAAGTCACCCCCGAAGTCACCCCCGAAGTCACCCCCGAAGTCACCCCCGAAGTCTATAGGATGCTAAAGATTCTTGATGGTAAAATGAGCAGAATTGAAATTATGAAGGCACTGAATTTGAAAGATGAGAAACATTTTCGTGAAAATTATCAACAGCTGGCGATCTCAATGGGACTTATCGAGATGACAATTCCCGGCAAGCCTAAGAGCAGCAAGCAAAAGTATTGTATAACCGAGACCGGAAAGGCTGTTTTGGATAGATGTGATGATGATAAACCCATTTTGTAACCACAATCCCTAAATATTTGTGTCCATTCGCCTGCCAAGCCGTAGTTTTAACGAAGGCTGGTGTGTATTAGTGGTTTCTGTTTCTTTTCTGATTACTGAAGACTGAAATCTGATATCTGTTTTCTTTCGTGTCTATTCGTGTTAATTCGTGGTTAAAAATAATCTGTGAAATCGGTGTAATCTGTGGACTATAAAACGATCCAAAATCTCGCTTCCCAAACGGGGAGCCCATTCTATCTGGTTGACCGCCAGAAGTTTGAACAGAACTTCAACGATCTGACCGCGGCATTCCGTTCCCGCTGGTCCCCGTTCATTTTGGCCTATTCTTACAAGACCAACTACCTGCCGTACCTGTGCGGCATTGTCCGGGACAAGGGCGGCTGGGCCGAGGTCGTCTCCCGCATGGAGTATGACCTGGCCCTTAAGATCGGCTGTGATCCGAAAAAGATCATCTTCAACGGCCCGGTCAAGACCGCCGCCGACATCGAGTTGGCTCTTGAAAACGGCAGCATGCTCAATGTCGACAGCCAATCGGAACTCCAAATAGTGACCGAATATGCCGATCAGCATCCGGGCAGGCAGATCCCCATCGGCTTAAGGATCAATATCGGCCTGTCCGATGCAGCGGGCACCTCCCATATCCAGAACAGCCTAAAAACAGGCCGCTTCGGCCTCGACCCCAAAATTATTAACTCAGAACTAATAACTAAGAACTCAAAACTGCAAGGAAATAACCTCAAGGTTATTTCCTTGCACGGCCACACCTCCACGACCGACCGGAGCCAATGGTGTTTTGAGGTCATTACAAAAACGCTGTGTGAAACCGCTGAAAAATATTTCCCGGACACGGTCAAAATGATCAATGTCGGCGGCGGCTTTTTCGGGAAGATGCACCCCGACATGCCGTTTACCGATACACCCAGCTTTGACGACTATGCGGAAGTCGTCAGCGGCGTCCTGCAAAACAGCGATTGGGCACAGACGAAAAAGCCGACCCTGATCATCGAGCCGGGCGTGGCGATGGTCGCCGATGCCGTCAGTTTTATCACGAGGGTGGTCAGCGTCAAATCCATTCGGGACAAAATATTTGTAACGGTTGACGGCAGTGCTTTCAATACCAAGCCGACGTTCCATGCGATCAACATGCCGCATGCGTTTATCCGCAAGAGCGTCGAAGGCCCTGAGCAAACCTTCGATGTGGTGGGCTCAACCTGCATGGAAAAGGATATTCTCTTAAAAGACATCACCACGCCGATACCCCAGCCGGGCGATTTTATCCGGATCGACAGCATCGGGGCCTATACCCTGGTGATGACTCCGCCATTCATCAACCCCGCACCGGCCATCCTCGCCGACGAAGGCGGCGGAAATTATAAACTGGTTCGCAAAAAACAAACCCTCGAAGAAATCTTCAGCAATTACATAATGTAACGCCGGCATCCTGCCGGCAGTTAAGATCGAATTCGTGGTAAAAATTAAAACCCTCTAAATCCTCTGTGTTCGGAGCCTGCCCTCGGACTTGATCCGGGGGTGGCAAAAAACTTATATACCTATATTCGTACATTCTTATATACTTGAATTAACTCTGTGGCCAAAACTTTTTCGTGTATATTCGTGTTAATTCGCCTGCCAGGCCGTCTTGTCCCGTCGTAGCTGGTTTCTGCATAGCTTTACGCGAAGCGGAATAGCGAAGATGGAAGCCTTGGCGAAGGCTGATGGCTGAAATAGTCAGTGAACATCTGCCTGCCCCGAGCCTGTCGAGGGGTGTAATCTGACTTCGACGAGCTCAGTCGAGTCGTGGCTAAATGAATTGGAAATAGGCAATTGGCAATAGAAAATAGTACCATCACCGCCGACCACATCCGTCTGCGTCCTTTAAATGAGGAAGATATGATCCTCAAGGTCAAATGGTATAACGACCCGGCCGTTCGCAAGACGTTGGTCGTGGATGAAATCTTTGAGCTTGATAAAACCATTAACTGGTTCCACAGTTTGTCAGCGAACGATTACCGAGCAGATTTCATGGTCGAGTCCCTGGACGGCGTGCCCATCGGCATTACCGGCCTGATCGATATCGACCGCAGGAACAAGACCGCTCAATGTTATTGTGTGATCGGCGAAAAGGATTTCTGGGGCAAAGGGCTTGGTACGGAGATCCACTCGGTTCTGTTCCAGTGGGGCTTTGAAACATTGGGGATCGATAAGATCTGGGCCCATATTCGCACCAACAACCCGGCCATCTTCCGCGTGGTCGAAAAACTCGGCTTCCAGATCGAGGGCACCCTCCGGCAGGATGCGATCGTCGACGGCCAAAGGATAGACCTCTACCACATCGGCCTCCTGCGAAGCGAGTTCCTCCCCGCCCATATCCATTATGAAGTGAAGTAGCTGAAAAAAGAACCACGAAAGGCACGAACAGCACGAAAGTATTTCAAAACTAAAAACTAAGAACTCAACTTGACTGACTTTTTTTCATAGTTTTTATGCGGCGATAAGCAGCCGCCCCAGCTCTTTGACAATTTGCGTTCCACTGGACAACGTCTTTAAATGTTCAGTCAGATCCTCCCAGACGATACG
>JAOUFG010000040.1 GCA_029858345.1 Phycisphaerae bacterium
TAACCGGCCACACCGAAGGACATGATCATTTCCACTCTTATGACGAGAATGGTAAACGGCTAACTGGAACTATCACAATCACTCCGGAACTCCGGGACCGTGAGAAGGAACACCGAAAGCAGGTAGCTCAACGGTGGCGTACATGGTGGCAAAATCTCCAAAAATCAAGATCTCACGAAGGCGGCACCCTTGCCCCCGGTGACGGGTCCGTGCTGGAACTCTATATCCTGCCGGAACCGGACAAAGAGGATTGGGCTGGATTAACACCGGAGGATGTTGCTCAATATCGGGAAAGTCTTCAAACCGAAGGCCCATGGGCAGGGCCAATGCGTGGGGACAGCTACCAATGGGCGCTGATCAAAGATGATTTCCAGGATAGCGGCCTGATTGTCGAGACATATCAGGGCCAACGATATGCCAAGCGTTTTGAGGGACAGCGGTTCGTCCTTTACGCCGCCCGTGCTGCTTACGCAATGATACCAGATGATAGCTGGGGATTAAAAGAGGTGGTTGCCGATTCTGATAATAATGGACGTCCGGCGATCCGTATTATATTCGATCCGGCAGGTGCTGAACAATTCAACACGCTAACAAAAAGCAATATCAACCGGCGTTTGGCAATTCTTATTGATGGAAAAGTGATTACTGCCCCTCAAATCATGATGGCATTATCCGGACAGGCCATGATTGCCGGCGGGTTTACCGAAGAAGAAGCGAACAAAATGGCTGCAGAACTGAAAAAAGGTATGCCGCCAGTAACCCTCCGTCCCGGCGGGGAAGCGGAAAGTCAAAATTAAAAAACTTCAAGTTCTTCATGAACTTCATGGTTTAAAAAATCAGTGAAAATCCGTGTGAATTCGTGGCTAAAACTTCGGTGTCCTCAGTGTCTTCGGCGGTAAAAAACACCCCCTCCCGCTTCCCCCTTCGCTCTTGAGCTTCGGCGGGACAAGTCGCGTACTGGCCCTTTCCGTTTTCGTTCTTCGAACTCCGCCGAGACAAGTGCAGGGGGAGAGCTTTTATTGTTTTACCGCGTCGAGTTCCAGTTCGAACAGGAGGTCGTCGCGGCAGACGTCGGCGCAGATTTTGACGTGCGGCAGAGCGATTTCGTGCTTCCTGCAATACGCATCAAACAGGGCGAAATCATCGCGTCGCTTAAAATACGCCAGGCCGCTGACGGTGTCGGACCACTCCATTCGGGCATTGTCAAGAATGGCGCTGGCGACCCGCATTGTCAGATCGATCTGCCCCGCGGCGTCACCCACGAAGACCGTTTTTCCGTCTTTATCGATGCTGGCCGTGCCGGAAACAGACAGCCGCTGATGGTCCGGCGCCAGCAGTTGAACCCCCCGGCTGAACGAGCTTTTATAGTCCAGCGCCGGATTCTGCAGCGGTGACTGTGCCGCCTGAATCCGCACATCGCTGCTTTTGACATCGACCGCCAGAACCTGCATCGCCAGCGCCGCCCCGGCGGGATTGGCCAACCCGACCCCGGTACTGGCCGGCACCAGCCCATCGTAAATTCCGTGAGCGGTGAAGAATTCATTTCTCGCCCGATTCAATTCGCCGTACCACGAAAGAATATCTTCGGCATACAGCCACGTCCGTACCGTATCAGAAAACCCCAGCCCGAATGAAGTCAGGATTTTGTGTGCCTTTTCAAAGATTTCTTTCGTCTGAGCGTACCGGCTTTCCTTTAGCAACTCCGGCGAAATTGTAAGCATGTAATATACAGCCGAATCATCCTCAAACTTCCGCCCGACAAACGTATCCTCAAAATAGAGCGCCTCCGAACGCATTCCCGCTACCGCGTGAATCTGGACCTGTAAGGGCGATGGGGCGTTGTCTTTTTCGATCATCGCAAGGGGCGGGCACAGATTTTCATCCGGCAGCGACCGGACAAACCGGCACGCCTGCTCGACATCCGCTCGATTGCCAAACAAACGAAGCGAAACCGCCCGGACCCCAAGGGCTTTGAGGTAATCCGCGGCATTTTGGATGACACTGCCACAGCACTCATGGTTCTCAACAGAGTTGATCCAATACTCTTTGCGGCCGCCTCGGTCAAGAGTCCGCGCTTCAAAGGTGTCAGATTTTGTTTCCATCCCGACTTTCAATATAAGAAATTTTGATGTTTATTGTACACAACCTGTCACCTCATTCAAGAGATAAACAGAGGCGTGGTTATATACGACCCGCAGCGGCCATTTATTGCGGCCGAAATAATGGTTTTGTTAAGCTTGTCTCGTACAAGTTTGGTATAAGCCCTTCATCGATGTGTTTGAGTTTTCCGGGTGAACCGGTGAGAAAATAGCCGCCGAGGTGTATGCCCGCCGTCTGAATTCGCCGCCGGACTCATTGCTGCAATTGCCCGATGCATCGGGCAAGATGCTCCAATGGAATTATATTCTCAACTCTCAACACTAACGCCGTCCGGCAAAACTTGTATTGTTTGCTCCAGCCCCTTGGAGCTGTTGAAGGCATATTCTTTATCCGCCTTGACAATAGCCCTGTCTTTTTCAATACGTATTTCCATTGGCGCTTCCGGCTGCCGATGATGCAATATGTTGGCCAGAGTAAATGCTTTTTCGACACCATCGCCTGTGTTGTAATTGGCCACCTCATCCGGCTGCGCCAATCGGGGCCCATCATAAATCGACTCATCCGGCAGCACATTCAATTGACTGTAAACCTGATTCACGCCCTCGTCAGCATATTTTTCGATGGAGACCGGACATCGCTCGACAGCCGCCTTGATAAACGGCCGCCAGTCGCACCGTGTCATGTCCCGGTAAGCATAGAACGCCAGGTCCGCAGTGATATTTTTATCACGGATTGATTCGAGATATTCAATGACCTGCTCACGCGGCCAATCCGGTTCAATTTTGACGGGCTCAGCTGTTTTATATTGTTTGTCGCTGTCCGGCAGCCGCGGCGTGATCCGCAGAAAATCCGACAGATCCTCGACGCATTGTTCGGCGTCCTCTTTCGCAAACGGGGCAATGAACCGGGCCAGTTTGTGCCGATCATCGGGATTGTGAATGTCAACGCCTTCATAATCAACGAACGCCATCAGTTGTTCACAGCACAGGCGGTTTTCAATCATGTAGATGCTGTAATCTTCCGAATCCACTTCATCGAGCAGTTTATCAAACGTTTCATCATAAATCCGGAAGCGGCTGCCGTGTTCATATCCGAAAAGGGATTCGGCCCTGACAAACATCCGCTCGCCCCGGCGGTGACGGCAAAACTGGAAGTACTTCTGGTACTTGCCCTTGGACCGTAAAAAATTGGCGAAGTTCAGTTGGGTCAAGTCCGCCGTCAGATAATTGCCCAGCAACCCGGTAAATTTTCCGTAAGATGTTTTATCAATCGTCGCGGTATCATAAAAGCAGTGGATGTAGCCGGTATTATTGGCGACGATCGTCACCTGCTCATTGCGGATCGCCCGCTGGGCCTTGTCGGAGATTTCCGTGCCGTTGAACCACATCGGCTTGGTGACGAGGCGGCGGTTGTTGGTAATGATGCCCTCATTGATGTCGATAAAATTCTGCGAGTGCAGCGGCGTCAGGACCATATAGATATCATCCAGCGGAACCCCGCAGACAACGAATGCCGCTGCGGCATACAGGGTCGAAAGTGACACGCACTCCCCGGCCCCGGTTTCGTATCCTTTTTTCAAGCGAAAAGCGTTCATCGCCTCGACGGTCTCAGTCTTCCAATAGGGGATAATGTCACCGTCATACTGATCCAGGCCGAAATGCCGCCGGATGTCCACATCGAAATAGTACTTATCCCCCGTATAACCGAACAGGGCATTGCTGCGGCCGATGTCTTCGGGAGAGATATACGGCGAAAACCGCGCCAGTTCGGCGTCCTTGTGCGTCAGGCCCCACGTATTCAGGTCGAGGTTGAACTCGTACTCGTCCATGACATACTGCCGCATCCGCATCAGCGTCCGGTAGGTGCTCTTGCCAGCCAACTTCTTAAACGTCTCCTCCTCGCGCCACTTCCAGAGGCACGGGCTCATGATATTGGCCAACACCAAGCTGTACATCAGTTCCGGAAAGACAAACACCTCCATATCACTGAGCGTAATCGCCGAACTGTATTTTTCCAATTCCTGTATCTGCATAGAGTCAATTATAACCATGAAGCACATGAAGGCCATGAAGAAAAAATATTTTAAAAATCTTCATGGTCTTCATGGTGAAAACTACGCTACCGGTCGGCGGACGATGGTTTTGAGCTTTTCCGGTGCGACACGGCGGGGATCGGACAAGTAGATTTCGTGGTGTTTGCCGGTAAAGGTCTTGCCGTTTTCTTTCGCGAACGCCTGCATCTTTTCAATCGCCTCACAGACCTGATCATACGGCCCGACATGCAGGACCTGGACGCACTTGCCTTCTTTGAGTTTTTCGAGACGAACGTCTTTGACCGCTTCTGCTTTGCCTTTATCCAGCAGGGCCTTGGCCGCTTTTTCCAGATCGGCCTTCTTTACGCATTCCGGTGTGCGGATCATGAGTGTCCACTGCCATTGTTCCTGCGGGAGGTTGGCAAAATCATCCGTTCCGTCTTCGGTGAACCACAACCCCTCTAACTTGCAAACAGTATAATCGCCAAGCCCCGCGAACTTGCGCGTCATCTTGATCGTAAACGCCATGCTGTACAATGCCCCGATGCGTTCCTCGAATTCTGAGCCGCCGGGCGCTCCCTGCCCGTCAATCATCAAATACTGTGCCGGGCCGGTCTGAACAAATCCCGGTTTCGCTGTTGCCTTGTATTCGGATTTGTACTCTTTGAATAAATCGATCTTGTTTTCTGTCTTTGCCATAGTGCCTCCTATTGTTTTTCAATCGGAATATATACATCCGTTAACAGTTCGTCTTCCGGTGTATCTTCGGGGCTGTTTAAATAAATCTCCAGTGACGGCAATGAACGAATTTCATAATGGTTTGCCGGCGCCCACTGTCCGCATGATTTTGCATAGGTTTCATTAAGCTTGGCGTAGCTTCCATAATGTGTCGTCATGGCGTACAATCCCCCGCCAACGGTTTGAATGCCTATCTCGCCTTCTGTTTCGATGTCACTATCAACTGTGATGCATGCATCGTAACGGATTTTTTCGGCAGGCGTAATATCCGGATCATCATGACACCGGCCGATAAATTCAACTCCCGGCCGTAAAAGCCCTTTCGGTCCGGCCCACAGACACAGCTTTTCCCAGGCTTTGCCGCATTCATGATAAGGCCCGATATGCCGCACAAAAATCATTCGCCGCGGCGGGATTTCTTTGATCTGAACATCCATCGTCAATTCTCCTTTCTGTCCCAAATCCGGCAGTTTTGAAACGGCCTGCAAGCCGTTGGCTTTTTTGTATGCACTGGGAGCCATACCAAAACGGGCCTTGAAGGCACGGGTAAATGACTCGACTGTTTCATAACCGGCCTCAAATGCCAGATCGGTGATGCTTCGTCGGGTCTGGCCCAAAAGCTGCGCCGCACGTTCCAGCCGGAGCCGCCGGACATGCTCGGCCAACGTCTCGCCCACCATCCCGCGAAAAATCCGATGAAAATGATATGGCGAAAAACATGCGATACTTGCCAACTCTTCCAGTGAAAGGGGCTTATAAAAGTTGTTCTGAATATGCAGAAGGACCTTGAGAATTCGCTCCTGATAAGTTGCCTTTGTATCGTCTTTCATTAGCAACCAAGATACCCGAAAATATAACTTCCCGCTTGACTTTTTTTGCGAATTTTTGGTTCTTATCCAAAATGCAGTTCGATGATTTCTTTGTCGCTGAGGATGTGTTCGCGGGGGACGTTCTGGCCGTCGTAGGCGTTGGGGCTGTTCCACGCCTTGGCGGTTTTCAGCTTGTCGGCCAGTTCCCGGTGGATTAAGTAGGCCAGGTCGTGGACGTTGCTGCCGCGTTTGAGCGTGAACGGATCGGTCATATCCGGCTCCTTGCCGGGCTTTTTTGCATACACACGAACCACGTCCAGCATCTCGAAAATCCGCTGGATCAGAATATCCAGACCCGCCCCCGTTTCGGCAGACACCTCGATATACTCAAACGGCCGTTCAGTCAGTTCCTTAAGCGTATCCAGTGTGCCCGCCGGTGCAATGTCGGCCTTGGTCGCGATCACAAAGGTTTTTCGTCCCAGATGGGTGGCACGATCCAAACAGCTCTCCCCCTGCAAAGGGGGAGTACCCCGAAGGAGGGAGGGGGTTTTTGTTTCATTCAGTATCAGCTTATGGGAATCCAAATATGCCGTGCATACCTCCATCTGCTCCAGCACCGCACCGGCCAGATCAATCACAATCGCCAGCATGTCGGCGTTGCGATAGGTATTGACCAGTCCCGGCGGGACAAAATCGGCCGTAATCGGCGGCGCATCCACCAGTTGAATCTGCACGTCTTCGTATTTTGCCATGCCGGGCGCGGGTTTGTCCGTCGTAAACGGATAATCGGCTACATGGACATGGGCGTTTGTCATCGCGGCAACGATGGCGCTTTTTCCAGAGTTCGGCATACCGACCAGAGCCACCTGTCCGGTCCCGCTTTTAGGGACATGGAACACATCGACATGCTTGCCCCCGCCGGCCTTTTTACCGCCGCCTTCAATGGCGGCCTTGAGCTTGCTGCGGCGTTTTTTCAGGTCGGCCTGCAGGTGCTCGGTCCCCTTGTGCTTTGGGATCTCCCGCAGCATCTCCTCCAGCGCATCCAAACGCTCTTCATCAGTGCCGGCGGCCTTATACCGCTGTTCGGCTTTCAAATACTGCTGCGTTAAGTTAGCCGGCATAACCGTCTCCGACAAAAAGATTAACCACGGATTTCACGGATTGACACGGATTTTTTATATATATTTTAATCCGCGAAAATCTGCGCAATCCGTGGTTTATATTTATCCAGCAACCAACTCCGCAACCATATCGCCAACTTCACTGGTGGTGTAGCCCATTTGTTTAGCAGCCAATGACTTGAGCTTGTTGGCCGTTACATAACGAACCGCTTCGTCGATTTTCTTGGCGGCTTTTTCTTCGCCAAGTGTTTCCAGCATCATCTGCATCGCACAGATTGCGGCCAGCGGGTTGATCACGCCCATGCCGGTGTACTTCGGAGCCGAGCCACCGATGGGCTCGAACATGCTGACGCCTTCGGGGTTGATGTTGCCGCCGGCGGCGATACCCATGCCGCCCTGCGTGATCGCTCCAAGGTCGGTAATAATATCGCCAAACATATTGCCGGTCACCAAAACATCGAACCATTCCGGGCTCTTGACCATCCACATACAGGTCGCATCCACGTGGTAGTAATCCCGGCGGATGTCCGGATAGTCCTTTTCGCCCATTTCATGGAACGCTCTTTCCCACAGGTCGTAAACATAAGTCAGCACATTGGTTTTGCCGACCAGGCCGAGTGTATTTTCTTCACCAATACCGCGGGCCTTCTTACCGTGCTTTTTTGTGTATTCAAATGCATACTTCAGGCAGCGATCCACCTGGTAGCGCGTATACATCGACGTCTGGATGGCCGTTTCCTGAGGGGTTCCTTTCATTGTGAAGCCCCCGGCTCCGCAGTATAAATCTCCTGTGTTTTCTCGAACGACAACGTAATCGATCTCCTTGGGGCCTTTGTCTTTCAGGGGCGTGGGGACACCCGGGAACAGACGGACCGGACGCAGGTTGATGTACTGGTCCAGTGCAAAACGGGCCTTGAGCAGAATCCCTTTTTCCAGAATGCCCGGGGCTACGTCCGGATGACCGATTGCACCCAGCAAAATTGCATCCTGTTTCTCAAATTCCGGAATCGCGCTGTCCGGCAAAGTCTCGCCGGTCTTTTTATAGCGTTCGCCGCCAAAGTCGTAATCGGTCTTTTCGACCTTAAATCCAAACTTCGCCGCCGCTGCATCCATGACCTTGACCGCTTCGACGGTCACTTCCGGGCCGGTTCCATCCCCGCCCATGATCCCAATCTTGTACGTCTTCATTCCAAAAATATCCTTTCTTTATTCAAACAATTGCTTTCGTCGCTTTTATTAACCACGGATTTCACAGATTTCCACGGATTAATATATAATTATAAAAACCAATCCGTGATAATCCGCGTAATCCGCGGTTATTTTAACTTCGTATTACGCTCCCAGAAGACACCGTCATGGTATCCCTGAATACTTTTATCTGTTTCAACCAGCGCCAGCCGTTTTTCGGCCAGACAGCAAAATGTCTTATCCTGCTCGATCCCGACATATCGCCTACCGAGCTTTTTGGCTACAACCGATGTTGTCCCAGACCCCAAAAAAGGGTCCAATACCATGTCGCCTTTATTTGTGCTGGCAAGAATAATCTTTGCCAGTAATTTTTCGGGCTTTTGCGTCGGGTGGTCGGTGTTTTCCGGCATCGACCAGAACGGCACCGTTAGATCCGTCCACAGATTCGGCGGCGCCGTCAGACGGAAATCGCCTTTGTGTTCCCGCTGCCAATCCTTCGGCTCACCATTTTCTTTTGTATAAGGAGCAATGACCCGGCGTTTCAGTTTCACCGCATCGACGTTGAACGTATACTCTTGCGAAACAGTACAGAACCAGATGTCCTCGGAGCAGTTTTTCCAGTTCGCCTTGGCCCCGCGGCCCTTTTCCCGTTCCCAGGTAATCCGGTTACGGATCGTAAAGTACTTGTCCGCGACAACCTGGACCGCTCCGCAGGCGTTCCAGTCCGAGCATATATACACCGAAGCGGTCGGTTTTAACAGCGGCACCAGCGATTCCAGCCATGTATCCAACATCGCCGCGTATCGTTCCTGCGATCCTTTTTTGAATTTCTTTCCATTAAACGCTTTATTCAGGTTATAGGGCGGATCGAGAAACAACAAATCCGCAAATCCTTTTGGCAGGTGCCGACACGCCTCCTGCATGTCCTGCCAAATCGTCGTGTTGGCAATCTCATCACAGCAAACACACTGATCCAGCGTCTCAAGACGTTTGGAATACGCCGCAATCTCTTCCGGCGTCAATTCAATTGTCCTGTTCCTCGGAGCCCGCTGTTTCATCGGTTCATATTATCCTTAACCACGGATTTCGCAGATTCACGCGGATTAAATTATTATAAAAAATAATCCGTGTGAATCCGTGTAATCTGCGGTTATTTTTTCCTGACGATATGTTCCAGTAAACCACCGTCATTGACGATCTCGAGCGCGAAGTCCGGCAGGGGTGTAAACTCGATCTTGGTACCCTGCGTCTTATTGTCAATCGTACCTGCTTTATAATCAACTGCCAACTCGTCACCATCATTGATTTTATCTAATGCACCGTGCAGTTCAA
The DNA here is from genome assembly GCA_029858345.1 of Phycisphaerae bacterium. Lineage (GTDB taxonomy): Bacteria > Planctomycetota > Phycisphaerae > Sedimentisphaerales > Anaerohalosphaeraceae > 4572-13. The sequence goes on from JAOUFG010000040.1 coordinate 9,321, forward strand.
TCGGATAGAACCCGCAGTTGATGCAGTTGCGGTAAAAAATCCGCGCGAACGAATGCGCGATCACCGCACCGATCTTGGCGCCCTGGATCGCCCACACGGCGTGCTCCCGGCTGGATCCACAGCCAAAATCGTCGCCGCAAACGATCACATCGCCCGGCTGACACTTGGCCATGAAGCCCGTATCCAGGTCTTCCATGCAATGCGTCGCCAACTCCGCCACGTCGTCGGTATTTAGATACCGCGCCGGAATGATCTCATCCGTATTGACATGATCCCGTTTATAAACATGTGCCTTCGCCATATTTCATTCTCCTGTATTATTAACCACAGATTTCACAGATTTTCGCGGATTTATTACTTAAATTTCATCAGTGAAAATCCGCGAAATCCGTGGTTTCCTTTATAAATAATTTCTCGGATCCGCTAATTTACCTTCAACTGCGCTTGCCGCGGCCGTTGCCGGGCTGGCCAGGTACACGCCGCTCTTGGGATGCCCCATTCGGCCCACGAAGTTACGATTGGTCGTGCTGACGCACTTTTCGCCCTCGGCGAGAATTCCCATGAACCCGCCAAGGCACGCACCGCAGGTCGGGGCGCTGACCACACAGCCGGCGTCATAAAAGATTTCCGCCAGCCCTTCATCAATCGCCTGCTTCCAGATTTCCGGCGTAGCGGGCACGACAATGGTGCGAATGGCGACCTCATTGCCTTTGATGATACCAGCCGCGATTCTCAAATCTTCGATCCGCCCGTTCGTACAGCTTCCGATATAACACTGATCCATCGCTTCGCCGGCGCACTCGCCGATCGGCTTGCCGTTACTCGGCAGATTCGGAAATGCCACCATCGGCTCCAGTGCCGAGCAATCGATCGTATCTTCATGCACATAGTCCGCATCCGCATCCGATTCAAACACAGTATAGTCGGTCTTGCCTTTCAGACGGCCATCCAGATAGGCCTTCGTGGTTTCATCAAAACCGATAATTCCGTTCTTGCCGCCCGCTTCGATCGCCATATTCGTGATCGTCATGCGGGCTTCCATCGTCATTTCTTTGAGTGCCGGGCCGACGAACTCCATTGCCTTATACAAAGCGCCATCGGTCCCGATCCGGCGGATGACCTCAAGGATCACGTCCTTGCTGTAAACGCCTTTGCTAAACGAACCGGTCAGCGTAAACCGCATCGACGCCGGCACCTTGAACCAAAGGATGCCCGTGGCAATCGCCGCGGCTAAATCCGTCGAGCCAATCCCGGTTGAAAATGCGCCGAATGCACCATACGTACACGTATGCGAGTCCCCGCCGACAATGACCTCACCGGGGCGAATGTGGCCCTGTTCCGGCAAGAGTGCATGGCACACGCCCGCACGCCCGAGTTTGTAATAGTAGGGCAGCTTGTTCGCCTTGGCCCAGCTATCCAACCGCTTATGCAGTTCGGCACTTTTAATATCCTTGGCCGGCTGAAAATGGTCCGGTGTTACCACGATCTTCTCCGGGTCGAATACTTTATCGATGCCCTTTTCCTTCAGCATCGAGATCGCCGGCGGTGTCGTGACATCATGACACATAATCATATCGACATTCGCATTGACCAATTCACCGGCCTTGACATGATCCTTGCCCGCGGCCCGCGCTAAAATTTTCTCTGTTATCGTCATTGACATTGTCGTCTCCGTTTCGATCCCAATTTATAAAACCGCGGATTTCGCGGATTTACACGGATTGGTTTTAATAAATCTTTTGTATTTAAGAGAAGTTTCGCCAAAATTTATCAGCAAACCCAACTCTAAACCGGTTCCCTTTAAATAGTTCAATAGTTGCGACTCTTCTGTTACTGTCAACCTTTTGATTGCTTTCAGCTCAACCAATACCGTATTCTCAACGAGAAAGTCACAAATGTAATCTCTGACTTTATGTCCTTTATAAAAAACACACAAGGGTCTTTGCTTCTCGTAACAAATACCTTGCAACCTCAATTCAACGGCCAATGCATCTTCGTATACCGCCTCAAGAAAACCGGTACCAAGCGTGCGATGAACTTCCATTGCGGCACCGATAATCTTGTGCGTTAAATCAGCATGTAGCAAATCAGATTCTGCCATTGAATCATTTTCTTTATTTTATAAAAATCCGCGATAATCCGCGAAATCCGCGGTTAAGTTAAACTTCCGCTTTTGTTTCCGTGTCATCTGCTTGAACAGCAACCATCCTATTAATGGCATCGACATACGCCTTGGCGCTGGCTTCGATAATATCCGTCGAAACACCCCGCCCGACAAATGTCCGCCCGGCTTCATTCTCAATGCGAACAGTCGCTTCGCCCATGGCTTCTTTGCCGCCGGTAATTGCCCGGATATTATAATTATCCAGCTTGGGCGATTGTCCCGTCGCCAACCGAATCGCTTCGTATGCTGCATCCACCGGTCCGTCACCACAGGCCGCTGCCTGATGCACCCGGCCGTCCTGGGTCACGACCTTCACGGCACCCGTCGGCAGTGTTCCCGTGCCGCTGGTCACATTCAGATATTCCAGGCGGTACGTCTGATCGACCGTACGAACCTCGTCGCCGATCAGTGCCGCAATATCTTCATCGAAGACTTCCTTTTTCTTGTCCGCAATAACCAAAAACCGCTCATAAAGATGGTCAAGCTCTGATTTCGACAGCGTATAGCCCATCTCCTCAAGACGATGACGAAGCCCATGCCGTCCCGTCCGCGCCGTCAGAACCACCTTGGTCTTTTGGGCGCCCACATCTTCCGGCTTCATGATCTCGTACGTCTCGCGTTTCTTCAAAACGCCATCCACATGGATCCCCGAACTGTGCGCGAAAGCATTCCTGCCGACCACCGCCTTATTCGCCGGCACCATAAAGCCCAGCATGTCCGAAACCATTCGGCTGGTCCGGCAAAATTCGCTGGCCCGTATCCCCGTATCCACATTAAAGAAATCCTGCCGCGTTCGGATTGCCATGACCACTTCTTCCATTGCTGCGTTACCGGCGCGCTCGCCGATGCCGTTGATCGTGCATTCCACTTGCCGGGCGCCGTTCCGCACAGCCGCCAGCGAGTTGGCCACCGCCATTCCAAGATCATCATGACAATGGGCACTGATAACGGCTTTGTTGATATTCGGAACTTTCTCGCGAATGCTGGCGATCAGCTTGCCGAATTCATAAGGAATCGCGTAACCGGTCGTGTCCGGAATATTCAATACCGTCGCGCCCGCGTCAACGACCGCTTCCAGTATCTCGTACAGATATGCCGGTTCGGCCCGGCCGGAATCTTCGGTATAAAATTCCACGTCATCGGTGTACTGGCGGGCGCATTTTACTGCGGCAATCGCCATTTCAATCGCCTTGGCCTTTTTTTCGCCGAGCGTTTTGCCGTACTTTTCATCGCTGAACTTTCCGGCGATATGAATATCCGACACGCCCAATCCGGTATGGATCCGGCTGCGTTTGGCCTTAGCCAGTGCCTTGCCGCACATATCGATATCCGCCGCGACCGCACGGGAAAGCCCGCAGATCACCGGCCCGTCAATCTCTTTGGAAATCAACTCGACCGCTTCAAAATCTTTCGGAGACGATATCGGAAAACCCGCCTCGATAATATCCACACCTAAGCGAGCCAGCTGACGCGCGATCTCGAGTTTTTCACGCACATCAAGCCGGCTGCCGGCTGCCTGTTCACCATCCCGCAGCGTCGTATCAAATATCATCACTTTTTCAGAAGACATAGAATCTCTCCATTTTTACATAAAGTAAGCGGACTATTATGCGCAAAAAACGCGCAAAAATCCACTGGAAATTGGAAAATTGGTGTTTTTAGGGATATGTAGGGTAGTTTATGCGCCGCAGGGGCGCAGCAAGAGCAGACCGCCAAAAACGACTGAAATCACAATGTTTTGTCCACGATTCTGCTTCATGATGCCTTAGTATACGAAAATTCACCCTCAATATGCAAGCCGAATTTCACAATTCTTATTGCCAATCCCTCTTTTCGGGCTAAAATGGAGATGGTTTAAGGCAAAAAAAGGAACTTAAATACGAAAGGGGGCACCGATGAAACTGAACGTAAAAGCATTTGCACTAACCTGCGGCTTGATCTGGGGCTTCGGTCTGTGTTTCCTGGCTTGGTGGCTGATTCTGCTGGAAGGCAGCACCCCTGAACCCACTTGCCTCAACCGCATGTATCCCGGCTACACCATGACACCCGTCGGCTCGCTCATCGGAGCCGTTTGGGGATTCGTCGATGCCGGCCTCGGCGGACTGATTTTCGCCTGGCTCTACAACCTGCTCGCCGCAAAATTCAGCAAGGAATAAACTCAATGGATGAAAAGGCAACCGGCTGCGACAAAAAAGCACCCATGAAAACCCTCTTATCGGCGCCGGAAAAGCGGTTCATCCTGTGGCTGGCGCCGAAATTTCCGGCGTGGACGACCTCCCGATTGCTGACGATGATGACGGTGCTATGGATCCTTGGCGTAATCGGTTTCGGGATGCTGGCCGGCCGTACCGGTAATCGGCATTGGTTGTGGCTTTCATCGCTGATGATCTTTATGCAGTGGTTTACCGACTGTTTCGACGGTGCTATCGGCCGTGCCCGCAATGAGGGGCTTATCAAGTGGGGCTTCTACATGGACCATTTTCTGGACTTCGTATTTATGTGCGCGGTCTTCATCGGCTGGTCCTTTTTGTTCGAGGGCCTGCATAACAAGTTACTGTGGTTCATGTCGCTGGGCATGGGCTGCCTGATGGTCAACGCCTTTCTCGGCTTCGGCGCGACCAACCAGTTCAAGATCACCTACCTGGCCACCGGCCCGACCGAAATGCGGCTGTATTTTATGCTCGTCAATACCGCGATCACCCTCTTCGGCACCGGCTGGATTGAAAAATCGATTGTTTACCTCTTTATCGCCTTCTGGCTGGGGATCATCACGGTCGTTTACCGCACCCAAAAATACATCTACGCCATCGACATGGAAATCAAACATCAACAGGAAATCGGAGATCAATCATGAAACACCGTTATGTCTACTGTATAATCGCAAGTCTTGTTTTATCCGTATACGGCTGCAAATCCAAAAATGAACCGGCCGCCGAAGCACCCCCTCAAGCAGCCCAACCGGAAGTTGTTCAACCGGAATCACCGAAAAAAACACCCCCCAAACAGCCCACAGAGGCCTTTTTTGAGGCCGCCCTGACCGGGAACATCCAAGCCGTCGAAGCGGAACTGGTTGCCGGTGTGCCGGCCGACGCGACCACTCTGGACGGTCAAAACCGAACCGCCCTGATGCTGGCCGCCTTCAACGGCCATACCAATGTTGTCGAAATGCTGATCGATTACGGAGGGGATGTCAATGCGGTTGATGGCATTAACCGCACGGCGCTGATGTATGCGTCCAGCGGGCCGTTTCCTGAAACGGTCCAACTGCTCATTGATAAAGGCGCCAAGGTCAATATCATCGACAACAACGAAAAATGGACCGCCCTGATGTTCGCCGCCGCCGAGGGTCACGCCGATAGTGTGAAACGACTGCTCAAAGCCGGGGCCGACACAACACTCAAAGACGTCGACGGCGACACCGCCGCCGACTTTGCCGCGCAAAAGGGTCGTCTGGAAATCGCTGAGATGATTCGCCAATACGGCCAATCCTCCGATTCCGGCAGTCCGAACTAAACAAACACGGTCAGCAGGATTTTTTTCATGAATTGGGCTTGACTTTTACGATATATAGATATATAGTTTATGTATAAACAAAAAGGCGCGATTTTATGGGTCTCAAAGAAGAACTCAAACTCCGTAAGGATTTTATCAGCGTCGCCCACGAGGCGCTGCTGAACCTGTACTACACCAGCATCTGCCTCAAAAAGCACGCCGCGGACTTCTTGTCGTCTTACGAACTGACAGACGTGCAGTTTAACCTGATGATGCTGATTAAATACCACGGCGGCGACGAGGGCCTCAGCCAGGCCCGGCTGAGCGAGATGATGATGGTCAACCGCGCCAACATCACCGGGCTTGTGGACCGGCTGGAAAAAATCAGCATGGTTCAGCGAAGCCCCGCCGAAGACCGCCGCTATAATATGATCCAACTCACACCAAAGGGGCTAAAACTGCTGGACAAAGCCAATCCACCCTATGATGAAGAGGTTCGCAAAGCAATGAGTGTCCTGACTAAAGCCGACCTCAAGCAACTTATTTCGGCCTGTGAGAAACTCCGTAAGAATTTATAAAAAATTTTGAACATTTTGTTTATATATAAACTATATATTAGTAGACAGGTTCTTTGGGTAGGAATTTGGCAGGATGAATTTTGGGAGCATACATTTCGTTTTTAATCTCATCGAGGGGATTTGGTGGGTCGGATTAGGAATCGGATCCGTATTTTTCAGTCAAATCCAATTAAAGCATAAAATACTACTTTTATTCATTCTCACTTTTTTTGGCATATCTGATTTTGTTGAGATCAAAACCGGTGCATGGTGGGAACCGGTATGGCTGCTGATGTGGAAAGCTTTATGTATCGGAAGTGGACTTATCCTTATTATTCTTATTTACAAAACGGAAAGGAGACAAAAATGAAACCCAAAGTGAAATGGTACAAGCTGAGATGGCGTGTTATTGGACTTATCTTTTTGATCATCCTCACATTTGTCGGTTATGCGGGCTGGCGGTTTTATAATGCCCTACGTATTCGACCGGAGGGCACAGGTCCCGCCGGGCCGCCGGTTGCTGCTGAACCTTTTGAGGCCGAATGGGGCAATCAGAAAGTTGTATTTCTCGGCGTCGGCGACAGCATCACCCGCGGATACGGCGGGCCGGGCGGATTAAGCTATTTCAATCTGCTCAAGCAAAACCACAACACACAGCACCCGGATATGCAAGGCCGGGATCTGTCCGCCGTTTTTCCGAATCTGAAAGCAAGAAATATTGCTGTCGATTTTACAGTCTCACAGGAGCATATTGATTTTCAATTGCCGAAAATCCCAAAATATGATGAAAATGTTCAGGGTATTATTGTTTTAACGTCCGGTGGGAACGACCTTATCCATGATTATGGCCGGAGCGAGCCGCGGCATGATGCAATGTATGGATGTACATACAAGCAGGCGAAAGAATGGTGCGAATTGTTAAAAGGGCGGCTGGATACTTTGTTGTCGGGACTGATGGAGAAATTCCCGGGCGGGTGTGACATCTTCTTTGCCAACATCTACGATCCAACCGACGGTGTGGGCGATCCGCAGACCATGATGATGCATCGGTGGCCCGCTTGCGTCAAAGTGCTGGCACTGGCAAATGAAAAAATTGCTGAATTGTGCGAAAAATATCCCAATGTCCACCGGGTTGATATCCACAGGCCATTTTTAGGACACGGCATCCACTGCGATGAACCGTGGCGAAAGCATTACCACAAAGACGACCCCACTTTCTGGTACGCCCCCATCCTCGAAGACCCCAATATCCGCGGCCATGATGCGATCCGGCGGCTGTTTCTGAATGAAATGATCCGCGTTTATGTGAATCGAGCAGGTGTTGAATAATGTTTGGTAAATAGCTAAATTAGAAATATCATCTTATATTGGAGAATGAAATGAAACGATTTGGGTTTATCTTCTTGGTTTTGTGCTTTTGTTCTTCGTGTACCATTGATTACAATTATTCCCCTTCAATTTTTTCTTTCGGTGAAGAAACTGAAGACACTAAAGATGCCGTGCGTCTTCTATGGCCGCAAAGAGCAAAACGGGGGCTAATACGGAGAACCAACTTTCGGCCCCTGCTTAAAGATGTTGCAACCCCGGAAGGATTTAATGTTTCACCCAGTCAGGTGATTCAATCGTTGCCGCCAGGGAAATTCATGGTTTCATTGTATGCCGATTCCACAAGCTATTATGTCATGTTTGGACTTGGAAAAAGAAAACCATCTCTGGTGCGAAGTTATGGTTATAAAATCAATGGTAAAACAGGCATTGCAAACGTCCCGGAAAAACATGACCCTTATAAGCTATCGCTGCCAAAAAGATACATGAAAGATGGCACGCCGATAACAGGAATAGCTGACGAGGAAAATTAAATAAACCGTATTCATAGCATAAAGGGAGGTTGCCGTGAAGGCGAACTTAAATCCATACCGTTTGGCCGGAGTCGTTGGGGGATTGTTGTTGGCGGCGGGGCAGTTCGTTGGATATTTATGTGTGCTGCAATTGATCGCCTTGGTTCCTGTGATGTTGCTGGCTCTGCGAGATAAGAGGCCGCGATGGGCGGCGCTGGCGGGATTGTATATGGGAATTATGTACACGATTCCGCAGATGGTATATCTGCGGATGCCGATTCCGATTACGGTTATTTTGCTGGTGTGGATGACGATTCTGCTGATTACCCTCTGCATTTCAATCGCGTATTTTCTGCCGCGGCACCCGGTCCTCGGACCGCTGGCCGTCGGGGCGGTGTGGTACATCCTCGACTGGATTAACTTTACAGCCGTACCCATCTGGGGGATGGCGCAGTCTTTCGCACGAAGCTGGACGGCGTATCCTTTCCTGATTCAGTTTATCTCGATCACCGGCATTAGCGGTGTGCTGTTTGCGATCGGGATATTGCAGGGTTTGTGGGCGCATGTCATTGTGATGTTCACCAAATTAAACCGCTTGTCCCCTTCCGCCGATGCCGTTGAGCCATGGGGCGAGTATCTGAAGATCGGCATTGCCGAAGCTTTTGTCATACTTTTACTGGCCGGAGCGAATACGATCATCTGGCTTCAAAAACCAGCCGGCTCGCTCAAGGTTGCCGCGGCGGGGTGGGTGTTTGATGACCGCAGCGAAGGCCCCAACCCGAATGAACGGGCCGGTTTTGAGAAATTGTTCGTTGGACCCGCCAAAGAAGCCGCTGCACAGGGCGCCCGCATTTTCACCACCGGCGAGATGGGGTTCTATCTGGCCAAGCACGAATGGGACGAGCGGATTGAGGAATTCGCAACGGTTGCCCGCGCCAATGATCTCTGGCTGGTGGTCGGCTATTTCCATGTCACCGACGACGAAAACCGTATCTTTTTTATGTCGCCGGAAGGGGAGATTGTGCACCAGTACACTAAGACCTACCTAACGCCGTATGAACCGGGAAAGAAAGGCGATGGCGTCTTAAAGACGTTTGAAGTTGACGGGCTGACCGTCGGGGCGATGATCTGCCAGGATGACAATTTCAGCAAGCTGACACGGTACTACGGCGACCTCAAGGCAGACATTCTTTTGTGCCCGACGGCTGACTGGTGGACGATCAAAGATGCGCACCTCCAGGCGGTACGGGCCCGGACGATTGAGTGCGGCTATGGCATTGCCCGCGGCGCCGCGTGCGGCATCAGCGCGGCGATTTCCGCAAGGGGCGAAGTATTGACTCAGCATGACCACTACCGCTCCGGTCCCGGCTATGTCATCGCCGATGTCCCCGTTTACAAAAACAGGACCTTTTTCAGCCGCTTCGGTCACTGGCCGTCTTTGGTTGCGGCGGCGGCGTGTATCATTTGCATTAAAATCAGGAACCACGAATGAACACCAATTATAAATATTCGTGGAAATCCTATGAACCGGAGCCGTTCAAGTTAAAAGTTTCGTTTTTTTATTTTCATTTTTCACACCTGTAGTCTTTGGGGCCGCAGACCCCTTCACCTAAATCAGGGGTCGAGGACCCCAAAGACGGGACGCTCTCAGGCTCAACGGCCCAAACTCCTATTCGTGCTCACCCCAACCGGGCGGCACATCAAACTGTATACGGCCGAAAGGTCCTATTCTTCGTGACGGGATCTTCGCCGATGGCGAACTCCCATTTACACTTGACCAGGATCCTTTCGCATGTCCCGTCTTCCTGAACCATCCCTAAGCTGCTTTTAACACGTCCTGAAGGAGCTTTTGATTGAATAATTCACCCGTGGTCAGCATGGCCCGCATGATGCACAGCAGCTTTCGCATCACCGCGACAATCGCAATCTTTTTCCGGCTTGGCTGACCGGCCATGACGCGTTCATAAAAGGCCTTTAACCCCGGGCAATACCGCGCCACCTTCCAACTGCTTTCACACAGAACCCAGCGAACCACGCTGGGGCCTTGCTTGCTAATATGGCCCAAACGACGGACCGAACCGCTTTCGTCCAGTTTTGGCGTCACGCCAAAGTAGGCACAATACTGCTTGTAATTGTCAAACCGATTGACATCGTCCGTGTAAGCCAGCACCGCTTCGGCGGTACGGGGACCGACCCCCGGAATGCTCATCAGCAACCTCGCACCGGACTGTTTCGCCAAGTAGGCATCCAGATAAGCTGTTACGCGATCCCGCTGGACTTCCAGCAGAGCCAATTCATCCAACAGATTCCGCAGATGCAGCCGCCATAACATATCAGAAACATCCTGTTCGTCACACAACCGGGCCATCCACAGGCGATTGACACACTTCCACCAACCGCCCCGATGGACCGGTTTGCTGTGGCCTTCCGACTTCAGCACGGCCCGAATCCGGTTTTTGACCTGACCGATATCCCGAACGATCTTTTGCCGATGCAGAATGGTCTGTCGCCATTGACGGACTTCTTTGGACGGCATGTACACCGTGGGAAGTTCGTTGATACTCAGCAGCACCGCCATCTTGCGGGCGTCAATGCGATCATTCTTCTTGGCGGTGCGGTAAATCCACGTCATTTTGGACGGATTCGCTACATGCAGCGAATCCACTTCGTCAACCAACGCATCATACAAAAATCCCGCCTGACCGCTGACCTCAAAAGCGGCGTGGACCCGATAGCCGCCTTGGCGTTCCTGCCGTAAATAACGACGAATCGACTCGAGATCCGGGCCGAAGGTGGCCGAGCGTTCGCTGCGGCCGGGAACAATCGCATAACCAACTGTCTTCTTGCAATCCATGTCTAATCCGATATACTTGTCCATTAGGAGCCTCCTGGAAAAAAGGTTAATGTGGCGTTTTACGACCACGACTAAAAATTGGGGCGTTTCTACGACCCCGCATTATAACCCAAACCGGAGGCTCCGGTTACATAGCTTATTCGTGGTTGAAATCTTTCACTTGAGCGCAAAGAAAAACGCCGGCGTTGGCATACCGGCGTTTTACGGATGGTGTTTTATGCTTTCTTGCTTTTGCTTAGCACATGGCTACATAGCTGGCAATGGCTAAAATCAGGATCCGCTTCTTATTGGCGATAAACGGCACCCAGAACTTGAGGTAATACTTTTTCATTGTTTACTCCCCAAAAGCATTTTTCTCATTCACCCACATGACCGAAGCCATTTGTTTATTAAGCGTATTATACCGCCAATCGGGATCGGATTCAAGGAAAACCGGGTGGCGTAAACATAAGCTCTTTTTAATAAATAAGTTACGAAAGAACACTGGGAATATTTTTTTGGTTTTTTTTGCGATAATCCGGGTGCCATTTTCTTGATTTGAACGAACAGATCCGGAAGGGATATCTTAAGTTGTTTCAGAAATAAGAGTTATGACCGATTTGTCGAGTTTTGCCCGTTTCCTGATAATTCTTTGAACCCGGACTTTCCGAGTGCGTATTAGACAGTGCTCTTTTAAGAATAAAAATCATCTTCCTTTCTCCTTAAGGATACTATTACTGCCTGCCAATAGAACGGCCCGTCATCACGGCGGGCCGTTTTTATACCCTTCAGGGCAAGATCCGCAAGAAGATCGGGACCCGCGAGCAAAGTCGTAACTTACGGTCATTACTCTACATAGCCGCGACCCAACGGGAATTTTCAATCGTGACCACTATATTTTCTCAAAAAATGTCTTGCATAAATTTTTATTTTTTTGTAGTATAATTTTCGAACTGGGGGCGTTTACGGTTCGTAATAGACTTAGAAAATAAAAACATTACCCTCCTCCTCCTTCTAATGCCAGGTACTTCTACCTGGAAAAGAGCAGCGGGTTCCTCCTTCCCGCTGCTTTTCTTTTGCGCTCGCAGGGCGGGTTCGGATGAAAACGGCTTGATTCCGGACACTGCCGGGTATATAAACAGATCACGATTGAAAATTCCCGTTTCTGCGCGGCGGAGTTTATCTCGGACTTGATCCGGGATCACCTTCGGGCGTAAGTTACGAATTAACCCGCGGGAATTTACTACCCTGAAGGGTATAAAAAGGACTCGGGAAAGCGATAAACTATGTCAATACCCAAAACATTCATATATTGTCCAAAATGTTCGGCCCGGGCACTAAAACCCAGTTCGCCCAAGTCGATTGTGTGCAGCGAGTGCGGGTTTGAGTACTTTTTCAACCCCGCCGCGGCGGTGGCCGGGCTGATTGCCAACGACGCCGGCCAGCTGCTGGTGACGGTACGGGCCGCCGACCCCGGCAAGGGCAGCTGGGACCTGCCCGGCGGATTCATCGACCCCGGCGAGACCGCCGAACACGCCCTGGCCCGCGAGATTTTCGAGGAACTGAATCTGGATGTTGCCTCGATGGACTATTTCGGCTCAGCCCCGAATGAATACACCTACAAGGGGGTAACCTACTCCACGCTGGACATGGCGTTCATCTGCCACGTGGCCGATTTTTCGATGATGAAAGCGCTGGATGATATCGAACAGGCCATATTCCTCCCGCCGGAATCGATTGACCTCGACCATTTCGCCTTCCCCTCCATCCGCACATTTGTGGAGCGGTTTATTGCCGCAAAAAGAGAAGATTCTTGACAGAATGGGGTGATTTTTGTAAAATTGAGACAGTTACAGAGAGGACTACGGGTTACTGAGCACTTTCGGGGCTTTTTCCGAAAGTGGCATTAATTCAAAACCCCCTTTTTGGTGCCGTAAAAGCCGATTTTGTACTTTTCAAAAGTGCGAAAGCTAACTAAAATGTAAAAGAACAAAAAAACAAATTACCACTTGACGGATGGCCTCATAACAGGGACCTGAAATCTGTGGACAAACATGCTGAAGACTATTTTATTTATTCGTGTAAATTCGCCTGCCTTTCGTAGCTGGTTTCTGAGAAGCTTCATGCGAAGCAGAATTGCGAAGTAAGGTGCTTCATTTCGTGTTTTTCGTGCTTTTCGCCTGCCGGGCCAGCTTGTCTCGTCGAAACGCAGTGAAGACGGAAGCTCGAAGAGCGAAGTAGGAAGCGGAGCGACTGTGTCTCAAAAAATCCTTGTAAATCCCCTTCAAATTGATTATTGTATAGTGTAGATTGCATAATGGCAGTCAGCAACCGGGAGTCAGAAGATAATGGATTATCAATATACTAATTATTTTATCAATGAGGTGCTTCGAAAACGGCCTTATATCGACAAAAAGTGGTGTATTGAGGTCATTAAAAATCCGATAAAAGTAGAGAAACAGGGAAATAATCGGTATCGCTTCTGGGGCAAGGTCGACCAGTTTGAGGGCAGAGTTCTTAGAGTCGTAACTCTCAGCGATAAGAAAACGATCCATAATGCGTTTCCAGATAGAGGATTTAAGCTATGAAGATGAACTATTACCCCGATACGGATTCATTGTATATTGATATGTCGGACACACCGAGCGCCGAAAGCAAGGTGATTTCAGACGGCGTTGTGCTGGATTACGACAAAGATGGCCATCTGGTGGGAATCGATCTTGACAATGCCAGCCAGATTGTGAACCTCAAAGAACTTGTCCTGAACCGTCTGCCGCTGCATAAAGAAACAATCGTGGCGTAGGTTGCGGTAGATTCCGAATCTGAAATCTGAGGACTGAAGACTGTTTTATTATTTCGTGTCCTTTCGCCTGCCAAGCCAGCTTGTCTCGTCGAAACGCAGTGAAGACGGAAGTTGGTTTCTGAGAAGCTTCACGCGAAGCAGAATAACGAAGGCTGGTGTCTTTCGTGTATGGAGCTTGCCCCGGACGTGATCCGGGGGTGGTTCAAAATCCATCCCCTCAATCTCCTCGGTGTTCATCTCAAAATCAGCTTCCTGTACCAATCGCCCCGGCACAGCCGGGATCGGGCATGTTTGAACGGATGGCACATAAACGCGTTTAGAGCACGTCCGGTTAAACATGAACGGGTAGCTGCCTCAGGCAGCGGCGATTAAAAAATCTGTGAAAT
>JAOUFG010000041.1 GCA_029858345.1 Phycisphaerae bacterium
CTACGAGTCCGCCGATTGTATGCCCCCCGTTGATAGTGCCATTCCAACTACAATTTGTAATAGAACCAGAGTCATTGAACCCCACCAATCCCCCAATATAATCTGATGTACTTCCGTTTACGACAGACATGTTTTCAATGTCAAGGTTTTCGATGCTTGCCGTAGTTTCGCCAATCTTACCAAATAGAGCATAATAATAATCGCCTGTGTTGCTTATCGAGATAGTTAAGTTGCTAATGGGAAGATTATTACCATCAAAAACACCGGAGTAATATGTTCCCTGAAAGCCGAAATCCCCACTTGTGTCCGGTGCGATGACGGCGGTTTGGTAGGTTCTGCCGGACAGGTCGATGTCGGTCATGAGTTTGGTATGGACGCCGGCGGCCCAGTAGGTTGCGGCGTTGTTCGGGTCGGCGAAGGTGTCAAAGTCGGCTAAGTCCTCGATCAGGTAGGGCTTTTCCGGCGAGCCGTTCGGATCGGCCCCGCCCATATCCCCGCCGACACCGAAGACCGGGGCACAGAAAACGACTGCTGCGATGATACAAAAAAGAAAACCCTGCCTCATTCTGAAATCTCCCTGCAAATAAATACATTTGTTTTCCAGCAGCCCGAAAGTCCTCGCCGCAACTGCCCCCATTCTACAAAACCCACCCCTTCCTGTCAATAATTTTACCCCAAAAACGCATCCGCCCGTGAAAGCCCGTGCCCGTCCGCCCATAAAAAATATCTAAATTTCCAACGTTTGCGTCTTTTGCATCTGTAGCGTCCTTTGCGTTTAGTCCCTTCGCCAAATCGCCATTTGGTACAAAAAGCGCAGGGGGGTAAAACCCAAAAATCCAAAAAAACAAATTTTTTTATCCCCTGCCCTCACAAGTACTTATCAATTTACACCCCGGTCGCCATTTCGCCATTTGGAACAAAAAGCGCAGGTTCGTCCCCATGTACGGAGGGGCAAATAAAATGCCCCGAGCAACAGCGCGGCAGCGCAAGCTGCCCGATTGCGTTTGCGTAAAATGTTAACGCCGGCAGAATTCCGGACCGGCAGTTTGTAAAAGAGGGATTGCCAACCCTCGACAGGGTTGGTTGGTCTTTGACAAGTAAATAACGAACAAAAAAAACAAAAGCTCTCCCCCTGCGAAGGGGGAGTACCGCGAAGCGGGGAGGGGGTTTATTCTCCTGTGGTTCCCGTCTCGCAACCCGCAGCACACTATTCCGAACACCTGCTTTTTAATCTATGAACTACGAACCACGAACTATGAACTGAAAAGAACCTTGCCGGAGTGGATGTGTCGCGGTTATCGTACGAGGGCTGCAACGCCCTTCCCTCTGTTCAGTAACAATAGCCCGTCACGATTGTAATGCCCGTTCTGCGCGGCCATGTAGGATTTCGGCTGTAAAGCGGATTCACTCGCGGAATTTACAACCCTGAAGGGTTCACTGATCGATCAACTATAACCGAACCAGTAAAAGAAGACCACAACGGGGACCGCCGATGGCAAACGCCATTTAAGTAACCGAACATTGCATCAGTTCTACGAACTACGAACTAAGAACTAAGAACTGAACCAAATGTTAAATCCCGGCGGGGATGGTAATGTCGACTCCGGGTTGTCGCAAATGAACCTGGCGGCCAAGCAAGACCGTAGGGTCGAATAAAAGGTGTAGGGATCGCTGCAAAAGCGCGGTGGCGCACTTGTCCTGCGTAGTTTCAACGAAGCGGGAAGCTCCCCGATTGCGTTACCATAAGTCGTTAGCGTTTTATCGGAGGGCTCGCGCCCTCACGCTGTTGTTCCGCATCCCCCGTGGCAAGCCACGTTAAAGATAAACCAATACGCTGTCACAAAAAACAGCAAAAAATTAAAAGCGCGGGAGCCCACGCGGATGAAAATGGATAATTCCATGTTTGGCCTGAAGGGCCTGTGTATTATAGCCCAGCCCATCGGGCTGGGTATGGGAACACCCCCACAAAATTACGCCCTGAAAGGGCAACGTAACACCTGCCGCCAATTACACTGCCCTTACAGGGCGTGGTGGAATACCTTGGGCTCCGAACCCAGGGCGGTGCCCTGGGCTAAGTTAGCTTGCACTTTCAGTGCAAAATGAACGAGCTGAAGCTTGAACTCTTACAAACCCAAAAACCTTCGTGCTCTTCGTGTCCTTCGTGGTTTTATTTACCGTTCACGGGCCGATCATATTTTCCGGCACGACAATCTTGTCAAATTGTTCAGCCGTTAAATGGCCCAAAGAAACAGCGGCGTCCTTGAGCGTGGTGCCTTTATGATGTGCTTCATGGGCAATCTGGGCGGCTTTATCGTAGCCGATATGCGGGCTGAGGGCCGTGACCAGCATCAGGGAATTGTGGACATAGGCATCAATCACTTGTTTATCGGCCGCCAGGCCGGCGATACATCTTTCGCCGAAACTTTTACACCCGTCCGCCAACAGTCGAATGGACTGGAGCAGGTTATAGATAATAACGGGCTTGTAAACATTGAGTTCAAAATTGCCTGAGGCGCCCGCCATTGCGATGGTGGTATCGTTGCCGATGACCTGGGCGGCGATCATGGTCAAGGCCTCGCACTGGGTGGGGTTGACCTTGCCGGGCATGATGGAGCTGCCGGGTTCGTTGGCGGGCAGACGGAGTTCACCGATGCCGCAGCGCGGCCCGGAACCGAGCCAGCGGATGTCGTTGGCAATCTTATTCAGCGACACGGCCAGCGTTTTCAACGCCCCGCTGGTTTCGACGAGCGTATCGTGAGCAGCCAAGGCTTCAAATTTGTTCGGGGCACTGACAAACGGCAACCCCGTCAATTCAGCAATCTTTTTCGCCACCCTTTCAGCAAACTCCGGATGCGTATTCAAGCCCGTTCCGACGGCAGTACCGCCAATGGCCAGTTCATACAGCCGGGGCAGGCATTGCTCAATCCGCTGCCGGCCGCGGTGGATTTGTTCTGCGTAGCCGGAAAATTCCTGTCCCAGTGTCAGCGGCACCGCATCCATTAAATGGGTGCGGCCGATTTTGACGATACCCGCAAATTCCTGACTTTTCTTGTGTACTACTGCGTATAACGCTTCGACTTCAGGCAATAATTTTTGTTGTATCGCCGTAGCCGCCGCAATATGCATGGCCGTCGGGAACGTATCGTTGGACGACTGCGACATATTGACATGGTCATTGGGGTGAATCGGCGTTTTGCTGCCAATGACGCCGCCTGCCATTTCAATGGCCCGGTTGGCGATGACCTCGTTGACGTTCATATTGGTTTGGGTGCCGCTGCCGGTCTGCCACACTCGCAGGGGAAATTGGTCATCGAGTTTTCCTGAAGTGATTTCATCAGCCGCGGCGGCGATCAGCTTGGCCTTATCTTCGGCCAGCAGCCCAAGTTCGCAATTGACCAAAGCGGCGGCCTTTTTCAATATACCAAACGCCCGGACCACCTCAAGCGGCATGATTTCGGTGCCGATATTGAAATTTTCCAGTGACCGTGCGGTTTGGGCACCATAATAAGCGTTTTCAGGAACCTTGATTTCTCCCAGCGAATCTTTTTCCATCCTGAAATTCATAAAACCAGCTTTCTTTGAATTTGTTTCTCTCGGCCCTATTTCATCCTTGAACCCATAACAAAACCTGTCTATTTGCAATATATCCGGCATACGGACGTTTGACAAGACTAATTATTTAAGACGAATCGAGGAGGAATTTATAAAATCTTGACACCTCGTCAAACTCCGCCTAAAATCCCCATGAATTGCGTTAAGGATATATGTCAAACGGAGACACCTTTTATGGATTCATTTTATATCAACGTCGAAAAAGTGGATGAGGCGGGTTATGAGGCCGCGATGCGGGGGCTTGCGCATAATAAAAAGCAGGAAACCGAGAAAATGAGCGTGGTCGCGGAGAAACTGGCCGGCCTGGACGGCGGGCACAACAAGTTTCTCGAAAGCATGATCCTCTGGCTGGATGTCCGTGCCCCGCGGTATTGGTGGCAGGAGGCCGATACGTTTCGCCTCAGCAGCAAGCAGTCCGAAAGCACCATGCACACCCTGACCGCCGAACTGCTCGCTGTGGACATGAACGATGCCGCCGGCGTTGAGGCCTTTATCGCAGATAATTTTGAACCGAATTCATGCTCAGTCCAGACGCTCCAATGGATTCACGAAGCCGCCCGGCAAAAGGACATCATCGAAATCAAGAAGAAACTGCCCGAGGGCTTCCTCCAGACCCGCATGTGGTGCATGAGCTACAAAACCCTGCGCAATGTCATCCTCCAGCGCAGAACGCACCGCCTGCCCCATTGGAAAGAATTCATCCGACAGACACTCCAACTCGTTGACCACCCCGAGCTTCTCCCGTCCCTGACCCCCAAAAACAAAGTGTAAGCGTTCCTCAACTTTTTTTTGTGTCCTGTGTGGTTTCTGAGTGGGTTTAAAACTTCGCTGCTCTTTCAACCGCTGTCAGGGGTTCATCCATGTTGGAATCGGCGTATTTGCGTTTTCTTGCCGCGGCGGCCAGGGCCACAAACATCGGAGACGGCCGCATCGGTCGGCTGGTCAGTTCCGGATGTGATTGGGTACCCATAAAGAAAGACAACTCCGGCAATTCCAAAATCTGCATGATCGGCTGATTGGGAGCTTTGCCGGAAAAGACCAGTCCTTTTTCTTCCAGTTTTGCAATGTATTCAGGATCCACTTCGTAACGATGTCTGAAACGACGCCTTACACTGGAGGCCTTTCCAAAAAGTTTCCAAGCTAATGTTTCTTTTTTCAGCTCAATATCCCTGCCGCCCAGACGCATGTTGCCGCCAAGCCCTTCAATCTTTTTCTGTTCCGGCAGGATGCTGATGACCGGTTCTTTAATATCCGCATTAATTTCGGTCGAATCGGCATTTTTGATCCCGCAGACATTCCGCGCAAATTCAATCACCGCCGCCTGAAATCCAAGGCACAAGCCCAGATACGGCACATTATTTTCCCGAGCGTACCGCACACAGGAAATCTTGCCTTCCCAACCGCGAGTGCCGAACCCGCCGGGAACGATGATGCCATCGACATCTTTTAAATGCTCCGCGGCGTTGGCATCGGTAATGTCGGTCGTGTCGATCCATTTGACATTGACCTTGCAGGCCAAATGGATCCCCGCGTGTTCCAGCGCATTCAAAATCGAAGCATAGCTGTCACGAACGGATATATATTTCCCCGTAATCCCAATCGTTATCCCGGTTTTTTCCTTATTGATCTTATCCATAAAATCGCACCAGCGCCCCCATTCCTTGCGCTCGTGGCGGAGTTGAATGCGGTCTTCCAGCTTGAGCATCCGCAGGACCTGAAAGTCAATGCCGCAGTCGCGCAGCATCGCGGGAATCGAATAAATGCTCGCCGAATCGTGCATACTGAACACCCGCTCAAACGGTACATTGCCGAAGACGCTCATTTTCTGGCGGGCCTGTTCGGTCACAGGATTTTCGCAGCGGCAGGCGATAATGTCCGGCTGAATACCCAACTGCAAAAGCTGTTTGATGCCAAGTTGTGCGGCCTTGGATTTCTGCTCGCCAAGGGTTTTGGGTTCCAATATATACGTCAGCGCCACAAAACAGCAGCTGTTGGGGCCCTCTTCGTATGCCAGCTCACGAATGGCCTCGATGTAGAAGGCATTCTCCAGATCGCCGACCGTGCCGCCGATCTCGACGAAGACCACATCGGCCTGCGTCTTGACCGCCAACTCGCGCAGCCGCATCTTAACCTCACCGGTGACATGCGGAATCATCTGTACATCCCGGCCGAGATAGTCGCCGTGGCGTTCTTTTTCGAGAACCGAACTGTAAATCTGGCCGCTGGTGGCAAAATTAGCCCGGCTGAGGTTCTGGTCCAGCATCCGCTCGTAGGTTCCCAGATCCATATCGGTTTCCATGCCGTCATCCAGCACGAAGACCTCACCATGACGGAACGGATTCAGCGTGCCGGAGTCGATATTCAGATAGCCCTCCAGCTTGATCGGGGCCACCTTCAAGCCCTTGTCCTGCAAAAGCTTAGCGAGACACGACGAGAATATCCCCTTGCCCAGACCACTCATAACGGTGCCCATCACAATCACATATTTGGTCTTGCCTTTGACATACCCTTTGGGCAGAGGCAGAAAATACTCATTGTCCGTTGAACTTCCGCTGATTTTCGCCAATAAATCTTTACTGTCCGCCATTTACACTTATCCTTGTTAATTGCTTTTTGAGATATTGTTTTGTTGCCACTGTAGAAACGGAAGCCCCCCATCATTTGTTTCTTCGAAATACAGAACTTCTTCCTTTTCAATATCATAAATCATATCAAATCCAAGAACTTTTCCAAACCAATCTCTTATGTACACAAGCTTTTCATTGATCCACCTAACTTCTTTACTGTAATGGTCATCGCTGGATGTATCAATAATAATAAACCGGTGTTCATTAAAAATGACAACCTGAAAAGTCCCTTTCTCAGAAAATTGCTTTTGAAGCCAATACGCTTCATTGGGAGAGTAGATTTTTCCAGCATCATCCACATCTATTTCGTCGTACTTTTCTATTTTGATTTTCTCATCCCAGGGATATCCTGAATATTCTATGGAAGTTTGAAAAATCCGCGGTTCTTCCCAACGATCCGGCGTCCTATGAAATTCATGCTGTAAAACAGCTTTTTGACAGCCCGCCAGACAAACCAAGCAAATGAAAACAGTTGCGATCGTCAGTGTTTTTGATTTTTGATCTGTCATTTTGATCTTTACACTTTGATATTTAATTTTACTTTGTCATCCGCTTAACAAATGCTTGATACTGTTCTTCGGTATCCACACCGTCCCATGCTTTTTCCACCATGGCCGTCAGGATTGTATAGCCGTTTTCAATGGCGCGAAGTTGCTCCAGTTTTTCGGCCTGCTCCAGAAAACTGGACTCCAGCGAGGTATATTTCATTAAAAAATCTTTTCGATATGCATAGATCCCCAGATGTCGCTTGTATGAACCAACCTCTCCCACGCCGCCGGACTGACGGTCATACGGAATCACGGAACGTGAGAAGTAAATCGCCCTGCCATTGATATCCGTGATGCACTTGACGATATTGGGATTGGTCACCTCGTCGGCCGTCTCGAACGGGGCCAGCAGGGTCGCCATCGATGCTTCCGGATGGTCAACCAATAACCCGGCAACCCGGTCGATATAATCGGAATCGATTTCCGGTTCATCGGCCTGCAGGTTGACCACGATATCGACATCCACGTCCGCAACGGCTTCCGCAATGCGGTCGGTTCCGCTTTGGTGGTCGGCGGATGTCATCACGCACGCGGCGCCGAACTCGGCACAGGCCGCCATGACGCGCTCGTCGTCGGTGGCGATCAGGGCCTGATCGACGCTTTTTGCGCACAATGCCCGCTCGTATGTGTGCTGGACGAGATATTTGCCCGTTTCTTTGGCGAGAACCTTCCCTGCGAATCGGCTTGAGCCGTACCGGGCGGGGATGACCACAATAATCTTCACAATCCGTTTTCCCTTGCAGCGATTTAAAGAATTTTCTACTGAAACCACTGCCCCGATATACTATGCGCAAGTGCACCATTTGTCAACCGCCCTTTTGCTGTTTTTAAAGAGACCCAAAAAGACTATCCACACGCCATCAGGTCAGGTCGGCAAAGAGGGTCAGGGGAGCGGTTTTGGTGATGGTAACGTTAACAAATCGGCCGGTCAGGGATTCAGGGCCGTTAAAGACGACGATATAGTCGTGGGCACTGCGTCCGATAAGTTGGGGGTGGTCGGCATTTTCGGCCCTGTTCAGGTGCGGCTTTTTGCTGGGGCCCTCGACGAGAACTTGGAGCGTTCGGCCCAAAAAGCGTTTATTGTCCTGTTCGGCGATTTCACTGATGACGTCCAGCAATTTGACATTTCGCTGCTGTTTGACTTCGGCTGGGATAGTGTCTTCAAGTCTCTTTTCCGAATGCGTCCCCGGGCGAGGTGAATATTTGAAGATAAAGGCATTCTTGTACCGAACCCGACGAATCAGGTCTTCTGTGGCCTGAAAGTCATCCTCTGTTTCTCCGGGAAAGCCGACGATAAAATCTCCCGCAATCGCAATGTCCGGCACAATTTCGCGGGCGGTCTCCATCAGGTCGATGTACTGCCGTGCGGTGTAACCCCGATTCATTGCCTTGAGGATGCGGTCCGAGCCGCTCTGGGCGGGGATATGAAGATAGGGGCACACCTTCGGATTGTCCGCCATGACGTGCAGAATGGAGGCATCGAACCGGCCGGGGTGGCTGGTGATAAAACGAACCCAATGCACACCGTCAATGGCGCTGACCTTTTCGAGCAAATCTGCCAGGGTATAGGTTTTGTTGCCGGAGCGGTACGAATAGGAATTGACGGTCTGGCCCAGCAGCGTAATTTGCCGGATGCCCTGGGCGGCCAGTTTTTTGGCTTGCTCGATAATCGCTTGCGGCGGGCGGGACACTTCCGGCCCGCGAACATAAGGCACAATGCAGTAGGTGCAGAAATTGTTACACCCCCGCATGACCCGGATGAAGGCCTGCGACTTAATATGGTTGGCATCGCTGTCGTGGACAATCTCAAAATCGTCCAGTTTGTGACTGTCTTCGAGGACCGCCTCGCTGGTGGCCGGTTGGCGGATATTCCCGGTGACCGCCAGATGCTTGTTGTGGTCCGCCATGGCCCGGTCAATCAGGGCGGGCACCTCATGCAGTTGAGCGGGACCGGCGACCACATCGACGACTTCGTGGGCCAGCAGTTGGTCCCCCAGCCGCTGGGCCATGCAGCCAATCACCGCCACCAACAGGGACGGGCGGCTTTTCTTGAGATGCTTGATATGACCCAAATGCGAAAAAACCCGCTCCTCGGCATGTTCACGCACCGAACAGGTATTGATCACGATAACATCGGCCTCAGCGGCTTTTTCGGTGAGCGAATACCCCTGCTCGGTCAGCGCAGAAACCACCAGCGATGAATCAAGCTTGTTCATCTGACAACCGAAACTCTTTAGATGGATTTTCCGCACCTGCATAAACGAAGCAGTATATAAAAAACCGCCGGACAAGTCCAGCACGGTCTCAGATCCTATTGGACCGGATGGGGGGCACTGTTTTTTCGGAGAACCATTTCATCGGGGGAAAAAACTGGGGTACAGGGATTCGAACCCCAACTAACTGATCCAGAGTCAGTCGTGCTACCGTTACACTATACCCCAATAAATTTATATTAAATAAGAACTTATGAACACCTACGCCCTACATCAATTAAATTACTACAACCTTGACTACAACCATTTTTTAGGTTATAATGTTGTTGTCAACAAAACATTAGAACCTAAAGGACTATCAGTTATATCAAAGAGTAATATTACAAAACACCGTAAACAGCGAAGCGACAAATTCCCGCTTACCTTACATCCAACTGGCCAATATTGCAAGAAAATTAGGGGTAAAATTCATTACTTCGGCAGTGATAAAAAGGAAGCCCTTGAAAGATATTATGAACAAGCTGCAGATTTACATAAAGGCAGAGAAATAAAAAGCTATTCCGGAAACGAGATGTCCACAAAGGCCCTATGTTAACGGGTATATTTTCTCAATTTAATACGGGCATCGTTGGTTGTAAATTGCCAGATTATTTCAGTCTGGCGGCGGAAGCGTTTTAACACCCCAGGATTTGTTTGGTTTGGGCCCAAGCCAAAGTTCGAACAGTCCACCCTTTGCGAAATCCTTGTGGTAGAACCAACAGTTTTCCAGCACCTTGCCGTTGAGTTTCGCTTTCTGAATATAACAATTCTCTTCGGAGTTACCATAGGCCTTGATCTTGAAAGTATTACCGGAATAATATCTTGGATCAAGTGTAATTACGACTTCATCAAATTCCGGAGCGGTAATTTCATAGATTGGTTCCCTGGAGCAGGTTCCCTGCAAACTGAAAAGCCCCAGTTTCATCAGGGCACTGACTCCCCCCATCTGCCCCTGATCCTCATCATGGCCTCCATAACCAATGTTCGGGTTCGTTCCACCGTAAGTCTGACGGCTGACGCGGCTGACCCAATACTGGCTCAGCCACGGATAACCGACATAATTGAAAACATGCGCGTTCGAACAACTGGGTTGATTGCCATAACTGACATAGGTACTGACAAAATCGGAAGAGACTCCTTGTTCAAAGGCGTAATTCAGTTTCTTCGCCAATTCATCTGGCCCTCCCATCAGCTTAGCCAATCCTTTGATGTCGTGAGATAAACCAAAGGTGCCCTGCAAGCTATTGGCCTCAATCCAGCCCTTGCTACTGAATGGATCCGTATGTATCCAACTGCCATCGACATTTTTCGGGAAAACCAGACCTGTCTCGGGATGCACTAAAGCACGCCAGCCTGCCGAGCGATTGAGAAAATACTTGGCATCCCCGCTCTTGTTCATGCCTGCCGCCATCTGGGCCAGCGCCCAATCCTCAAATGCCCACTGGATGGTTTCGCCGGCTTTGCCCGGAGCCCAGCCATTCTCTATGTAGTGCTGATCGACCTCCATCATACCACCGGGCATATGGTCCTTTTTCATTTGCTCAAAGGCTTCTTCAGGGACCACCTTGGTCATCAGATTTTTCTGATAAGCAGCAGTCATAAGACTTGTGGCGGGATTGCCCCTCATAATGCCTGTATATCCGCCTCCACAAGGACCACGAGGAAGCTTGCCGCCAACTCGAGCATACTGCATCAATGAAGCGGAAAACTCATCTATCATCTCCGGCCATCCGAGTCCCCAGAGGGTGTTCAAATTCCACATAGTCAGCCACAGTGCATCGTGGTTATACATATGATGTAACGGCCTGCCGTCACCATCCAACGGAACACGCTGGGTAACTAGCGGGACAATGCCTTCGAGATCAGGCTTACCCATATAACTTGGATAGTCGCCGTTAAGATCATCGATCTTATGACGGCCCAGCAGTACATGCCAAAGGTCTGTATAGAACTTTACGCGCGTCTCCTCCCGACCACCCTTGACTGCAATTTTCCCCAACCATTGGTTCCATTCCCGGCGAGCGTCCCTCCGCACCTTATCAAAATCCCAATGTGAGCACTCACCCTTCAAATTCCTTCGGGCATTCTCAATGCTGGTGTAGGACATGCCGATCTTAACCAGCACTTCCTCCCCTTTCTTGACATCATAAGCCAAGGATACCCCCGCCTGTTCCTCCGGCAAGTTTTTAACGATGTAATTTCTCTTGTCTTGCTTAAGCCGGCTTGGGGTTACTGGATTTGAAAAGTCCTCGATATTACTAAGTTTTTCTGTTTCGCCTTTCCATCCATCCATTTGGAGAATTGGCCGATCGAACTCCATAATAAAAAAGACATGATTCAGTTTCGGACCATTCCAGACTCGGTCTGTCATGCCATGGGATCCCTCGATTCGATTCGCACTGACAAGACTTGCTTTACCGTCCACATAGCTAACATTGCCGACGTATCCGCCCAACTGGAGAAGCAGCTTTGCCTTTGCCGCTTCGCTGTATTTGAAACGGTAAAATACCACACGGTCGGTCGATGTGTACTCAACCTGGGTTTTGTAACGATCGAGAAATACCTTATGATAACCCGGCTCGATGACCTCGGTGTCATGGGAGAAGCTTGATTTCCATTCCTTTTCACCAAGGTTTGGGTTTACATCGCCAATAATAGGCATCAGATTAATGCCTGACATAATCCAAGCATGAATATTAGCAAACCCGAGAATTTCGTTGCTGTTGTAATTATACCCGCCGCCACCGCCATTCTTGTTGCGAGTGTAAGCTGAGGCACAGACCATACCGAATGGCCGACTGCCGGGGGTACAGAAAAACCACCGGCCGCAACTGGTCTCGATGGTCGGATCCACATAGGAGACATAATCCGTATAGTTTTTTATCCGTTCGGGTTCGGGCTGGGCCGCGGGATCGTAATAGACCTCGATCTCGGACAAGCCTATGTTCTCGCCGACGCCGTCAACCCCATCCAACCTGAGACTAATAACCGTGCGGGGTTCAAATATCACGGTCTTTGGCGAACCATCATTTGGAATCGCAAACACGTGCACCTTAGAACCGTCGCTGAATATCAAGACACACGCCCCCATATGCTCCTTCAGCGTTGGGCGGTCATAAATGACCACCTTGTTGATTTTCTGCGGAATTTCCCATTTTAACTCGAAGTTCTTCGGCAAGCTGATCCTCCCCGTCCAGCCATTTGGACTGCGGCCGACCCACTCACCCGTTCCGTCCTTTTGCTTGATGCCATCAACAGCCGCCGACAAGTCTTTTCCGCTTCCAGAGACAGTGGCCAGGACAGCCAGATTTATTGAAACCTCACCTCCCGTTTCCGCGCCATGGCTGAATACCGATATAAACAGGATTACAATAATGTTAACTGTATATCGAAGTGAAAAATGTTTATAGAACTGAGTTAACAACCACGGGTTAACACCCGTGGCACAGCCGTTTTGCACTACCCCTGCCCGCCTTAGGCGGATAACATTAGCTGACGGGAAACACAGATTATCCGCAGACCGGACCAAAGCGTACAACGCATAGAACAATCCAATAAATTTTTTCATCGTCCGTTTTCGCCTTTCTATCCCTTGAAACCTCTACATCCACTCGTCCCTATGGTAACGTGCCCCACTCCTTATTAGGCGTATCGCCCATTTCCAGCACAAGCGTCCCCCCTTTGAGCAGCTCGGCAGCCGGAAAATGAAATATATTCAGTTCCTTGCCGTTCAGTAACGCCTTCTGGACATATTTGTTTTTACGCGAGGCGTTTTTGGCCTCAATCGTAAACGTTTTGCCGCGGCCGTAGCGACCGCCCAGATCAATGACCACCTTCTCGTACAGCGGACTCGCGATTTCGTAGATCGGCTCTGCGCGGCACCCGCCGTCGATCTGGAACAGGCCGAGTGCGCTCATCACAAACCAGGCGCTCATCTGCCCCTGGTCCTCATCGCCAAGGTAGGCATTCGAAACGCCGCGTCCATAATAGCGCTCCATGATCGAGCGCGACCATTTCTGTGTGAGCCACGGTTTGCCGGCCCAGTTGAAGAGGTAGGCGAAGTGCATGGCCTGCTGGTTGCCCTGCACTACCGGATAATCCCAATACTGATCGCGCGGCGCATTGAAACGGAACTTTTCTGACTGCTCGAAGCCCCGTTCCAGCCGTTCAAGGAACCGGTCCCTGCCGATGGCCTCGATCAGGGCGGGCACATCCTGCGGGACAAAATAGGTGAGCTGCCACGCACTGCCCTCTGTATACTGTTTATTGGCACCGTCGCGGATCGGATCGAAGTTTTCCTTCCACTTCCCGTTGCTGTCTCTCAGACGCGCATATCCCGTCTCCCCGTCCACCACATTTTTCCACCAATAGCCGCGCTCATTGAACTGTTTGTATTCCGCCTCTTTGCCGAGCGCGCGGGCAAACTGACCGACCGTCCAGTCGTCATAGGAATACTCCATTGAATTGGAAAACTTGCCCTTGTCGTGCGGTACATACCCATGCGCCAGATAGGCTTCCAGATCCCGGTTTCCCGCCAGCCCTCCGCCGATGTTCGCCGGCGGAGTGGTCTGCATTTTAACGACCGCTTCAAAGGCGGCATCCACATCGTAATCGCGGATGCCCATCTGGTAGGCCCCGACGATCAGCGGAATCTCGTGTTCGGCCACCATCACCGGAATATACTCCATACCGGCCGGACCTTTTGCCAGCCAGCCGTTCGCACGATACATCGCCAGCTGCGAACGCACCCAGCGACTGCTCCACTCCGGCGTGGCCAGGTTCCATAACTGATTCAAATTCCAAAAGGTATTCCAGAACGCGTCACATCCCAACGCCACATCATCTGCATTGGAAAGCTGTTGTGTTTTCTCCGTGGAATCCGTCCAATCCCCGTTCACATCGCTGAATATGTTGCGGCTGGCCAGGGCGCGGTACAGGTTGCTGTAAAAACGTATCTTTTCGCCCCGGTCGTTCGTTACAATCGTCAATCGCCCGAGAAGGTCGTTCCACGTCTGCTTGTTGTACTGCTTAACCGCCTCAAAATCCCATTCGAACGGCTTGCTGATTTCGGTTTCCAGGTTCAGGGCCGCGTTTTCAATGCTGACATAGGAAATCGCGCTGCGAACCTGCACCGTCCGGTTGTCGGAGGTATCGAACTCGGCAAACGCTCCGGCATCCGCCGCCCGGGGAATGTCCAGCGAATCCGCAGCCAACACGTTATCGTCCTGCCATATCCCGAATTTCGAAACGGGTTGATCAAATTCGATCACAAAATGGATTTTATAATCCTGACGACTGCCCCCCCATACGTTCGCAACATGCCGGCTGTGCCCCTCGATGCGGAAATTGCCCACCTTGCTCAGTTTGATGTCCTGAAGCGAATAATCATTCTCAGCCGGAATCTTCAGATCGACCATTATCCGCGAGTGATCACCGGAAAACGTGTATCGCTGGAATCCGCAACGCGTTGTCGCCGTCAGTTCGGCCTTGATGTTGTGATCGGTCAGCAGCACTTCATAGTGCCCGAGCGGAGCCTTTTCAGAGGCCTTGTCGATCTCCGAACGGTATCCATCCTCCGGGCAATTCTCGGTTCCCATGACGGTTTCCAGCCCACCCGCCGTCGGCATGATTCCCAGCCCGCCCAGCGTCCACTCATGCACATGGGAAAACGAGCCGATATTTTCAATGCTCGGTTCATATCCGGCCTGCCAGCCGCTGTTCTGGTTATCCGGGCTCAGCTTGACCATACTGAACGGCATCCACGGCCCTGGCGCGATCATCCAGCGCGAGTGGCCCGTCCCCATCCGGGTATCGACATAATCCGCCGGCGTCTGTAACGGAGCGGGTAAGCGCTCCACGGTTCCGGTTTCAACGGTTCTTCCATCCAGGCGAATTTCATATGCAGCCATCCGGGCTTTGGAAACCGCAGGCATCGGTGCCTCAAAAATATAATTCCCGTCTTCCAGCACAGATGAAAAGATCTGCTCCCCGTCCAGCAGAACCGACAGCTCCGGTTCGCCGTCCAGATGCTCGACCTCTACCAGGAGCGGCTGAACGGCCCGACCCCTCTCGGACCTCAGCTCATAACCGGCCGGCTCTACACTGCGCACGAAGGCGTTTTCCGGTGTTGTCAGCGCAACCGTTTCAGAACAGCGCAGGCTGACCTGATCAAACGTCACCCAGGAGCCGCGCAGGATCGTGAGGTTTACTTCATTGCCGCCGCGCCGCAGCAGGTCCGGCTCAATCGGGAACTCCATCATACGCGGCTGTCCATTATCCGGACTCTTCAACGACCCATTTCCTTTCGGCATGGTTTCCTTCCAGGATTGGCCATTCACCGTCACCTTGAACAGCGCATCCTGCTCCGGATCATTTCCGGTCAGGGCCACTTGCAGTATCCATTTCGCAACGGCCGGTTTCTCTTCAAGGCCGAACAGAATATTCAGCACATGCGTCCGCCATCCCGCCGTGCCCCACGTTCCGCCCCAGGTACTTGATGCGCCCGGCAAGGCATAGGGGAAATCATTTTCCGGCGTATGATGCCCGATCAGATAGAACCGGTTTTCCCATCCAAAATCGTGTTTGAGAAAATTCTCATATTGATCAGGAGCCAGCGCCAGCTCCCCCGATTTTCCGTCCAGCCTTCCGATCTCCCAGACCGGACGGTCTGTTGAAGGTTCGGCAACCGTATACTGCGGAGGCCGGTTCCGGATCACAAATTTGGACATCCCGCGCCGCCGGGCGGCTCCCGGCTCAAGCTCCGCTCCGGCAAGATAGTGATCCCCGTCCTTATCCGCTTTCGCAAAATCCCCGCAGCGCACGTTCAGGCTCTCATCGATATCAATCCTGCCATCGCCGTTTGCATCGACCTTTTTCCAGGAACCGTTATGTGCATGTTCCTTTTGGGAAAGGAACTCGTCTCCGTCGGCATCCTGACGGTAAAACTGCTGCGTCCAGAATTCCGTAAACTCATCAAAAACAACCCACCCATCCTGATTGCTATCCCAGGCTTGGTCGGCATATGTTGATATCTCCATCATCAAAAATATGAATATTACCAATACTATTTTCTTCAACAAAATCATAATCCATTCCTTTCCAGACTATTAATTACCATTTACAGCTTCGGCCATTGCTTTGATATTCTCAGGTGGTATATTAGGCAATATTTTTTCATGGCTTGGACTAACAATAAATTGAGGGCCGAGGATTTCCATTAGACGCTTAACTTCTGATTCAATCTCTTCGTGCGAAGCGTTGACCAGCAAGTTCTGTGTATCTACCGCCCCCATAAATACAACAGAACCTTTAAAGTTTTGTGCAAGGGTTTCGGCGTCCATGTTTGCCGCTTTAGCCTGCAAGGGATGGATGCAATCCACCCCGGCATCTATAAGTTTATCAATAACTTTATATATTGAACCGCATGAGTGCAAAATTACCTGATAGCTATGAGAGTGCCCTTGTTGAATAAATTGCTTAAACCAAGGCATAATAAACTCGTTAAATTGATCGGGTCCCATGATAAGATCTAATTGAGTTCCAAAATCGTTTCCAAAAAAGAATCCATCAATTTGATCGCCAGCCAATTCAAAAAACTTTTCGTTGGCTTGTAAGTAGAATTGACAAACTCGTTCCGTTACCGCATGAACCACATCGGGGTTGGTAAACATCTTTATTAAATAATTTTCCATTCCAAAAAGATCTGCCACCTGGTGGAAAAAATCTGTCCAGAAACCACCCATGCGGTAGTAATCGCCTGTTTTTTCAAGTACTTTTATGCAATCATCAAACCTAAGATACTTAGGATCGGGCCAGGGAAATTCATCCAATTGGTCAATATTTTCACAATTGGCCAATGGCCCCGGCTGACCGAAAGTATGTCCGGTAAAGCCTCTTTTAAAATAGGTCTTATCTGATGGGTCATGATAGTAACTGCCGATCCTGTCGGGCCTGATCCATCGAATATCGTCGCCAAAAATTTCTCTAAGCTGTTCCTCGGAATTAACTTTAAAATAATCGTTATAGATTTTCTGTGTTTCCTCGTGAGGATTCCCAAGCCAAAGACCGCAACGATCAACCGGTTTGCCGGCAAAGATTGCCTTAATCCTTTCTCTATGTGTCATTATTAGCCTCCCTGTCCTGAAGAATCTAAACGATGCAATGCAAAAGCATACGCACCTAAAGCAACCGACATACTTGTTCCAAGCTGAGAAACGGTTACCCCTATTTTTCTTTCCGGTTCATACGAAATCAATTTCCCTGTTCCCGGAATAGCAATGTTAACAATCTTCGCAGTGATAAACTCATTGAACTGCTTACTATCAGTCAAATCATATGCCTTGGCCGGCAGGCGGGGAAACCGCGTGCCGTCCATCAGACCGAGTTCACTGTTGAGTTCATTGACGATTGGAGGAATAATGTATTTGTAAGCCCCCGCAAGACCACCCCCAATGACAACAATACCGTCTACCAAGGTTATTGCATGGGCAATCGCATCGCCTGCCATTTCCCCAAGTTCCTGAAAACTCTTTTGAGCGGCATCTTTGTCCCCGTCTTTCATTCCTTCAGCAATATAAAAAACAGCTTCCGGAGTCATTATTGTTCTATCACCGGATAACTCTGCATAGACCCTGCAAACAGCACGTATACTGACGCTTTCTTCAACAATGCAATTGCTATATTTTTTATTGCGAAAGCACCAAATGTGTCCCCCGCAACTGTTATCTCCAATTAACAATTCATTATCGACAACGACACCACCACCGAAACCCGTTCCGAAAGTAACCCCAAGCAAGTGTTTGTAGGGCTGCTGACCATTGCGTTCCAATATCTGATTCAGGTCAGGAAGCACCCCGGCCAACGCCTCGCCATAAGCGAAAAGACTTCCATCATTATTAATGAAAACGGGAACGCTGAATTCGGCTTCAAGCATCGGACCGAGCGCGACACCACCTCTAAATGATGGGAAGTTCGGCAAATCTCCGATAATCCCGCGCGGATAATCCGCGGGTCCCGGAAACGCGAAGCTGATTGCGTCCGGAAGAGCACCCAACTCGGAAATCGCTTCCTGAAAACCCTGCTTCAGGGTTTCCAGGCATAACTCCAAGCTGTCAGTGTGTGCATCGTGGCGAACCGGCTTAACAACCTCCTTATTTCCACGAATCGCTGAAAAAATAAAATTAGTCCCTCCTGCATCAAGAACGACGACTGTTCTTTGATCATTATCGTAACTCATGCTCCAAACTCCTCTCCCTTTAATTTATTTGTTAATCCGATTACCAATATGAACGTCGCACACACCAGCAGGAAAGACATGCTCAAGGTATAGTTAGAAATGCTTGCGATGAATCCCATAATGGGCGGTATTACCGCTCCACCACTTATGGCCATCATCATCAATCCCGAAATTTCATTTGATTTCTCAGGCAATCTGTTTACAGCCAAGGTAAAGATTAGCGGGAAGATATTGGCCCCGAAGAAACCAATTACCGCCAAGAGTGCAACGGATACACTGGCCATTGGATTTAATGCAAATATCAGCAATACCGCACATAATAACAGACTCGTAAGATTCAAGAACACACGTGGTTTAAACTTCGTTAACAATACTGCGCCAAGGAGACATCCTATGAGTTTCCCCAAAAAGTAAAGACTTCTGCCTTTTGCAGCCACACCCGGTTCCATTTGAAATTTCTCAATCAGAAACTGTCCGGAAACAGCGTTAACCCCGACATCGATACCAACGACCAGGAAAATGCCTAATACCATTAACGCAACATATCTATTCCCAAGCAACTTCAGGCAGGAGGCAATTGTGGTATTGGATTCTTCAGTGACTTTCTCTTCTTTCAGGTTCACAGAATACAATAGTACGGCCGAAAGAACCGATAAGACCGCAAAGATCACAAACGTCCATTTCCAATCACCGACTTGAACTCCCAGAAAACCAGCGATAAAAGGAGCAGCCATCGAACCGACTGATTTAATAAACTGCGACAAACTCATATAGCTGGGCGCTTTTTCACTGCCTACAACAGCGATAAGCAACGGATTGGCGGATACCTGAATAATGGTATTGCCAATACCCAGGAAAGAAAAACCAATCAGCACCGATATAAAACTATAACTCAAAAACGGCAACATTAAACCGACAGCCGAGAGCAAAATACCTGCGTTTAAAACGTTTCGCTTGCCAAAACGGCCCTGCAACAATCCGGTTGGCACCGAAAAGATAAAAAACCACAGAAATGCGGCCGATGAAATAAACTGAACAATACCGTCTGGTAGGTTCAAATCTGACTTGACATAATCAGTCGCAACGCCAACTAAATCGACAAAGCTCATTACAATGAATGAGATGAGTACCGCAGCAATCGCTTTTTTGCTACTATTCATAAGTAAACTTCCTAATAGATTCCATGTTAACCAAACTGACAAAGCATTCTAAAAAAAGGCTTTAATGGTATCAATAATCGTTTTACCTTCGGTTTAATCACAAGCGACTTCCAGAGATTTTGCTACTCAGGTGTACGGTGTTCTTTCGAAATATATTTTTAGAATTCATCAACGCAATGGAGCGCTACGTCCGCTGCTCTTGAATGTTTCCAGCTGCGTCTTCAATCTATTTACGATCTCCGGATGTTTACTATATAGATTCATTATTTCGGTGGGATCTGTCTCGAGATCGTAGAGCTGCCCCGGTGCATGGGGATCCGTATCTTCCGTAGCATATGGCTTCAGGTTTGGATGGTTGTAGTTGTTCCCGCCTGATCCCTTGTGATCCAGATACTTCCAGTGGCCATCGCGAATCGACATTTCCAGAGACATCGTCTGCTCCAGCATGAAGCGGCGAACAGGCATCTCTCCCTGTGTACCCAGCAAAACCGGAAGCATGTTATAGCTGTCTTCCGCAGCATGATTCGGCAAAGCAGCTCCTGTGATCCCGGCACAGGTCGCCATTACGTCGGTCAGGCTGAAAAGCTGATCGCTCGTTGTTCCGGGCGGCACCTTGCCGGGCCAGCGCACGATAAACGGCGTGCGGTGCCCGCCCTCCCACTGGTCGCGCTTCACCCCCCGCCACGGCCGGGCGCCGTCATGATCATATGCCTGACGCATATTGATGACCGACTGGACTTCGGGACCGTTGTCGCTGGCAAACATGACCAGCGTGTTGTTCGCAACGCCGAGCTCTTCCAAGGTTTTCAGCAGTTCACCTACGATAGTATCCATTTCGAAGATAAAATCGCCGTGCGGTCCCGCCTGAGTCCTGCCCTGGAACTGTTTCGCCGGATACGAAGGCAGATGAACCGCCTGCATGGCATGGTATAGAAAGAAGGGTTTGTCCGGATTGGTTTTCACATGCTTCTCCAGAAACTCCTGGCTCTTCCTGAGAAACACCAGATCGACCTCTTCATGGTTGAAATTGTCGGCCACCATGCCGGGACGGCAGTCCCGGCTGAATGGATGTTTGGGTAATGTACTCCGATCAATAACCTTTGTAGGAGGGACGGGAATGCGGTCGCCGTCAACAAATGCATAGAGCCAGTCGGTTGTCGGACAGCACACCGTCCCGAAAAACCTGTCAAAGCCGCGATGAACCGGTCCGTCAGGAATGGGTCGGGTATAATCAATCTGCCGGACGCCTTCGAGCCGTTGATCCGTAATGCGTTTGCCCTCTTTATCAAAGAAGGACATCCCGATATGCCACTTGCCGATGCAGGCGGTCGAATACCCCTTGTCGCGGAGCATTTGCGGCAGCGTCAGCCGGCCCTCTTCAATCAGGCAGGGGCCGCCGGCCCCCGTAAAAACTCCTTTCATGCCCGTGCGGAATTCCATGCGGCCGGTCAGGATGCTGTAGCGGGTCGGCGTGCAGACCGTCGCCGGACTGTGGGCATCGGTAAAGCGCATGCCCTCCGCAGCCACCCGGTCGAGGTTCGGCGTCGGCACCTTCGACTCCGGATTATAACAGGCCACATCTCCGTACCCGAGATCGTCAGCCAGAATGAACAGAATATTGGGCAGTTGCCCAATGCTCGGAGCCGCCGCGGGCTCAGAACGGCCTGCCACCGCAAGCAGTCCTGTTGCAATACATATCAAAGCGATTCTGTTCATGCTCCATTCCCCGTTTTTGATTCATCGGCCGTTGCCGGGGATCCCGGCGGCGGCAGCTCCTTCACGCCCCACGCCTTATTGGGTTCCGGCCCGAGCCAGAGCTCAAGCAGCCCGCCTTTGGCGAAGTCCTTGTGATAGAACCAGCAGTTTTCCAGCGGCTCGCCGTTGAGCTTCGCTTTCTGAATGTAGACATTCTTCGGCGTCTGGCCGTAGCATTTGATCCTGAACTCCCTGCCGGAATAATAGTTCGGGTCGAGCTTGATGGTGATCTCTTCGAATTCCGGCGTGGTGATCTCATAGATCGGCTCGCTAGAGGCGGTCCCCCGCACACTGTATAACCCCAGCTTCATCAGAGCGCTGACCGCCCCGGTTTTTCCCTGATCCTCATCATGCCCGCCATAGCCGTGATCCGGACTTGTTCCCCCGAACGTTTTGGTACTCACCTCACGGACCCAGTACTGGGAAAGCCACGGGTGCCCGAAATAATTAAACACGTGCGCATTACAGTGCCCGGTCTCATTGCCGAAGTTCACCGCCCGCGTCCCGTAGCTTCCAGTAAAGTTCTCAACCGCCGAATCCTCAAAACCGGAATTCAGCTTCTTTGCTGCCGCGGTCGAGCCACCCATGAGCTGGGCCAGAAACGGAAGATCATGGGAAACACCCCACGTACCGACCCAGGAGTTGGATTCCGTCCAGCCTGAGTTGCGTGATTTCGGCTCTTTTGGATCATCCGTCATCCATCTGCCATCCGGGTTTTTGCTGAACAGCAATTTGTGTTCCGGGCGATACAGCGACGCCCATATGCGCGAACGCTCCGTAAAGAAATCACAGGTGTCCTGATCACCGAGGGCCATTGCCATCTGAGCCATCGTCCACACTTCAAAGCTGTACAGGGTCGTCTCTCCGGCTTGGCCTGCCGGGAACGCCTCCTTCGTCAAGTTGCGTTTCATCAGGTCGAGCGCCTCTTCGGCCGAAGCCTTTTTCAGCAATCCCTTCTGGCAGATTGAAGCAATCAGCGGCACCGCCGAACAGCCGGTCATAATGCCGGTATACCCGCCGCCGCAGGGGCCGCGGGGAAGCAGGCCGTGGCCGCCGTTGGCAAGATGGTTCCTGGCATACTGCATCATGCTCGCCGACATGTTGTCCATCACCTCCGGCCAGCCCAGTCCCCAGAGAATGTTCAGATTCCAGAAGGAATGCCACCAGCTGTCCGAGTTGTACATGTGAAACAACGGACATCCCGATTCATCTTTCGGCAACGTTTTGACCTGAAATTCGGTAAAATAGCGCTCGCCCTTCTGCTTGAGCGCCTTGGTCCGGTCGGGATAGTCGCCGGAAACGTCGTCGATCTTATGCCGGCCCAGCAACGCGTGCCAGAGGTCGGTATAGAACTTCGTCTTCAGCTCATCGGAACCGCCTTTGACCTCAATCTTCCCGAGCCATTGGTTCCATTCGTCAAACGACTCCTGCACGACCCGATCAAAATCCCAGTGCGGGCATTCCGTTTGAAGGTTATTGCGCGCGTTTTCAATGCTGGTATAGGAAATGCCGATTTTTACGGTCAGCCGGTCGCCCGCCTGCGCCGGATACCGCGCGCTCATCCCGGCGCGGTATTTGGGGTCGTCCCAGCGCTTGCGGACCTGGCCGCGGCTCAAAACAAAACGCTCCTCGTCGGTCACCGGAGCGGCCTTGAGTTCCGAGATGTCCTGGAGGCGCAGCTCGGCAATCCACCCGTCCAGTCCGGCAAAAGGTTCGCTGAACTGAATCACAAAGTAAACCTGCACATTGCCCGGCCCGCCCCACTGGCGCAGGATGGTGCCGAACTCGCCTTCGATCTCCCGGCTGCTCACTTTTCTGGCGTCGACGCCGGCCATCGTGACATTGCCGACACGCCCGCCCAGAACCATGAGAATATCCGCCGGATTGCTCTCCGTGAAGGTATAGCGATACAGCGCAACGCGGTCGGTGCTGGTCAGCTCCACCCAGGTCTTGTAGCGATCCAGAAAAACCTTCTGGTAGCCTGGCTTGATCACCTCCGTATCGTGACTAAACGTAGAGTTCCACTTCTCATACTGCACGGGATCGATGCCGCCCGTGGTCGGCATCACATTGAGCCCGCCCATCATCCAGCCGTGAATCTGCGTGAAGCCTTTGATGTCATTGACGCTGTAAACGTATCCGCCGCCTTCTGGT
>JAOUFG010000042.1 GCA_029858345.1 Phycisphaerae bacterium
CCGTTTGGTCAATCAGTTTTGCTGGCATGGTAAGTACTCCTAAAAAAACAGTTAAACCATGCCACTGTTATCGGACAAATCCAAAAAGTTCCTTGAAATATAACACTATTTCAAGCGAACACCCAAAAGCACTATTGTAACATCTTTCATGAAAAGCCGTTACGCTCTCATGCCTCCACATCGTTGGACGCCTTGTCCTCTAAATTATCCAACACTTTCAAATGAACCGGGATATCCAGGGAAAATACCGATCCAACCCCAAGTTCGCTTTCTAAATGAATCGATGCCGCCAAAAGATCCGCCAACTGTTTGCAAATTGCCAGTCCCAATCCGGTTCCTTCGCCTTTTCGGGTGATCGACCCGTCCAATTGGTGAAATTTCTCAAATATCTTTTCCTGGTCTTCCTTCGATATGCCCGGGCCGGTATCTTTTATTGAAATTCGAATGGCAGTGTCATTCAACATGTTTGCCGTAATCAGGACTCTTCCCCCTGAGGGCGTAAACTTAATCGCATTGCTTAACAGGTTATACAATATCTGCTGAACCTTTTGAGAATCGGTATCCACCAGCGGGAGATTGTCCGCAACGTCAAGTCGAATTTTGATGCTTTTCTGTTCTGTCAACGGCGAGAAGAACGCGGCTAATCCCTCCAATAGCTGAGGGACACTTGTTTTTTCGATATGGATGACTATTTTAGCGGATTCGGCCTTGGCCAGGTCCAGCAGATCATTGATCATATTCAGCAGCGACCGCCCGCTCGAAATGATATTTTCCGCCCACCGTCTTGATTTTTCTATTTCAGCAGCGGGCTTTTCACGAAGCAGCTCGGCGAATCCTAAAATAGCGTTCAATGGCGTGCGAAACTCATGGGACATATTGGCTAAAAATTCACTTTTGATTTTATTGGCCCGGAACAACTCGATGTTTTTTTCCGAAAGCTGTGAAATTTTCGCATCCAATTGCTTGTTGGCCTGTTCAAGTTTATGCTGAGATTCCATCAGATTATCCAGCATGTGATTGAACGCCTCAGAGAGCCGCTCGTACTCATCTCCGGTCCGGATGGAACTTCGAATGTCATAATTGCCCTCGGCAATGTTGTTCACCAGCGCCCGTAACTGCCGAATGGGTCTCAAAATCACACGCTGTGTAATGATATAAAATGATACGATGGCCCCCGTCGCCGCCAACAGCCCCGCAATAACGATCCAGAGTCGATTCATAAACAGGGCCCAGGCCAATCCCCTGGCCGGCGTTTTAACGATTAATATGCCGATTTCCTGGTTTTTAACGAAAACAGGCGGCAGCGCCTGGCCCGTATGGCACCGAAGACAATTTTCCTCCGCTTTTACAAGACGGAGATAATGATTCCACCCGCCCGTTTTCTCATTGTATTCTGTCCAGGATTGATCGCTGACAGTGGCGTCCTCTCTGATGATTTTCAGCTTACTTTTCTCAACATCAGACAGAATATCCCCGGCACGGTTCGATTCTTTGTCGATCCGTATCCATTGCACCCGGTGATCCGAGTCATCAAGTACGGTTCCGCTATCGGACAGTCTCGGCGGGATTTCGGTTTCCGATGTTTTCGGATAAAAGTGATTTTCATAAAACGCATGACTGATGGAGCGTCCGGAGTCTAACGCCGCCTTTTCCGTTAGTTTATTCATCCAGAAATAGGGAATCAGAAGAGCCAGTATCAAGCTGAACAGGACCGCCCCGCCAAACTGAAGACGGCACTTTTCCGCCAGTGAAATCGGCTTTTTATAAAGCCGCTCCTTCACTCGCTGATAATACCGCTTCATTCTCTGTAACATGCAAACTCCTTTTTTTATGGAACTTCATGCCGCTTGTTGGACCGGAAGATTTTGAACGTTCAACAGAGTTATCGCGTATTCGGTCGTATACCAAATCCACTAAAAAATGCGACCACTGCGCGGCTATGTCGTTTAAGCGAAGAACGTTAGACTTTTCCTCGCGGAATTTATTACCCTGAAGGGTATTATTTATCCTCTTCAATCTGATGGAGATGCTTTTGAACCCGCAAATTCAATTCATCCAGTTGGGACTGATCCACATGGGACGGCGCCTCTGTCATAAGACATTGGCCCCGCTGTGTTTTTGGAAAAGCGATCACATCACGGATATTCTCCGTTCCCGTCAGCAGCATCACCAGACGATCCAAGCCGAAGGCGATGCCGCCATGCGGCGGGGCGCCGTATTCGAGTGCCTTGAGAAAGAATCCGAAACGGTCTTTGGCCTGTTTCTCTGAGATATTCAGCAGTTCAAAAACCTTTGCCTGAACCTGGGGGTTGTGAATACGAACGGAGCCGCCGCCGATTTCAGAACCGTTCACCACCAGATCATACGCCTGCGAACGAATATGGCCCGGATCGGTTTCCAGTTTGCCCATATCCTCTTCAACCGGGCAAGTGAACGGATGGTGCAGCGAATCGTAACGCTTTTCGTCTTCATTCCATTCGAACAGGGGAAAATCGACCACCCAAACAAACTCAAAGTCCTTCGGATCAAACAAGTTAAGCTCCCGGCCCAAACGAACCCTCAACGGCGCCAGGGCCTTATTGGCCACCTCCGCTTTATCGGCAACCAACAGAATCAGATCGCCCTCGTTGGCGCCGAATCGCCCAGCCAACTGAGCTAACTGCTCTTCCGTAAAAAACTTGGTAATGCTGCTTTTCGGGACGGCTTTGCCGGCGTCGTTTTTTTCGACCTTCATCCAGACCAGTCCCTTCACGCCGTAATCGCTGACAAACGCGGTTAATGTTTTTTCGATGTCGCTGCGGGAATATTTTGCTCCGCCGGGGGCACACAACCCCTTGACAATGCCGCCCTTTTCAACCATCGAAGTGAAGACCTTAAACGTTGATTCTTTGACA
Organism: Phycisphaerae bacterium; assembly: GCA_029858345.1. Classification (GTDB taxonomy): domain Bacteria; phylum Planctomycetota; class Phycisphaerae; order Sedimentisphaerales; family Anaerohalosphaeraceae; genus 4572-13. The sequence goes on from JAOUFG010000042.1 coordinate 2,895, forward strand.
ATATCCGAAACGTCTTTGAGTTTCATTTCGAACCGCATATCGGGGCGATCAATACCATACTCCTCAATAGCCTGCTGGTACGATATCCGCGGAACGGGATTGGGGATATCAACATCGAGTATTTCTTTGAAAATGCGACGGATGACGCCTTCGTTAATGCTCATCACGTCATCTTCATCCACAAAACTCATTTCCACGTCGATCTGTGTAAACTCGGCTTGCCGGTCGGCCCGCGGGTCCTCATCCCGAAAACAGCGAACGATCTGGAAATAACGGTCGGTATTCGAAACCATCAATATCTGCTTAAACAATTGCGGCGACTGCGGCAATGCATAAAAGGCCGCCTGGCACAGGCGGCTGGGAACCAGGAAATCCCGGGCCCCTTCCGGCGTGCTCTTGCCAAGCATCGGTGTTTCGATTTCCCAGAAACCGTGTTCGTCATAATAATCCCGCACAATCTTTGTAACCCGATGCCGAACGGCCAGTTTATTGAGCATCGCCTGGCGGCGAAGATCGATATAGCGGTATTGTAAACGCAATTCTTCATTCACCTGGTCGGCCGCATCGATCTCAAAAGGCGGGGTTTTGGAGGCATTCAGAACCTGAAGTTCCTTCACAAGCACCTCAATCTGCCCCGTCGCCAAACGTGGGTTTTCCAACCCCTCGCCGCGGGGGCGAACCACCCCTTTGGCCGCGATAACCCACTCGCACCGAAGTTCGCGAGCGGTTTTGTGAGACAGTGAATCTGCTTCAGGGTCAAAAACAAGCTGAACGAGGCCGTTTCGGTCCCGCAAGTCGATAAACACCAGGTTTCCGTGATCCCGATAGGAATTGACCCAGCCGGATAAAACAACGGTCTGCGTATCGTGTTCCAGCCGCAATTGGCCACAATGATGAGTACGTTTTAGCATATAATAGACTCTCTTTTCTCAAAAGTTCGGATTTTGAAGGGATTAACATACCCGAACCCTCTCTTTGAGTCAATCATAAACCCTGTCCCATGATTTATACTGATGTGAGGATTGAAATGTCTCGTTTTACCCCGACGAACTCGATTGGGGGCCGTAAGTCACCACCTTATGCCCTGGGAATTGGCTGTTTTTAAGAGGGGAAACGGCATCCTTTCAAATACGCAATTTGGGTAAATCGCAAAACTCAAGGGCCACAACTTTTTCAGGGGATTCTTCTATGCTGTGATGATTGTCTGAACGAACGACACGAGCATAACCGGAAAAACTGCCTCCAAAGTCCAAAAGTCCCTCTGTCGGCGGGACTGACATTTCCACACAGAGCAGCTCCCCCTTTTTAAGATCACCGCTCTTTGTCTCTACAAGCATCCCCCCCGGGCTGACATTCACTGTCTTGCCGGAAATCAGTTTTCCACTGGAACGGCCAACTTTCTGGCAAAAAATCGACAGTTTCAGCGGAAACCGTTTGTGAATCCTTCTATCATTTTGCATTCTTTCTGACTCCTTGTGAAAATATGTACACACATTCTCCGCACTGTAGTTGCGAGCAAATTACATTCCATTTTCACTCTTAAATCGTTCATTCATAGAACCTGATGAAAGTCCGGTAATTATAGCCACTTATATTCACAACATTGTGGAATTATCTATAGCTTAATTATCGGCATTTTTGTGCGTGTTGATAAATAGAAACACCTTTTTTCAAATATCGCCACCTTTTCCTCGAAAAAACAATTCGAAGATATCGTAAGTTCCGCCCCCAAAAACCCCTTTCTTCTCTGGATCTCCTAAAGTCCGGATATCTTGAATAATTGAAGGCGGAATGTGTTTTTTTATAAACATATCTTGACAAGATAACCAGAAAATGATTTAATGTTTATATAAATAAACATAAAACCGACCCTTTATGTTTACATAAAACCTCATAATTATTGATGAATGCGGAATTCGCATGAATACTAACAGCCAACTCCAATTCGATAATTTATGTAAATCCATCGCCGACCAATTAAAGCTGGCATTAATTTCGTTTGACACGGAAATGCAGATTGTGGATTCTACGTCATTGGCAAGCAATCTGGTACGCCTTGAGTCTGCAATTGACCAAACCATCGCTCGCGGCACAGATGTCAGTATCTGGAAGAACTGGAATGAGCTGATCAGTTCCGCCCTCCAGACCCGGCAAAAGGCGGAATTCGGCACCGTCAGATACAATTATCATAACCAGCAAAAATTACTGAATATCACTTGTATTCCGATCCTGAATCTCACTTCCGGCGACATTATCGGGGGAACGATTGCTCTGTATGATATTACAGAGAAACTGGATATCGAGCAGGAACTGGCGCATGCGGAACGACTGATTGCCATTGGTAAAGTCGCCGGAAAAGTTGCCCACGAACTCAATAACCCGCTGGACGGCATCCTTCGATATGTCAATCTGAGTGCACGGACAATCGAAAACGGCCATCCCGACAAAGCCGCCAATTACCTGCTGCATTGCCGTGAGGGTCTCCAGCGGATGGCAAAAATTATCACCGAATTACTCGAATTTTCACGAAGCACGCATCTCGCTTTTGAAACATCTGCCGTCGATAAACTTCTTGAAGACGCCCTGCGGACGCTGGAATTTCCCCTTCGCAATATCGATGTCCAAATCTTCCATGAGCATACCGACCCGGTTCCTCATCAGAAAAGCGATTCGCTGTTCCAGGTTTTCTGCAATTTAATCAAAAACGCATCCGATGCCATGCAGGGACAGGGACGATTATCCATTACAATCCGTCAGACCGAAAATGAATGGCAAATCGACTTTCTTGACAGCGGCTCGGGCCTTGACCCGAACACGATTGATGACATCTTTAAACCGTTCTACACCACCAAGCCCAAGGGCCAGGGGACCGGGCTGGGACTTGCCATCTGTAGGGACATGCTTGCCAAACTCGACAGCAGTATTACAGCTCAAAACGCACCGGGAGGCGGCGGGCTTTTCACCGTTCACCTTCCGCTGCATACCTTAAATTCGACTCGGAGTTTATAATGCCTAAGCCCAATATCCTGATCGTGGACGATGACCGTATCATTTTGAATTCTCTGTGCGAGTTTCTCAGCATCGAGGGTTATCGAACCGCCGGGGCCGCCAGTATCTCCGAAGCCAAACAACGGCTGGCCGAAGAATCCTTCGCCCTGGTGATTACCGATGTGAACATGCCGGACGGAGACGGATTCGAAATCCTTGATCTGATCCGGGAAAACCACCCGCGAACCGTAGTCCTGTTGATTACCGGCTACGGAACCATCGAAAGCGCTGTTGAAGCCATCAAGAAAGGGGCCTACGATTATCTGACCAAACCCATCGTTGACGATGATCTTCTACTGGCAGTCGAGCGTGCAAGCCGCCAGCAGGCCCTGATGAATGAAAATCAACAGCTTCGCCAGCAGCTTGAAAGCAAATTCAGCTTAGATAACGTGATCAGTCAGGACCATAAAATGGCTCGTATTTTTGAGCTGATCGAGGCCGTTGCCGACAGCAAAACCACCATCCTGATGACAGGCCCGTCCGGAACCGGGAAGAGTATGCTTGCAAAGGCTATTCATTACCGGTCTCCCCGCCGGGAAAAGCCGTTCATCGAAGTCAGTTGCGGGGCACTTCCGGAAACACTTCTCGAAAGCGAACTCTTCGGGCACGCCAAGGGCGCCTTCACCGGAGCGATCAATGAAAAAGACGGCAAGTTTCTGGCCGCCGATGGTGGCACCATCTTTTTGGACGAAATCTCAACCGCTTCGCCCGGCATGCAGGTCAAACTGCTGCGTGTTTTACAGGATCGCCAATTTGAACCCGTCGGCAGCAATAAAACAATTGCCGTTGACACCCGCGTCATTCTCGCAACCAACCAGGATCTATTCGAACAGGTCAAGCAGGGCAACTTTCGCGAAGACCTTTATTACCGCGTCAATGTCGTCTCGATTGAGCTGCCGGCCCTCGCTGAGCGAATCGGGGATGTGCCGTTATTGGCCCGTCATTTTATCAATCGGTTCAGCAAAAACCAAAACCGCATCAAGTCGGGGTTGACGGAACAGGCATTGCAATGCCTCCAGAACTATCCGTGGCCGGGGAATGTCCGTGAACTGGAAAATGTCATCGAACGGGCGGTGCTCCTGAGCAAAGAACCGCTCATTGACGTCGACGATCTTCCTCCCGCCGTCGTACAACATTGCCGGAATGTAACGATCACGAATTACGGCAACCAAACCCTCAAGCAGGCCCTTGCGGATCCTGAACGCGAAATCATCCGGGCCGCACTGGAAGCCAATAACTGGAACCGGCAGAAGACCGCAAAAGCCCTGGACATCAACCGAACCACACTTTACAAAAAAATGAAGCGGTACGGGCTTGAAGAGGAGGCACAACGGAAGGGGATATAGCAACGATCACGCTGTTGGTATCATATTTTGGGAATTTATCGGCTGTCGGTGCGGCGGCCCTTTACAGGCAAAATGAGGATCGAACATTAAAGCGTGCTTCAAATGCAATGTCCGAGAGAGGCAATCTGCGTTTTTAGAAAGTTCTTTGATACGGTCACCGTAATACTGTAACAATTGTAAAAGCAACGCCCAGCAGATAGCCGGGACACAAATTCAAGGCCTGCAGCGAATGCTAAAGACGGAAAGTATTAAAAACTTATTGATTTGGACAGTGAATTGCTTATAATGAAAAAAGAGTCGCTTTTTTAACATTCCGCAAAACAGGATAAAGTTAAGGAGTCGTACCATGGCAAACCAAAAGATTTTAATCGTAGACGATGATCCGGACATTACTTACACCATGCAAATGATCTTAGAAAGTCATGGATACCAGGTCGATTCTGCTGTTAACAGTACAACTGCTAAAAGCAGGATGGAACAGGAAAAGCCGGACCTGATTATTCTGGACGTCATGATGGATACGATGCATGAAGGTTTTGATTTTGATCGGGAATTGAAGCATCATCCGGAATACAAAGACATCCCTGTTTTGATGCTTACGGCAGTCAAAGAACGGTTTGGACTGGATTTTAAACCGGAGGCAGGCAATCAGGAGTGGCTGCCCGTGGAGGAATTTCTGGATAAGCCCGTCAAGCCGACGGTGTTGCTGGAAAAAGTTGAAAAACTCCTTGGCAATTAAAAATGTTAAATGTGCTGATTCGGCTCTATGGAGACGATCCTTGACAACGAGCAATTTGTAAAACGTGCATTTTGGCTTGTCAAGCTAAGATGGATAACGGCTTTCCTGCTAATCGGTATCGCCTATGTCATCAGCAAGCTCTTCGACAGTGCGTCTCTGGAGATTCCGCTTTATGTCATCGGAGCCGTTCTTCTTGCTTATAACTTTCTGTTGTATCTGATCTTAAGGTGTCTTGTCCGGCTTCACGACATTCCATTAGGCCGGGCCATTAACCGAATCATTATTTTACAAATCACAGCGGATCTTTTAATCCTTACCGGAGTGATTTACTATTCCGGCGGTGTTGAAAATCCATTCTTTTTCTACTACATTTTTCATGTCATTATATCCAGCATGCTTCTTTCCCGGCGTATGAGTTATTTGCAGGCCACTTTGGCGGTATTTCTTTTTGGACTGTTATTGACCTTGGAATATTTCAAGATCATCCGTCATCGTCCGATTGCCGGTTTTTTGGACGTTAATCTATTTCAAAACACATATTATGTTTTGGGAGTGTTTGTTGTTTTCTCGACGACGCTGTATCTGGTTGTTTACATGACAACATCGATTGTTTTGCAGTTGCGCAAACAACAAGACAGATATAAATTACTTAATCTGGAATTAAATAAAAAGGATCGGATTAAAAACGAATATCTCCTCTCTGTTTCGCATGATATTAAAAGCCACATGGCGGTCATAAAAAGCTGTCTCGATATACTGTCAACTCATATGGCCGGCCCTCTCAATGAAAAGCAGTCTGAACTGGTAGAGAGAGCCGATCGCAGGGCTTTCAAATCCATCGCTTTTCTGTCGACGCTTCTGAAACTGACCCGGATGCGACTGACGGGAAAGATTGAAAGAGAACGCTTTTCATTAAAACAATGCATCTATAATGCCTTTGCCGCCATTGAAGAAAAGGCGGAATTCAAAGCAATTTCCGTTACCTATGAGATTTATGTGAAAAAGGATACCGTTTTCGGAAGTCCTCTTTTGATTGAAGAAACTCTTCGTAATCTCTTGATCAATGCCGTGAAATATACCCCTGAAAACGGCACTGTAAGTTTATACGTAACAGAAGATAATACCTTTTTCACTATTCAAATAACCGATACAGGCATCGGGATTCCCAGTGATGAAAAGGATAAAATATTTGACGAGTTTTACAGGGCCGAGAATGCCCGGAAAGTGGAAAAAGATGGTACAGGACTGGGACTGTCCATCTCCAGGGAAGTGGTCCAACGCCACGGAGGAGCCATTTGGGTGTCATCACACGAAGGGACCGGCAGTACCTTCAGCTTTACGCTTCCGAAATACAAAAACGCATAAAAAATGCATTGGCGGTGCAAAATGCATTTAAGTGCTTCTCTGTAAAGCGGTAACAATAAAAAATATTTTTTGAACAATTCTGAAAAAAAGCCTTGACATTTCTATGGGAAAGTACTTAGATTAGTAGTTGGAAACTCTGTGAACGAGAACTCAATCACGGATAGGTAGCGTATGAGATACCATAAGGTTCCAGATGAGACGATTCGGCGGTTGCCGGTCTATTTGCGGGGGTTATGCTCATTCCCTAACAACGGTTCCCATAGCATCAGCAGTCAGCAATTGGCGGATATATTGCATGTAAAATCTCCACAGGTCCGGAAGGATTTATCGTATTTTGGCGATATTGGGACACCCGGAGTGGGATATGACATCCAAAAGCTGACTAAACATATCCGAGCCATTTTACAACTTAATAATGTGCATTGTGCCGCCCTGGTTGGATATGGGAATTTAGGTGCCGCGTTACTGAAATATACCGGGTTTGGAACTTTTTGTATCGAAATCAACACGGTCTTTGAAAAAGACCCCCGCAAAATAGGACGTGTTGTTCGGAATATCAAAATAGAAGAAGTCTCAAAGATTTCAAGCCTCTCTAAAAGAGGTATTTCGATCGCCATTCTTGCGATTCCTGCTGCGGAATCGCAGGATGTAACAGATAAATTAGTGAATGCAGGTGTCGGCGGAATTCTGAATTTTACATCTTCTTACCTTTCTGTTCCTGCTAATGTAAAAGTCATTAACATTGATATCGGGGTAAGTCTTGCTTGTCTGCCTTATTATCTTCCGGTCGGTGCCTAAAAGTCTCCGAGGTAAACAAAAGTGGAAACGGTTTTTTTAAGTAGGCTCAAGCCGCTGTTCGACGTGATCGCCGGACAAAGGGAGTTGTATATCCCTCATCACGAGGAAGGGCATTTTTCTTTCGCTCGGTATAACCCCCAACTCCATCAGGAAATTGCGTTTAATGAATTACGCCTTTGTCAGCCCGTCAAGCAATTTCTTTTTCCATTGCGAGAGATTGCCGCGGTATTTCCTGATCCGGTAGAAAGTCCTGTTGTAAAACCGTTTGCCGTTTACGGGTTGAAAGACTGTGATCTACGATCCATCCAGGTTCTGGACAAGGTTTTTGCGGAAGAAGAGTTCTGTGACCCTTCCTATCTTAAGCGAAGGGAACAAATGCTGATCATCTCTTCAGACTGTTACAATCCTGCCGAAAGCTGTTTTTGTACGATGATGGACGGGGATGTCTTTCCTCAGCAGGGTTATGATTTGAATATTTCGAAAATTAAAGACGGATATATTATCCAGGCCGGCTCTGACAAGGGATTGATGCTCCTGAAAGAAAATGAATCGCTCTTTGCAGATGTTCCTCATGCGGCGATTTTGGAAAGAGACGATAACAGAGCACAGGCCCGGAGGCAAAGCGAAGAAATCCTTACGGATTATCAGTTTGATGTGCCTGTCAACCAGATTGTGAACAACGGATGCGAATCAGAGTTGTTTGATAATGAAGCCAAAGGGTGTGTGGAATGTCAGGCCTGCACAAGGATATGCCCCACCTGTCACTGTTTTTATCTGTATGATGAAAAACAGGATGATTACTATCAAAAGATGAAAATCTGGGACAGTTGTGTCCGGCTTGATTATGCAACTGTGGCCGGCGGTGAAAATCCCCGCAAATTGCTCACCAATCGCACGCTGCATCGGCTGATGCATAAGTTTGTATTTTTCCTGGACCGATATGGGATTCAAATGTGTGTCGGCTGCGGTCGGTGTATCGATGCGTGTGCCGGTGAATCAAATATTCGTGATGTATTGAAAAAGCTCTATGATGAACCCAAGACTGAAAACAATCAGAAACTGAAAAATGGTAAAAAATCCATACCAACCGATTAATGCCCACATTGTTGATGTTATCGATGAATCGTCGACGATCAAAAGTTTTGTCGTTAAGCCGGACGAGCCGATTCCTTTTAAAACAGGGCAATTTGTCGAGCTGACGCTGCCGGGTGAAGGCGAAGCACCCTTTACGCCCTCCTCGTCGCCAAATCAATCTGACCAGATGGAAATCACCATTATGAAGGCCGGGCGGGTTACGAGTCTGCTTCACGACTGCAAAAAAGGGCAGCCGGTAGGGATTCGGGGGCCTTACGGGAATGGATATCCTGTGGACACATTTACAGGAAAAGAGGTCTATATCGTCGGCGGCGGTGTCGGTCTTGCCCCGATTCGCTCATTGCTTTTAACGCTGATCGACCGAATCAAAGATTTCAAGAGAGTTGTCTGTCGTTTTGGGGCGAGGACGCCGGAAGATTTTATTTATAAAGACACCCTTTTTGGTCAATGGCAGAAGATTGGCGGCCTGGAAATCAAATTAACCGTTGATAAGAGCAATGGCCAGTGGGATGGAAATGTCGGGGTTGTCACGACGATTCTTAAATCTGACGATGTGGACATTCAAAATGCTGTCGCTGTTGTATGCGGCCCTCCGATAATGATGAAGTTTGCATCTATGGATCTTGTTGAAAAAGGCTTTAAGTCTGAAGACATTTATTTGTCGATGGAGAAAAACATGAGTTGCGGCATCGGCAAATGCGGGCATTGTATGCTTGGAAAATACTATGTCTGCAAGGATGGGCCTGTATTCACGCTCAATCAAATAAAGGAATATCCTGATATCTGGGATTGATGGAATAAGTTTATGGCGGAAGTCGATATGGTAAAGAAATTAATCATCGATCTTTCAAAATGCAAACGGCAGGATTTATCCCGTGTGCAGTGTTCCTACAAACATCACGTCGGGAACAATGGCGTTAAAATGCTTTTGGAAAAAATCCATTTTGCGCTGATCTGCCGTAAATGCCACAGTGCCCCCTGCGTCAAGGCATGTCCGCAGGAAGCATTGGAGAAAGTACCGACCCAAAATGATGATGAAGGTGTTCTCAAACGAGCTGAGATGCTGTGTACCGGCTGTGGGACATGTGCGATTGCCTGCCCGTTCGGAACCATTTACACCGACTTAATTCCTTTTGTAACGGATCTGTGTGATGTATGTAAAAACCGGCTGAAAAGGGAAGAAAAACCCTTATGTGTTCAGACTTGTGAGGACGGAAGTATCGATTATGCTGTCGCACCGAAAGATCCTGACTCTATTGAACCGTTTGAAAACATTGTCGTTAAAGTACCGGAAGGCACTCTCTGGGAGCCGTTCTTGAAAAATAATCAGGGAACTTAAAATAATGGAAGTTATCAGGCATTTATTTTGGTTGTTGGTTTTTCCCGGGTTTTTATTCACTGTCATCCTTGGGTTATACGCATGTTGGATTGTCAGGAAAGTTACGGCCCTTATTCACCACCGGATTGGGCCGCCGGCATTACAACCGTTGTACGATGTTTTAAAATTGTTGGGGAAAGAGACGCTGATTCCCGAGGCAGCCAACAAGGCCGTATTTATTTGGGCCCCTGTTGTTGGTTTTGCCTCGGTGCTGTTGCTGGCTATATTGCTTTGGGCAGTGGATTTTATTCCCGCAAGGGATAATGGGATGTTTTTGGGAGATGTGATTGTTGCTATCTACCTGATGGTGATTCCCTCTTTGGCGCTGATATTAGGCAGTTCGGCCAGCGGCAGCCCTCATGCGGCCATTGGAACCGCCAGGGAGATGAAACTGGTGATGTCTTATGAATTGGTGTTGGTGATGGCGTTTATCGTCGTACTGATTAAGACGGCAACGTTTCATGGAATTTCCGATTCCCAGAATGATGCTCAATTACTCAGCTTATCGTCAATTGCCCAATACACACCGGCTCTGAGTATTTCCGGGCTTTTGGCATTTCTTGCAGCTTTATTGTGTGTTCAGGCGAAACTGGGGTTTACCCCATTTGACATCCCCGAAGCGGAAACAGAAATTGCCGGAGGTGTGTTGATTGAGTACTCAGGGGCCTTGCTGGCTCTTTGGAAACTGGCGCAGGCGGTGATGCTTGTGGCCTTTCCGCTGTTTTTAGTGATTTTGTTTATGGGTGGAATCGGTACTGGTTTCGGTTCAGTTCTTTTGGGGTTAGGCAAGTATGTGCTTGTTTTGGTTTTGTTGATTCTGATCAAAAATACAAATCCCCGAATGCGAATTGATCAGACCGTTAAATTTTTCTGGTTTTACTGTGGTCCAGTGATGGCTGTCGCAATTGTCCTTGCGATGTTAGGGAACTATTATGATAAATGGTGGTTATAAGGCAGAACGATGAACTGGAAGATTTGGTCCCTTAAAAAATCGCCTTGGGTTTTTCACGTCAATACAGGTGCGTGCAACAACTGTGACATTGAGGTTGTCAATTGCCTGACTCCGAAGTTTGACGTAGAGCGATTTGGCGTAACGCTGGTGGGTTCTCCTCGGCATGCCGATGCGCTCCTGGTCACAGGCGTCGTAACCGCTCAGGCCGCCCCTCGGCTGATACAGGCATATCAGCAGGCCTCGAAGCCCTGCGTTGTTTTTGCGATCGGTGCCTGTGCCTGCGGGACGGGTATCTTTCGTACGGGCTATCATGTGGTGGGTCCCGTTGATAAAATTATAAAAGAAGTTGATCCTAATGCCATCATCGCTTTTGTTCCGGGCTGTCCTCCTAAGCCGGAGGCCATGATTTCCGGTATTGTGAAAATGTTAAATGCGCTTTAGAGGTAAAAAAGCATGAGTCCGGATGAATTATTTGAAAAGCTGAATACGATCAAATCGAGTCTGACTCTATTTGATCAACCGCTGGATAACAGAATATATCTGCACTGTGAATCTGAGAATTGTTTTGAGATCAATAAGTTTTTGTTTCAGGAGGTTGGAGCACGATTTGTGATTGCTACAGCAATAGACTGTGAGCAATATTTTGAAATACTTTATCATTACAGTTATGACCAAACCGGTTGTGTTATCAATCTCAAGTGTTTCATTCGAGATCATGAAAACCCGCAGGTAGAATCAATTACTCCTCTTATCCCGGGAGCGGAATGGATCGAACGCGAAATGCATGATCTTGAAGGCATTGATTTCAACAATCATCCTTGCCTGGAAAGATTGATTCTTTCTGATGATTGGCCGGAAGGCGAATATCCCTTGAGGAAAGACTGGACCCATGAAAAAGAAATATAAATTGCCCATTATTGCTTCCGGACCTGTCCATCCGCTTCAGGAGGAAATGGAGTTCTTCCAATTATATGTGGATGGCGAAACGGTTGTCGATATTGATGTGCGGTTGTCGTATAACCACCGGGGTATTGAGAAGATCAGCGAATCATTGCAATTTGACCAGGTACCGTTTCTGGTTTCCCGTATTTGCGGGATTTGTTCGGCTTCTCATCCTTTGGCTTATGTTCAGGCCGTTGAGGAAATTGCAGGTATTACACCGCCGGAACGAGCGCTGTATGTACGAACCATCATTAACGAACTGGAACGCATTCACAGTCATATTCTATGGGTTGGATTAGCAGGACACTTTATCGGTTATGAAACCGTTTTTATGTGGGCCTGGAAATACCGCGAACCGGTATTAGATATGCTGGAGAAAATAACGGGAAACCGGAACAATTACGGCAATGTCAAGGTCGGCGGCTGTCGCGAGGATTTACCGGAAGGGATCGATGCAGAAATCAATCCGATTCTGGACCAGATCGAAAAGAAGATGGACATGCTCACAAAGGCGGTTCTGGATGACCCCATCCTGCATGCCCGGCTTAAAGGTGTAGGGGTATTGAAGAAGGAGGACGCCGTAGCGTATGCTGTCACCGGGCCGACGGCCAGGGCCAGCGGGATACCGATTGATGTCAGACGCGACGATCCCTATGCGGCATACGATTTGGTGGATTGGAATGTATGTGTGCAGAAAGAAGGCGATGTTTTCGCTAAGGCGGTCGTTCGGTTACTTGAAACCTTTGAATCGATCAAGATGGTTCGTAAGGCAATGGCAAAGCTGCCGAAAGGTCCGATTGCTGTGGAAGTAAAGGAAATCCCCCCGGGAGAAGCGATCGGGCACGCAGAAGCCCCGCGCGGCGAAACCTTTCATTATGTCCGAAGCGAAGGGGGAAACACCCCCGCGCGACACAAAGCCCGAGCGCCAAGTTATGTGAATGTTCCGTCCTTTAAGGCGAGCTGCATCGGCGAGAAAATATCGGATGTATTGATTACGCTTGCCGCGGTGGATCCCTGTTACAGTTGTACTGAGCGTGTGGGTGTGGTGGAACGACATACAAATAGGGTGATCTTTGATTTTGATAAGCTGCTTCAATTAAGCCGGGAAAAAACAGAGAAGATACGAAAAGGGATATAGCCGGAGATTCGATAAATGGAAAAATTATTGCTCACGCTTATCTTTGTGCCATTAGCTGCGGGGTTTGTCCTTTTGTTTACTCCGGCTAAATGGAAACTGCTGCACAAGGGATGCGGGCTTGTCATTTCGGTCTTTACTTTTCTCGCAGCCGTCAAACTCTTCACGGCCGGAAAGATTGTGTTTGATCAACCGATACTTGATATCTGGCAGGTGAAATTGAACCTGCTTTTTGAAACCAATCATCTGAACACCTTTATTCTGCTCTTCGCCATGGGCTTCGGTCTTCTAATCAGCATTTATTCGTTGAAAGATGCCTCGGCTCCCCGTCAATCCAACTTCTTCTATGGCGCTCTTTTGCTGGCTGTCGGTGGATCTGCGGGAATTCTTTTGACGGGACATTTGATTTTCCTTTTGATCTTTTGGGAAATCGTGACGGTTTCTTTATACCTGTTGGTTATCACCGGCGGAACAGAATGCCGCTTTGCGGCCACAAAAAGCTTTGCAATGTTAGGGGCCTCTGATGGTGCTCTTCTGCTTGGAATCGGGATGATTTGGGTATTGTCCTCGGGAACATTTCAATTTACCGGCCTCGGTCTTCCTACAGATTCGGCTCTTTCGATTGTCGCATTTCTTCTGCTGATGCTTGCGGCCGTCACCAAAGCCGGAGCCATGCCTCTGCATACCTGGCTTCCCACCAGCGGCGAATGCACCAAAGCTTCGATTATGGCGATATTGCCGGCGGCTCTGGATAAGTTATTGGGTATATATCTATTGGTCATTATCGTAAAGGAAATATTCCTGCTTCAGTCCGGGCCATTAAGCTTCATTCTTTCGGTAGTCGGTGCCGCAACCATTCTTTTTGCAGTGCTGGTTGCTATGGTGCAACACAATCTTAAGAAGCTTTTGTCTTATCAGGCAATTGCACAGGTTGGCTATATGGTACTTGGGATAGCAACTTTAACGCCGATCGGTATTGCCGGGGCGGTCTTCCATATGTTGAATCATGCAACCTATAAATGCTGTCTATTTCTCTGCGGCGGTGCAGTCGAACATGTTTCGGGGACAGCTGAATTAGACCAGTTGGGTGGATTAGGTAAGAAAATGCCCTGGACGTTTATGGCTTTTCTGGTTGCCACAATGAGTATGTCAGGTATTCCTCTGTTTGGCGGTTTTGTATCAAAATGGATGGTGTATCAGGGTCTTGTGCAAATGGAAAGTCAAGCGGACCCTGCGGCAGGATTTTGGCCGCTCTGGCTATTGGTTGCGATGTTCGGCAGTGCCCTGACATTAGCGGCATCTGTGAAAATTCTGCACTCGATTTTCCTTTCTCGTAAGCCCGATCACTTGCGTAACGTTCGTGAAGTGTCTGCAGCAATGCTGATCCCCATGATGATTTTGGCCTTTTTATGTGTCTTTTTCGGTGTGTTTTATCGTATTCCGCTTAAATACTTTATCTACCCGGCTTTGAATATCGAAAGGGAAACGGCCATTATGGGGAGTTGGAATTCATGGCTGGCCGTGATTTATCTTCTTGGCGGGGTTCTCATCGCGTTACTGATCGTGTTGCTTTCGCGGAGCTTGTTGAAACAAAGAAGCGTTCCGACCTGGACGTGCGGAGAGGTTCAGCCCAACGACAAGATGATTGTTCCGGGAACACACTTTTACAAGACTATTTCCTCTTTGTCACCGTTTAAGCAGCTCTATCATCTTCAGGAAAAGGAACACTTTGATTTATACAACCATGGCGGAAAAATAGGGCTCCTTTTTTCCGGCTTCTTAAAATGGCTGCATTCCGGTCTCTTGCCGGTCTATTTGGTATGGACAGCGTTTGGATTAATCGTCATCTTAACGGTTCTTTGTAATATTTGGTGAGTAAAATGGAACACTTAGAATTTTATATCCTGTTGTTGTTCGTCATTATCGGATCCTTGGTAGCCGTTGAAACGAAGAATCTTCTCAGTGCGGTTATTTGTATCGGAGCCGCAGGGTTCGGGGGCTCTTTAATGTTTCTGTTTCTACGGGCCCCAGATATCGCCATCACGCAGATCGTGGTGGAAGTGCTGGCTTTGGTTATTTTGATACGCGTAACGATATCCCGTGACAAAACCTTTATCAGTGGTGACTGGGAGCTGGTCGGGGTCCTCTTTTCTGTCGGCTTCCTGCTGATTATATTCCTGGCGGGAACACAAGTATTTGACGCATTGCCGGAATTTGGCTCTCCCTCATTTATTGCAAATAATCACGGAGACACGGCTTCTGGGCATTACATCCAGGAAGGGCTCAGTGAAACGGGAGCTGCAAATATTGTTACCTCTGTTATCTTAGACTATCGAGCGTATGATACTCTGGGCGAGGCAACGGTCCTGTTTACATCTATTTTGGGAGCGGTGGTTATCCTCAGAAAGCAAAGCAGGAATCGATTGGAGACGGAACCATGAAAGGAATGACCCTGATTGTCAAAACGATTAGCAGTTGGGTGAAAATGCTGGTCTTTTTATTCGGTATCTACATCATTCTTTTCGGTCATATTACGCCGGGAGGCGGATTCGCCGGCGGTGTGATCCTGGCCTGCTCTTATGTGCTGATCATGCTGGCCTTCGGCCGCGATTACACGGAGGAAAATCTGTCTTTGAAATTGGCTTCAAAACTGGATTGCACGGGCGCCTTATTGTTTATTGCCATCGCCTTGGTTGGATTTATGTATGGGGGATTTTCGTTTTTCTATAACTTTATTCAGCAGGAATACCTTGCCGGAAAAGAAACGGCGTTTAAATTGATAAGCGCCGGTACGATCCCTTTGTCAAATATAGCCATCGGCCTGAAGGTTGGCGCCTCCCTGTTTTTGGTTTTATTAATGTTATCCGCTTTTCGACCCAGTGATTCATCGGAAAAGGAGAATTAGTTCGATGTTGTATTCGATGTGTTTTTTATTGTTTATCATTGGTTTGTACTGTGTTCTTGTTAAAAAGAATATGGTGAAAATCGTTCTCGGGATTGTCATTATGGAGTATGCCGTAAATTTATTTTTGATCATGCTTGGATACCGTTTGGGGGGTATCGCTCCAATCGTCGGTCAAAATGACTATGCATCCGGGGCCGTTGATGCATCATTTACTCAGGCAAGTGTCGATCCTTTGCCGCAGGCGATGGTATTGACTGCCATTGTGATCAGTCTGGGTTCTTTGGCGCTGATGATTTCGATCTGTATCCGAACGTATGAGAGATATGGAACTTTTGATATTACGCAAATCAGGAGGCTGAAGGGATGATGATACCGCTGCCATTATTTGTTGCTGTTCCTTTAGCGGTGGCTTTTATCGTGCCGCTGTTCGGGCAGAAAACAAAATCCGCCGCCACGGTCCTGGCAAACGTTGCCACGGCATGTCTCTTGATTCTGGCAATCTATATTATGAGGACGGGGCAATCGGGTATTTACAGGGTGGGGCAATGGTCCATTCCGATCGGGATCAATCTTGTTCTGGACGGCTTAAGCGGTCTGATGTTATTGACGATCAGTATTGTGAGTTTTGCCGCGATGCTTTTCAGCATCCGCTATATGGAGCAATATACAGCCAAGCCGAAATTTTTAAGTCTGTTTCTTTTGATGGTTGCGGGGATGAACGGGGTGGTTCTTTCCGGCGACATCTTTAATCTGTTTGTTTTTCTGGAGATCGCATCGATTTCTTCGTACGCACTCGTAGGATTTGGCTGTGAACACGAAGAGCTTGAAGCGTCATTTAAATATATGGTCCTTGGCAGTGTGGCATCGATGTTTATTCTGTTTGGAGTCGGATTGGTATATGGAATGACAGGGACGCTGAACCTTGCTTATATTTCCAAGACCATTCAACTGGCAGGGCTCAACAACGGTCTGTATTTTGCTTTAGCTATGTTTATTGTCGGTTTTGGCTTAAAGGCGGCCCTTGTACCTTTCCATGCGTGGCTGCCGGACGCCCATCCATCAGCTCCGGCGCCTATTTCGGCAATGCTTTCGGGCGTTTTGATCAAAGCGCTGGGAGTCTATGCATTGGTTCGAGTCATATTTAATGTTTTTGGAGTTAGCATCCCGATTGGCTGGATTCTCATTACGCTTGGCGTTCTCAGTATGGTCATTGGGGTATTCCTGGCTGTTGGACAGTGGGACTTCAAGCGTTTATTGGCCTATCACAGCATTTCCCAGATGGGATATGTTGTCCTGGGCGTGGGCATTGGTGCGGTCGTTCTGGCCCAGGGGAAAGATCCGGCATGGGCGTCTCTGGCCATTTTAGGGGGACTGTTCCACCTGATGAATCATTCTGTCTTTAAGTCTCTGCTGTTCCTGACCAGCGGTTCTATTGAAATCGCTACGGGAACCCGACAACTCAAGCAGCTTGGCGGGCTTGCTGAAAAAATGCCGGTGACACGTACCATGTGCACCATTGCTTCGGCGGCAATCGCAGGGATTCCTCCTTTTAATGGGTTCTGGAGTAAATTATTGATCGTGCTTGCGGCCGTTAAGGCGCAATTTTATGGTCTGGCGGCTGTCACTGTTCTCGTAAGTCTTGTGACATTGATTTCATTTCTAAAAGTCCAGCGTTATATCTTCCTTGGGGATCTGCCGGACAATCTGAAAGAAGTCAAAGAATCCAAGGGCTCCATGGCTTGGTCCATGGGTGTTCTGGCCGGCCTTTGTGTCGTGATGGGGATATTGCTTCTGTGGGAACCTTTACGCGAACAGATATTGACGCCTGCCGTGCAGGTGTTGGTGGACAATGTTTACTCAAGCAAAATTATTGCTATGCCGTAACAGAAAGGGATCTTAATGAGACGGGTAGTTTATTTTATCGTATCATTTATCATCTGGATACTCCTGACATGGCCTTTTGCTGAAGGCGGGCAGGACCAAACAACCATGGATATTCAAGTGATTGTGGCCGGGGTGTTTGCCTCTTTTGTCGTGGCGATTCTATTTCACGAAATCCTTCCCAAGGAGCACCATGTTTTCCTTTCGGCCAAACGAATCTGCTGGTTTCTTTTCTATATGCCGGTCTTTTTTTACTATGTGATGAAGGCCAATCTGGATGTGGTCTACAGGGCATTGCATCCTCAAATGCCCATTCATCCCGGCATTGTAAAAATAAAAACCAACTTAAAGTCAGACTCGGCAATAACGGCATTGGCCAATTCGATCACACTGACGCCGGGCACATTAACGGTTGATGTTACAGAGGAGGGTTATTTGTATGTTCACTGGATTAATGTAAAGTCGACCCATGTTGAAGAAGCAACACAGTTGATCTCGCAGAAATTTGAATTTTTTATAGAGAGAATATTTGAATAGGAGAAACCGGAGATGATACCGCTGTTCTATACCGGATTAATGATTTGTTGTTTTTTGTGTCTCTATCGTATTGGATGCGGCCCCAGTGCTCCGGACCGGACGGTGGCGATTGATATACTCGGTATTGTCGTGGTGGGTTTTTGTGCGATTTTGAGTCTGGTGACCGGGAAAGATTTTTACTTAAATATTGCATTGGCCTGGGCCCTTTTAAGTTTTATTGGAACGATTGCTCTGGCAAAATTTTTGGAAGGTAGAAACTTCGATGATTGATATTATCGGCTATATTTTGATTACGATCGGTATCATATTTGATATTTGCGGTTGCATCGGATTGGTTCGTTTTCCGGATGTGTACAATCGTCTGCAGGCCGCAACTAAATGTGTGACCTTAGGCACTGTGCTGCTTCTGGCAGGTGTTGCCTTGGGTTCTCATTCAGGCGCAATCGCATCCAAAGCGATTGTTTGTGCCGTATTTATTTTAATTACTTCACCGACGGCGGCTCACGCGATCGCAAAAGGCGCTCATTCTGCCGGTGTGCAATTGTGGAGTAAAAGCGTTGTGGATAAATATCAGGAAGAAGTAGATCGTCATAACGAGTGGTTAAAAGATAAGGAGTGACTAAAGGTGTGGCTGCCAAAATTGAGAGAACTTAAAGAAGCGATTACAGTTCTTCTGTCGCCTCGCTTTACAACAAAATTTCCGGCCGAGCCGTGTCTGGTCCCGGAAAGCTACCGCGGAAAACCGGAGTTTGATGATGAGTCTTGTATCGGTTGCGGTGCATGCGTCAATGTTTGTCCGACAGAGGCGCTAACCCAGATCGATGACCTTGAAGCCACTTCTCCCATGAGAAAAATCATCAGTCGTTACGACACCTGCATCTTTTGTGGTAATTGCCAGGATTGCTGTACAACAGAAAAAGGAATCAAATTAACCAATGAATGGGATTTGGCAACGCTTGATCGGAATGAAACGATTTCTGCCCATGAATACGAACTTCAGCTTTGTGAGAAATGTAACGCCGTCGTTGGAACAAAAAAACACTTGATCTGGCTGAGTAAAAAACTCGGTCCGCTTGCATATACAAATCCATCATTGTTACTGAGCCATGATGCCAAAACGCAGGACATCAACGAAACACCCCCGGTTCAAGCTGCCAAAGGGCCTGAAGCTGTTACAACAAACGACTTCATGAAAATTCTTTGCCCGAAATGCAAAAATGAATTAAACATTAAATTATGATTGATGAAAAGACAGCGGCGTTTTTTGCCGCACTCCGGAAACTATCATCTAAGGATGTTCTTTTTGTAGGGATAGGCAATACTCTAAAAGCAGACGATGGAGTTGGGCCGGCGACTTGTTCTCTGCTGAAAGAAATCTTTCCAAATAATGTAATCGACACGGGAATGGTTCCTGAAAACTATATTCAGGTTATCATAAAAAGAAACCCTAAAACCATCCTTATCATTGATGCGATCGACTTTGATGCTCCCCCCGGCACAATTAAAGTTTTTGAGACAGCAGAATTGTCGACGGGGGGAATCACAACGCATACATTATCCCCTCGGTTGTTAAGTGATATGATTGCGCGAGGCATTCCCGCAAAGATTTATTTTATTGGTATCCAACCCAAATCAATGATGATCGGGCATCCGATGAGTCAAGAAGTTGAATCGGCGAAGAAAGAACTTTTGAAAATATTTGAACATGTGTTCTCGTTCAATACGATTTAATTGCTCGCCCGGCCACGATCGTTTTTATGCTTTTCACAATTGAATTTTCCCGTTTTCAAGCAACTTGAATGTGAAAGTTTTCAGCCAGCAATATTTCCGATTCCGGCAGGTATTTCTGGTAGTGCAAGGAATCTTTCGCTTACTATGTAAATGGCCATGATAATTGGATCATGATGTTGCTGCGCATGAAAAAAGGCCAATATCTTATCGACACTGACCTTTTCTAGCGGAGGAGGGTGTCTTTTCGGTAAGCCTGCATGACATGAATTTTCGCGGGTGGTATTTTAGTTAAGTTTCGCACTTTTTTAAAATGTAAAGATAGGCAAACTGGCCTATAGGTTACTTTTATGATTTTTTAGCACTTTCGGGGCTTTTTCCGAAAGTGGCATTAATTCAAAACCCCCTTTTTGG
>JAOUFG010000145.1 GCA_029858345.1 Phycisphaerae bacterium
GCAATCTCTTCGAGTAACTGCGATATGACAACATCTTTATCGTCCATAAATCATGGAATAGCAGATAGTTGTGTATCGCGCAAGTCTTTTTTGTGAATTTTTCAAAAATAATTGTGAATGGTTACAATTTTCCTTATTTAAGGATGATTTAATTGAGGTTGATGGTAAAATGTACTATGTCAGTTTTATCAAAGGAACCCGACCTAAAATGGCAGTTAAAAATATTGACGGTTCAGCATTTGAGGATGGCAACAAAGAATGGGAGTTGGCTTATCGAAAACGGAACCTAAAGAAGTATTCTATCGATATTTTGGGCAACTATAAGGAGATAAAACAGGAAAATTGGCAGGGGAATGCATTTGAAAAAAAGCGTAAAAACAACTAAGAAATGTTCAAATGAAGCGTTTTTTGTCAATGCAAAATGCTGTAACATCTTCATTCAAAAAAGGTTACATCGTCCGTATTGTAGCAGATATGAATTTGAGATCAAGTTATAACTGTAATTCGAGTGGCACATATAGTTTCTTATTGTAGCAGATATGAATTTGAGATCAAGTTATAACCCAGCGAATACGCCTCTTCATAAGCAAGGGATTGTAGCAGATATGAATTTGAGATCAAGTTATAACTCGTGGTCGCTGCCACACTGAACGCCTCGCATTGTAGCAGATATGAATTTGAGATCAAGTTATAACAGTGTTCGGCGGGGGATGTAAGTACCCGCCAGGTAATAAAAGGGGTCAGACGCCGTTCAATTGATTAATGATTATTGAATAATGAATAATTATTAGGCAATAGTCAGTAAAAAACTTCTGGCTTCTTTCATTTATCTGTGTAAATCCCGTTAATCCCGTCTAAAAAAATTCGCGTTTATTCGTGTCTATTCGTGGTTCAAACCCTTCTCCAAATCGCCATTTGGTACAAAAAGCGCAGGGGGGTAAAAGGCAAAAATCCAAAAAAATAAAAATTTTTATCCCTTTCTCTAAAAAGCACTTATCAATTTCGACCCCCGTCGCCATTTCGCCATTTCGAACAAAAAGCGCAGGTTCGTTCCTATATACGGAGGGGCTAATAAAAGCCCCCAAAAAAGAGGGATGCCACCCCTCAAAAGGGGCGGCGGCTCTTTGACAACTGAATAACGAACTTAAAAAAATGTCATCCCGACCGAAGCATTGCGAAGTGGAGCGTAGCAATGCACAGCGGAGGGACCTGTTTATTGAGTAACTCCAATTAAAGTCGTTTCATTCGGAACTTACTTATTTCAATAGATCCTTCGGCTGGCGCTCAGGATGACAATTTACCGCCGTGTTGGAATCGGGTGGTACGGACACATCGCGTTGACGCTCGACGAGCAAAACGGATGTTCGTCCGTGGCGGTCACCCTGTGGTTTCGCATTCCAACACACCCGCAGCACACTATTCCGAACACCTGCCTTTTATCTATGAACTACGAACCACGAACTATGAACTGAAAGGAACCTTGCCGGAGTAGATGTGTCGCGGTTATCGTACGAGGGCTGCAACGCCCTTCCCTCTGTTCAATGTTGTGCATTGATCGATTAACTATAACCCAACCAGTAAAAGAAGACCACAACGGGGACCGCCGATGGCAGCCGCCATTTAAGTAACCGAACATTGCCTCAGTTCTACGAACTACGAACTACCAACTACGAACTGAACCAAATGTTAAATCAGCGGCGGGGATGGTAATGTCGACTGGGGTCTGTCGCAAATGAGACCTCCGGCCAAGCAAGACCGTAGGGTCGAATAAAAGGTGTAGGGATCGCGGAAATATCACCCGCATCCCCCGTGGCAAGCCACGTTAAAGATAAAACAAATAAACTGTCACAAGAAACAGCGAAAGTTTCGTTATAAACTCTCCCCCTGCCAAGGGGGAGTACCCAACGGGGGAGGGGGTTTAAAAGCGTAACTGATTGATGTAATAGAACCAATAAACCCCTCCGGCCTTCGGCCACCTCCCCTTCGCAGGGGAGGAGCTAATTGAGCATAGCAGGGGGAGAGCTTTTGGCTGTTACTTTGTTTGCAGGATTGCGGCGTAGCCGCCGTCTTGGTCGCAGGTGGTTTCGGTTTGCAGTGCCGGCAGGGTGAGTTTTTCGCTCAGCAGCTTAAAGCGGTTGTGTTTGAAAAGGAACTGCTGGACCTGGTGGGCGTTTTCGTCGGGCAAAATGCTGCATGTCGAATAGAGGATCTTTGTGCCGGGCCGTGCCAGTTCGGCGGCTTTGTGTAAAAGGTCCTGTTGAACGGCTTGCAGCTTTGTGACCGCTTGCAGTTTCCATCGCCAGCGTGCCTCGACCCGGCGAGCCAGTACACCGGTATTGGAGCACGGCACATCCAGCACGATGGCGTCCAGCCGTTTTTGCTTTTGTGCGACGTGTTCGGCGCGGTTGTGCGGAACGATTTCCACCGATTGCAACCGCAATCGTTTGGCGTTTTCACGAACATGCCCAAGCCGCTTGGTATCGATGTCACTGGCGAGAATGACGCCCTGATCCTGCATCAGCATGGCCAGCGAGACACACTTCCCGCCGGGGGCGGCACACAGATCCAGCACAGTCCAGCCGGGTTTCGGGTCGAGCATTTTGACCGTTTCGGCGGCCGTCGTGTCCTGAATATAAAAAAGGCCGTCCAGATAAGCGCCGCTGGTGTTGATTTTTCCGGTGCCCCGGATACGGAGACTGGCGTTGATGCAATCGTTGGCGATGTTTTCGTCGTCGAGCTTTTTTCTCAACGCCTCGGATGTGATGATGCAGGTGTTCGGCTGGGCGATCACAGACGGGTGGCGGTTGGACGCGAAACAGATTTTGGCTGTTTCTTCCGGCCCGAACGCCCTGAGCCATTCATTGATCAGAAGCTGCGGCACCGAATACGCCGTGCTGAAGTACTGCGTCGTTTCTTTGTCCGGATCGGGCAGCAGGTCGATTTTGAACAGGCAGCCGGACTGCGGCGTCTGCGGAATGATCTTGCGGCTGTTTTCCGGCGTGACCGGCGCCTGCCTGTTTTCGATGGCCCGCTGGACGTTTCGCAAAACGGCATTGATGAAACCGCCCGCTCTTTTGGAGCTTGTTTTCGAGGCCAGCTCGACCGCTTCGTTGACGATCGCATAATCAGCGGTTTGGGGTGCATAGACCAGTTCATAGGCGCCGATCCGCAGCAGGTTCCACTGCGACGGCTTGACCCGGTCCGGCTCGATGGCGGCACATTGGGTCAGCACGCGGTCAATCGCGATCCGGTTTCGGATGACGCCGAAGACGATATCGGTGGCCTGGGCAGGGCGGTCGGATTGGGGCAGCAATTGGTTCAGGACCCCGGCGGTGTCGTGGCGGAGAATATCACACTGGTTCAGGGTTTTCCATGCGGTGTTTCGAGCGGTCAGGGCTTTCATTTTAGAATAATCCGTTCATCGCCTTTTCCGCGGAGACAAACAAATCGCCCGGTTGGCAGTCGTGGCCGTTGACATAGGCCTCAAAATCCATCAGGTGCGACCCGGCGGGCTTGAGTTTGAGAAGATGCAATGCGCCGCCGCCGCAAATGACATTCAGATTCGCATCCAGTGTTCCGCAAACATCCCCGTCTTCCTTCGTTCGCGGCACCGCCTGCGCTTGACACATGGCCACTCGCCAGCTTTTTCCGGTTTTGGAACTGACATAGACGCTTTGAGCGGCGGGCCACGGCCACAGGCCGCGAATCTGGTTAACGATTTCACAGGCCGGTCTGTTCCAGTCGATGTATCCGTCTTTTTTTGTAAGCTTTGGTGCCTTGGTCACTAGCGTTTCGTTTTGTTCAAGATAAGTGACAGAGCCGCTGTCAAGCTGCTCAATCGTTTTCAGCAGCGTGCCGACGGCCAGGTCGGACAATTTATCATGGACCGATTCAACGGTATCGTCGGGCAGAATCGGGATGGCGTCCTGTGCCAGAATCAGGCCCGCGTCCATGCGGTCGGCCAACGTGATGATGCTGATGCCGGTTTCGGTTTCGCCGTTCATGATGGCTCCGTGAATCGGGGCGGCGCCGCGATACTTCGGCAGCAGCGAAGCGTGAACATTGACGGCGGCGTGTTTTTGCAGGCCGATGACTTCTTGGCCGATCTTCTGGCCGAATGCGATAACGACCATCAAATCCGCCTGGCAGGCGGCAACCTGTTTTACCATGTCCGGCTCATTGATATTTGGCGCCTCGATGCATGGAACATCATGCTTTTGGCACCACATGGCGACATCGGTGGGGGTTGGCTGGCTGCGATGGCGACCGGCCGGCCGGGCCGGCTGCGTGAACACGCCGACCAGCTCGTGGCGGCTGCGATAAATGGCCTCCAGGCACGGAACGCCAAACTGTGCTGATCCTAAAAATACAATTCGCATCGGCTTATGAATTCTCGTTGTGTGTTTGTTCGTATTCTTCTTCGAGTTGTTTGAGCCGGCGTTTGGCACGGATTTTGGCGGCCGTGCCGAGCCGATCCTTGATCATCCGACCCTCCAGATGGTCGTACTCGTGCTGGTAAATGCGGGCTTGCAGGCCCTCGCCCGTTTCGGTGAATTCGTTGCCGTTCAGGTCCTGTGCGGTGATGGTACACTTGGCGTAGCGTTTGATCTTGCCGGCAATACCCGGCAGCGAAAGACATCCCTCCTCGTTTGTAACAACCGCCCCTTCTACTTTGATCGCGGGGTTGATATAAACTCTTGCATTTTCTTTGGTGCCGTCAATTGATGCCACGAAAATCCGCAGGTTCACGCCCGCCTGAGGCCCGGCCAGACCGACACCCTTGGTTTCGACCATGATCTCAATCATCCGTTCGGCCAGCACACGCAGACTATCATCAAATACCTCCACCGGTTTGGCCCGGGTCATCAGCACCGGCGTTGGATATTTTGTTAAATGGTATTTTGAATCGTCAGTCATTGAATGTCTTTTTTGTCAGGCCGCATACCGTAGAACTTCGATTTCGACACCATGTTGAAATGCCAACTCCGCAAGGTTTTGAACTTTGTCTGTGACTTCCTCACTGAGGTAATATTCACCGCAGTTTTCACAAATCTCTGCGGGCACATCTTTAATGACCACAGTAGTCGGTCCTCTTTCCAGTGTGACCGTAGTCAGACCGTCATGTGTTTGACCCTGTTTACAAATTACACATTTCATGATTGAGTTCTCCTCGATTTAAAATCCGCAGTCCATAATTCTGAATCCGGGACATAGGCAGTTACGATAATACCCGTTTCGTTTCCTTCGTCCATGGCAAAAATAACATGAAGCGGGTCGTTTTTCACAAAACCGAGCATCAAACTGCTCGGATAGGGTTTATCATCGGGATAATCAATGATCACCTCGCCATCTCGGACAACCGCCAGAACATCATCTTTGCTGATCGCACGCGTAAACATCTGACGAATCGCATGACCACTAAATATAATTCGTTTATAAGTCATTTTTATACTAATTTTACTGTCCAATTTCATTTTCGTTCTTTAACCCTTAGTGGAGCCAATAGCTTATGTCGCTTGTAATGATAAAACCGAGCAAGCTCTCTGCGTTTGCTTTTTCGTTTGATACAGCGTCTGG
>JAOUFG010000146.1 GCA_029858345.1 Phycisphaerae bacterium
ATTAATGCCACTTTCGGAAAAAGCCCCGAAAGTGCTAAAAAATCATAAAAGTAACCTATAGGCCAGTTTGCCTATCTTTACATTTTAAAAAAGTGCGAAACTTAACTGTTATTGTCAGGGGTAAAATACCCCCAGTCTTAATTACTGTTAGCGGTCGTGACAAATAAGAATTAGTAAATGAAAGCAGAAAAATAAAGCCCGCTTCCGGCGTGCCGGGATAGCCGGGTTGAGATGTTCGGGGAATCGATACGAATGTGGTCGGAACAAGCGTGGTGTTTGTTTTCTATGTGAAAGACTGTTTTGGGAGAATGATATGAATATCAAGACATGGTTTTGTGTTGGTTTTTTGGTTGTTGGCCTGATGGGATGTAGTACCAAAAAAACGGCGGATCCGGAACTGCCCGGCATAGAGGCCTATGCGAAGGCGGAAGTGACGATTGAGAGAATGCGCAAAGAAGCGGAGCCTGACTGGAACGCTGTAAAAGCTCAGTATGAAATTACTTCCCCGATCGTGAAGAAGTATGACGCGAAACTGGGGATGCAGTATGACTCGGAGATTCGTCAGGCGTTGAGCAAATGTGCGGCGGGTGAAAAGGTTAAGGTCAACCAGCAAACTCTGGCAAAAGGGCTTCAGCATGTTACTGTCCTGGCGATCAGAGATGAACTGGACGGTAAGGATAAAGCGGTATCCGCCAAACGGATCAAAGCCTATTTTGAAGGGATCCGGCCAAGCTTTGTTCGTCGCGATAAGGATTTCTTTGCCGAAGACAAGACTCTCCAGACAGCCGCTGACGCTGCGTTGGAGCGTCTGGTAAAGGCCGATTCGGCTGATTACCTGACGGCCCGTCGCGAGATCGAAGACGTAATTGCACGAACCTACGCTCTTTGCGTGCTGTTTGAAATAATGGAAGTTGAGAATCTTCGTGATTCTGACCTGGCTGAATGCGATGTCAAAAGGGCTGAGGCGGCTATTTTTTACCGTATTATCGAGCCAAGGATTAAAAAACGCAGCCCCAAAACAGCCGAGAAAATTTCTAACATGTTGAGCGGAAATTATGCTACGATGAATTCCGCTGCACTTGAGAAAGATTTGGAAGCTGGATTGACGCCGATTAGCTTAAGATGAAGATCCAGGAAATGTTATTATCTCAAAGAGCATGCGTGATTTATAAGGAATAATCAATCGAAAATGTCGTCAATCGTAAAGAGTTAGTATGGTATTTCTGGAAAATATTTTTCAACTCATTCTCATGCTTCATTTCCTGGTGACTTTTTTGCTGGTTGGAAGCATGTCGCATCATCTGATGTGTCTTGTGGGTTTTTTGCGGGGACGTTTTACCCTGCTTAAACGGGAAAAGCTTGTCCTGTCCGTTTCATTCTGGAGTTATCTGGTAATTTATATATTCGGGTGCCTGATCTATCCGGCGTTTAGAATTTATATGCGGCACGAATATTTCGATAAGGCCTTACCGTGGGCTACCGGCCTTTTTGAGGTCAAGGAGCATTGGGCAAGCCACGGTTTGGCGATTCTGGCAGTCTGTTATATCTTGCGTAAAAATTTTGATCCTGCCGAGGACAAGCAAAAACTCTGGCTCTATATCCCGCTTTGTGTAATTGCCAATATAATACTCTGGTATATGATCACCACAGGGGCATACCTGACGCATCTGAAAGGGGCCTTTTAATGAAAAAATCTGATATAACATTTATCACAGGGGCTGTTTTTGTCGCCTTTACTTCCTTTTTTTATTCGTTGGTGATAGGGTGCAAAATACCAGTGCCAAGGTACTATCCGCTTGAACATGCATGGAAATCAGCCAGAATGTAAATCTGTACGAATCGGCAGAAAATATCCAATCCCCTGAAGAAACAGCCAATGAACAAGGTAAGATCTTACGTGTCAAGCAAGGCTACAACCCGAATTCAAGCTCGATAGGGTCCATCGTGTTTGTGATGCCCGCCGCTCTTTTGGGAATAACAGCCGCCTTTGGTGTGGTGTCGTCAGTGATCATGTCAACCCTGATGACCGACAAGAAAAAAGGCACGAAGAATATAAATACCCCGCCAGAAGGAGTAGATGATGAATAAACGTCTTCTCTTGCTAGCAGGACTGATTTTGACAATCCCGGTTATGGCCAACTCGAAAGATACGATTCGCCAAGCCAATGATCTGTTCAGTCAAGGGCAATACAGCGAAGGTAGGAATCTGATTAATACCGCCCTGCGTGATCGGAGCCTTGATAGTATGCAGCGTTGTCAGCTTTTGAATTCTCTGGGTGACTTCAATTGTGAATTTGTCGGCAATTTTGATAGGGCGGTAATGTTCTATCGCCGGACTCTAAAGAGTGATCTGAGCAGTGATCATCGCTTGATGATCCAGGCACAAAAGAAGGTCGCCGAGATTGATGAATTAAAGAAAAAATTTCTTTCGCAGGACAAGTTATTAAAGAAACTGTCCATCCAGGCTTACCAGCAGATCCCACTGCCAGAGATAAAAAAACAAATATCTCAATTGCAAACTCTGGCGCAGAAAAATCCCGACTATTACAAAATTGCCCAGGTACATTACTTCATTGGGTACAATCAGGAAAAAGCGAAGAACTATCGTGAGGCATACAAATCGTTTCAAAAAGCGACGGAATACAAACCTGCGATATCTTTCTTTCTGCCGCTGTCACGTACGGAGACTCTGCTTGTAGAATGGCGACGCCAACAGGTCAACAGCACAGCGTGGGCGAGCATTGGAATACTGATGATCATAATTGCCCTGACATATTACATTTCTAAGCCATGGAAATGGATGAGTCCCAGGCATGTAATTGTGGGGCTTGGAATAATAGCTTTGTGGTGGGGCGTTTTTAATATCTCGCATTCATGGCTTGGCAGCCATTTTGTCATACAGGAAGATATGAAAAGTCAACCGGGTGCTGATTCAACATATTTCAATGTGGCTCCGGGCAGTTACGGATCCGAAGTGGCCGTGTACCTTTTCAGATATGGGCTTGTTGGTATTGTAAGTCTGTACGTATTTGCGCTTGGCAGCAGCCGGTTGAGATCTCGACCGCTGGCTATATTGAGCAATGCCATCATGGGATTATTGATATTATCAGCTGTGACGACGATTTTTTATATGCGCCACTGTGACCGTAAAAGTTACTTCATTTCTCATGATCAAGGCATCATGTTCTATGCCGCCGGTAATATTTATTTTCGAACCAGCGAACCTGAAGCCAGCTTTTTGACCAATCCGAAAGCATTTCCGAATCCGTCGGTCGATAACGCGGAACCGGAAATCAAAGCATGGCTGCTGCGTCATTGTATATTTGATGAAACGCCGGAAGCAGAAAGCGGCGGGCATTAATGAAAGACGGCTCCATGCAATACCGTTATGAAAATTTCGGTGGTATTATCGCCGGGCAGGATCCGCCTTTCCTGGCTTATGTGGATCGTGACTACATGCGCCAATTGGGATTGAAAGGGTCAAGCCTGTGGGAGACGGCCGATGAGTCGATAGGTTTGTTGTCGGCGCCGACGGAGGTGCATTTTTCTATCACCAATCGCTGCTCTGCAGGTTGCGATCACTGTTATATGGAAGCCGGCCAGGCCGATGACAATGAGTTGGATACCGACACCTTCAAAAAGGCGCTGGATGTTCTGGCTGAGATGAAAGTTTTTCATGTGGCCCTCGGCGGCGGCGATGCCCTGGAAAGAAACGATCTGTTTGAGGTTGCCGCCTATGCCAGGGAGAAGGGGATCGTACCTAATTTGACAATATCAGGTATCAATCTTACTGACGACATCGCCCGGCAAATGCATGGTATATTCGGCCAGGTCAATGTATCGGTCGATGGGCTCGGTAGCCATTATGGGATCTTTCGCGGCAAAGATTTATTTGCTCATGCCGACAAAGCGCTTGATAGGTTAACCAGGGAGGGAGTATCGACCGGGATCAACTGTGTACTGGGCCGGGAGAACTTTGAGATGCTTGAGGACCTGTTCGCCTATGCCTCGGAAAAGAAATTAAACGAGATCGAATTTTTGGGACTTAAACCTTCCGGTCGCGGCCGGCACGTGTATATGCAGCAGCGAACCACCGATGCCCAGAATGCGGCATTGACGCCTAAATTGGCTGAACTGTCCGAAAAATATGGCATCACTGCCAAGATCGACTGTTCGTTTGTACCTATGCTCTGCTATCACAATCCGCCAAGAGAAGTTCTCGAATCGATGGCAACGTATGGCTGCGAAGCCGGTAACGTACTTTTGGGCGCTCGCAGTGATGGCTCAATCAGCGGCTGTTCGTTTTTGCCGGATTCTGGGATAAGCATTTTTGACCTTCCCGATAAGTACGGTGATCCCCAAACGTTCAGTATTTTCAGGGATTGGACAAGTAAGGCGCCGCAACCATGTTGCGACTGTGATTATCTTGATATTTGCAAAGGCGGTTGCCATGGGGTGGCCCAGTTTGTCAGCGGCAGTTTCGAGATGCCGGATCCGGACTGCCCTTTTGTTGTTGATCATCTAAACAAGGATTCGTCAGATGGATAAGAACTTTACCGACAGGAAATTCCGAGTTACGGGTATCATCATGACCCTAATGGTAACGATAGGCCTTTTCTGGGCCGCAGGGCAATGGCTGCATCGTTACGATTGGCCCAGGCCCATCACCGACAAAGAGCGAGAGGCCAACTGCGTTAAAGCCTTTGAAAATCTTCAGCTAATATGCGCCGCCCAGGAAAAATACAAACAAGAAGATTGGGATGAAGATGGCCAGAAAGTTTATTCGCGTTACTTTCCACATCTATGGACGACCCTCAACAAAGAAAGTGACCCGGTTTTGATTGAACTGATACCCAAAAAACTTGCTTTTGCCATGGGCCCTGAAAGAGCTGTGAATGGATACTTCTACAATGATATCTCAGAAAGGGCACTGGATTCGATAGATAATACCCGCAAAAACGATTATACCAAAGAATGGGCCATTGTCGCCATCGACGCAACCTATGGCCAAGAAGTCTTGTGCGTTTTCCTGGCCGATAACAGCGGGAAAATTTTAATGAAATATACCAATGCCCCCCCCAAAATATGGCCTCAAAACCCGCTTGCCAATGGATGGGAAATCATCACATCTGTAGATCAGATAAAACACTAGTACTCTGTCCGCCCTAAATTGACGGGTATAATTTTCTCGGTTTAATCCGGGCACCGGCGGTTGTAAATGAGAAGGTACAATATCTTTCGCACTAAAAAGTTGATAAAAGAAGTCCTTTCTCTGGTCGATGGTAAGTGAAACGATCAAGAACCATAAAACCATTGAAAGAACGATGACAAAAAGTGCGAAAGATTATGGACAGTACCGTTGCTAAAGTGCTACCAACTGATCAAGCGTGTCTTTTCGGTAAGCCTGCATGACATGAATTTTCGCGGGTGGTATTTTATACGTCGTCAGGAATATGGTATAATGAGGACGACATATGAAGACCCGATCAAAATCGAATGTCCCGGCCCGGTTA
>JAOUFG010000147.1 GCA_029858345.1 Phycisphaerae bacterium
GCGTCTGTGACGCCTCAGCGGCCGGAACCGTATTAAGCCAGAGTGCAACCGGTGTTGTCGCCTGCGGTGCGGTCATTGACCTGACCGTCTCCAGCGGACCGCCGAGCGCCCCCGATGTAACGGGCATGGACGAAGCGTCTGCGATTGCCGCCATCAACGGGACGGTGAATATCTCGTACGGCAGCAGCAGCAACCAGTATGATGATGTTGTGCCGCTTGGCGATGTTATCAGCCAGAGTGCAACGGGTACGGTCGGCTGCGGTGCGGTCATCGATCTGGTCGTTTCTGACGGACCTGCACCTCGGACGATCTCCGGTCACTTGCTCGAGCCGGATGATATCACGGCCCTCGAAGGCATCTTGATCGAGTTGAGTGACGGTTCTGCATCTGATGTGACCGACCCGAACGGCTACTATGAGATGACAGTTCCTTACGGTTGGAGCGGTATTGTCGATCCGAACGCGGTCGGATACATCTTCGATCCAAACGAGACGCTCCGGACACTGACCAATGTTGTCAGTGATACCGTGCTGGACCTGACGGGTTCGCTTGAAGCGTTTATCATTTCCGGTACCATTCTTGACGACGGGGCCACACCGCTTTCGGGCGTGACCGTCACACCTGAGAACGGCGGCGGATACTATACCAACAAGTATGACGGCGGCGGCGTTGACGTAACTGATGCCACCGGTTACTACGAGGTCCTGGTCGATTACGGTTGGTCCGGCGATGTTACTCCGACGGATAATGCCTATGCCTTCGATCCAAATAAGATCAGCTACAGCAATGTTACAGACCCCATCGCGGACCAGGATTACACCGGAACGATGCTGACATTCAGCATTACCGGATATATCGAAAATGTCCTTGCGACACCTGTTGAGGGCGTGACGGTAACCGCTGATAACGGCGGCGGAACCGACGCCTCCGATGCCACCGGTTACTATGAGGTCTGGGTCTCTTACGGCTGGTCGGGCAATGTCACCGCAGTCAAGGAAGATTACACATTTGTTCCGCCTACATTGGTTACTCCCGTCACGGTTGATCAGACAGGCGATTTCCTTGCTCAGCTCGATGCGGACATTGACAACAGCGGCGATGTGGGCCTGGCGGATCTGATGATACTCTGTGTAAACTGGTTGAGCTCCGGCGACCTGAGCACCGGTGATCTTGACGAAAGCGGTTTCGTAGACCTGCTGGATGCTGCTGAAATGGGCGAGTACTGGTTACAATAGGGTAATCGTTTAAAAAGTTTATGAGCAAATAACCAATGCCCTCGATCTGTGTGTTTTCGGACATACAGATCGGGGCTTATTTTTTTCAACTTTCAAAGGAGCGAAATGGGGCGGATTTCGCAATCAGAGAATTTCAAGAAGATTCATGTGGTCGTCGGTCCACAACCCCACATCCTTCCGGTGGCTTTTAGGGGAGCTGACCGCTTTCTGAATGGCCTCACTGTTCAGAAAATCACGGCTGCGCGACAACAGAATCCAGTCCGATGCCAACGCCCCCTCTTCTTCGTCTTCAAAGCTTTCAATCCAAGCTGTTTCCAAACCAAAATGGTCGGCCAGTTTCCACACCACCGAGTGGAGGTCCAGATGCATCGTTGAAATATGAAACGCCAACACGCCATCTTTCGAAACATGCTTGAGGTATATCTCCATCGCTTCGGCGGTCAAGAGATGCATCGGCACCGCATCGCTGCTGAAGGCGTCCACCACCAGCACATCATAATGTTGCGGGGCCTGTCGCTCCATACTCAACCGACCATCGCCAAGGGCAACCTCAATCTTCGCCTTCGAATCGTCAAGGTAGGTAAAATACTTTCGGGCTAACCGCTCGACTTCCGGGTTGATTTCGTAAAATCGAATGGTATCGGTTTTATGACCATAAACAGCAATGGTCCCCACCCCCAGCCCGACAATCCCTATCTTGCGGTTTTCCTGCTTTGGCATGGTTCGCAGCGTCAATCCAATCCCGCTATCCGGACTGTAATAGGCCGTTGGGAGATCTCTCTTTTCCGGATATTGGAACTGCAAACCATGAAACGTCGTCCCGTGCTGCATTAGAAGTTTATGTTGATCCGGATCGTCCGCAGCTTCTTCCCAGATCGTCAGCACCCCGAAGAAATTGCGGCTATTGTCAATTGCGTACTGGTTATCAGTGGACCGCTTTCCCATGAACAGGATACCGATTCCACCGACAAGGACCAGAAGCCCCATCAGGACACGTGATCGGATGGCGATCGGTTTGGCTGGGTGGGCCGTAACTTCGCTGTTTCCGCCTTTAGATTTTGATACTTTCTGTAATTCTTCGGCCAGCAGTAAAAACAACGCACAGGCCAGCAGTCCCAGATACAACTCGATATAGGTCTTAAAGATCAGCGGGCAGACCACTGCGACAAAAAAACCGCCCAACGCTCCCCCCGCCGCAATCACCAGGTAATAAGCAGTCAGATTCTTTGTCGCCGGCCGCAAACGGTATAATTCGCCATGACAGACCATGCAGCAGCTAAACAGCATAAAGACATACAGCCCAATCAGGGTCAGGATATTCAGGATCCCCTGTTCTGCGATTCGGGCATAGATCACACCAATGATCCCAAGGATAAACAGCGGAACAAACAACCCACGTTTATACCACCGCTGATGCTCAAAGCAGATGATAAACGACAGAAGATACAAGCTCAGCGGAAGCACCCACAAAAACGGCACGACCGCAAAATCCTGTGTAATCTTGTTTGTCACCGCCAACAGTTCCACGGATGCCGCCGCGGGCAACGCCAGCCACAGCCACCATGTTGATGCCCCTGACTTTACCGTATCCCGTGTTCCTTCCGCCGGCTCGGGCAGCGGAATCACGCTGCGGTTATTTCGCGCCAGCAATACAACCGCCGCACACAACACCGCAAATGCCGCAAACGCCATTGACCACAGATGCACCATCGCCACCCGGCTGAAAACCGGTTCAAACACAAAGGGGAAACTGACCAGTCCCAACAGCGAGCCGGCATTGGAGAGGGCATACAGTCGATACGGATTGCGTTTCGGAAAAGCACGAGAAAACCACGCCTGAATCAGCGGTGAAGTCGCAGCCAGCAACAGGTACGGCAGCCCCACTGTCAGCGAACAGATCAGCAGAATCTGAAGAATTGGGTTGCTTTCGGCCGTGGGGACAAAGCTCTCTTTGGGCGGAATCGGCAAAAAAAACAACGCCGCCCCAAGAAGCCCGATATGGAGCAGTGCTTGCAGTTTTGGCCGTATCCGTACCAGCAAGTGAGCGTAGGCATAACCGGCCAGGAGAAACACCTGAAAAAACAGCATGCAGGTCGTCCACACCTCCGGGGAACCTCCGAACCACGGCAGCAGAAACCGCCCGATCAGCGGCTGAACATGGAACAGCAGAAACGCCCCCAAAAAAATTGTCCCGGCGAATAACAGGCCTGTTGCAAATTGTTGCAGTCGTCGATTCATGGCCGGGCTTTTTCTATTGCCATTGATGGGCTTTAATGCTGGCGAGTATCTGTTCGGCACATTCCAAGGCCGCCAGACCTTCAGCACCGGTCACTTCCGGACGGGCATCTTTGTTGAGAACCGCATTCAGGAACGACTGCTGCTCCACTTTCAGCGGCTCTGCGTCTTCGATCTGGAGTTGTTCAATGTGCAGCAGGTCCGGCCAGTTGACCTGGGAAAAATCGAAGTCCTGTTTTTCCTGATGTTCACGAATCCACTTGACCAGGTCAATATTCTTGTCGGCCTTGATGGCAATACCATCTTTGCGGAAAAAGTCCAGGGACAGATAGGCCTGCCGGCTGAAAACGCGCACTTTGCGTTCAGTCTTGAGCGCCAGCCGGGACGCGGTCACATTGGCGATGCAGCCGTTTTCAAAAAAGATGCGGGCGTTGCACACATCCTCTTCGTCCGCAATCACATTCACACCTGCCGCATCGACCCGTTTGACCTTGCTGTTGGCCAGCGACAGAATGATATCAATATCATGGATCATCACATCCAGCACCACACCGATATCCATCGACCGGAACGGGTAGGGGCTGACACGGTTGGCCTCGATAAACATCGGTTCGATATGCAGCCGCTTCATCGCCTGCACCACTGGATTGCATCGCTCCGAATGCCCAACCGCAACAATCACATTGTTGGCTTTGGCAAGCTCAACAATGTCGCGCCCCTGCTGCACACTGGAGGCCAGCGGCTTTTCAATCAGCACAGGAATGCCGTTTTTGACAAACAGCATTGCCAGTTCATGATGCGCAATCGTCGGCGCCGAAATGGTCACCGCATCCACCTTGCCGATGAGCGAGACGGGATCGGCCGTCGCTTCGCAATCAAACTTCTCCGCAAGGGCCTGGGCTTTTTCAATATCGCTATCGGCAATTGCCACAAGCTCGGCATTGTCCAGCTTACTGTAAACCTTGGCGTGAATCCCGCCCATCTTACCGGCGCCGATAACGGCGGTACGCAGTTGAGTCATAATGATTAACCTATGATTTCAAGTCCATTTCGATAAAAAACGGCCGGCGGGACGCCGGCGTTACTAATCTCTGAACAGTTCCAGATGCCGGCCAAAACGCTGTTTACTGCTGCTCAGCAACGAATCAACCATGTCCTGAACGGGCTGTTCAAGATTACCTTTTTCTGCCAACTCTTTGACACGCTCCAGTACGGGCCCGTCGTTGCGCCAGATAAACTTAAACGCATTGAATACCGCGCTCTGTTGCTCCTGACTCAGACCCGCCCGCGACAGCCCGCGTTTGTTAATCGCACGAATTTCAACCGGATAGTGACCGCTGATAATGACATACGGCGGCACATCATGATTGATCCCGGCATACCCGGCGGCATAACACCACTTGCCGATCGTGACGAACTGGTGGATCGCTACCATGCCGCTCAGCCAGGCGCCGGTTTCAATCCTGCAGTGGCCGGACACCTGTGTGCAGTTACTGATGACGATCTTGTCCTCAAGCACGCAATCGTGACCCAGATGCACATTAATCATCAAGAGGTTGCCGTTGCCGACAATCGTGTTTTCATCCGGATGCATACTCGGATGAATCGTCACATATTCCCTGATGATATTGTTATCGCCAATCGTCAGCCCGCCGATCTTTGTATCATCGTCAAATCCCAAGATCTGCGGCAGGCGACCAATTACGGCACAGGGAAAAATACGATTATTTTTTCCGATGACAGTCTGTTTACCAACCACAACATGAGCATCCAGTACCGTATGATCGCCAATCACCGCCCCTTCATCCACAACCGTGTAAGGGCCCACTGTCACATTTGAACCAAGCTGAACATCTGGAGCAATAACTGCTGTCGGATGGATCTTTTGACTCATAACGTTAATATACCTCCGGTTAAGTCATAACGCACCCCATAAAGGGGTGGCTTGACGGTTAGGAGCCGTCTCAAAGACGGCCATTTACGTTTACATTATCCGTTAAAAGCGACCTTGATCTTCCTCGTGTTCCTCATGCTCCTGACGC
>JAOUFG010000148.1 GCA_029858345.1 Phycisphaerae bacterium
GCTGTATCAAACGAAAAAGCAAACGCAGAGAGCTTGCTCGGTTTTATCATTACAAGCGACATAAGCTATTGGCTCCACTAAGGGTTAAAGAACGAAAATGAAATTGGACAGTAAAACTAAAACGAATCCGTGATATGCAGGAGCAATAACTTTGGAGTTCAGTACAGAAAAGCTGGATTTTGAATGCCGTGAACTGGCTGAGTTTCTTATTCATGAAACAGGGCAGCAGGAAGGAAAACTCGATGTCGATAATATATTGCAATATCTTGGCTTAACTTCATTGCAATTTTCTTTTGATAGAGAGTTGCCGATCGAAAAGAACACAAGGGCTTTATTATCATATCCTGATAAAATCATAGCAGTTGAAGAAAATTTAAAACCAGAGCGTAAGCGTTTTAGTTTTTTGCATGAGGTTGGACATTATGTCTTGCCTAATCACCAATCCTCTTATCTCTGTGACGATAAAGGGTTAAGCGCATTTAGCCATTTAACCCATGAAAAGGAGGCCAATGAATTTGCAGCAGAATTATTGTTTATGGGGAACCAATTTTTATTGCAGATAAATTCATTACCGATAAATGCAAAAACTGTTAAGAAGTTGGCCGATCAATACTATGCGTCATTTGAGTCAACCGCAAGACGCCTGGCTGAAAAAAATTCTCGTCCCTGCATGTTTATTCGTTTTAATCGGAATCAAACAGCACAGATTGAACTGTCTGGGGAAGATATATGGTCAGCCCAATATTCAATTCCTTCTTCGATATTCAAACAAAAATATGGGAGAGAATTCAAGGGTATTGTTCCATGTGGGATAGTCAATCAGCTTATAAGATCAAGTCAAGATATTACAGATAGTATCGTGACCCAAGAATTTGTAAACACTGTGTCTGGTCGGTCTGAAATGTCGTTTGAATATTTTTATAATCAATATAATATTCTTGCATTTCTTATTCCTAAATAACCGCCCAGCAAAAACAATCGCCAATGACTCAGCAGATCGTAACGCAGTTAAAAGCAGGGTGATGATTGGACTTGCGTTGGTGCCATAGCCCCATTCGGGGCGTAAGTGAGTTAGCCGGGGGTGTAAACCCCCGGTTAACGGGCATTCCAAAAAGGTCAAGCCCTGAAAGGGCGAAAGAAATCCAATATTCGTTCTTTCGCCCCGCCGGGGCTTATATGTGATATAGCAATACATACCGGAGGCTCACGCCTCCGGCTAACATACTTTTGTCCCTTCGGGACTTTTTACCCATTTACGTTATTTCGATTTTGTCTATTCATGTTTCGGCAGAGGGCTTTGGGCGGACAGGTTTGGCAGCGGATCGGGTGATGATTCTATAACCCCAGCTTGCATTGGCGGGTTTTGTTTGAGCCAGGTTGTTAAAAATATCAACACGGCTGCCAAACGCAGAAAGATGCCGCATCGGCCGCATACGAGAGATGCAAACCATAAAATCATACGAGTTGTCCCGAGGTGCTGAAGGGTATCAGATGTCAAGAGGCGATGCAGTGTGTTCCCAGCACCTGCTATTGTTAGGGCTGCCAGAAGACAGTAAAAGATGGTCGCCAAGAGGGCGGGGGTCCGTCTGGGTGTTCTTTTGATGCTGACGGCGGCGAAGATACAGAGTGTTATCGCGCTGAGTGTTTCGGTCAGGTGCCATGCGAGACTCAGGCCGTATTGAAAGCTCAGATATGGTGCTTGGCGAAGTGTTATCCATGTAAAGCCGACGGTTCGCCATGCCATAAGCAGTGCGACAAGGCCGATGAGAACAGCGGCGATGGTATATCTCTTCTTGGTGTTTGCTTCCGGATTTTTAAGCCATTCAAGATAGGTCGACAGCAGTGTGATGAACCCAGCGGTCAACAGCGCCGGAAATAAAAGATACTCGAACGAAGGTATTAGCCGCATAAGGAATAAAGACATATTTGATGTCGCTGGCGTGACCGACCAGCCATTGTGGGATTCTGCGTCTTGAAAAAATATTGTTAACAAGCTGAAAATCTGTCCTAAAACGATGAGTATAAAGGAAATGATGGTTGCAATCATCGCGGTTTTACAGGCGGTTTTGAGATTCAAGTGCTTTTTCTCCTTTTAGCGTCGATTTTGGACAACTTTAACGGCTCTTATATAAAGACGCAAGCGTAAAGAAGGCGTTCCCAAAAATCCGGAATTTTCTCAAAATCCCTTTACATCCTTTCCAGAGGGGGTATAATTGGAATTTAAGCCACGGCAGGGAAGTTTTTATCGGAGTTTTGAAATGGAAAGCAAAATCAGTTCAGGAGGTCAAGCCATGAAGCACGTCGCTCTGCTTATTACGGTTACCACATTACTCTTCCTTAGCGGGGCCTCTGTACTCGCCAAAAACAACGCAGCCAAAGGCAAGGGTAATGGCCCTTCGGCAGGTTCAGAAAAGGGCGGTCAAAAAGCCGCCGCAAAAGACACCAAGGCTGTCGAAGAAAAGGGCCAGGCTGCAAAAGAACGAACCAAAAAGAAAACGCGCACCATTTCAACCCGCGACCCCAAAACGGGAAAGATCACGACAAGGGAGGTTTCTGCGGAAGAAATCGAAGCGGCGAAAGAGCGTTCTAAATCCACGACGAGGTCTCACAGGCCCAAACCGGGTGAGAAAACCCGTACGGTCGTGAACCGTGATCCCAAGACCGGAAGGACTGTTACAAAGCAGGTGCCTGTAACCGATGTTCAGGAGGCGGTTGAGGAAAAGGGCAAGCCCGAGAAGGGCAAGGCCAAGACCAAAGGCGCCGCCGACGAAGCGGATGACAGCGAAAAAGCCGCGGGTAAAGGCAAGCCGGAAGGCAAGGGCCTGGGCAAAGATCAAAAGGCCGCGTCACTTGCTAAGCAGATGCAGCACGAGGCCCAAAAGCACACCAAGCGTCAGGCCCGGTTGGAAGAGATGCTCAAGGTGGCCCAGGACAAAGGCGATGACAAAGCCGTCGGACGAATTCAAAAATTGATAGACAAAGAAAACAGCCGCTACGAGAAAAAGAATGCGAAGAAGACCGAAAAAGCCGCCGCCGGCGATGAGGCTGCCAGCGGCGAACCTGAGAAGACCGATGACGCTGCTGTCGAAAAAGAAAACGAATAACGGACACTTGTTTGAGTTAGGGAGATTATTATGATTCGAAAAATGTTACTGGTATTGATTGCGGTTTCGGCGGTGGCCCTTGTCGGCTGCAAAAAAGAACCGGCCCAACCCACGGAACCGACCGAGGTGCAGGTGACTCCGGAAAATCTGGACACCGAACTGGACAAGATGGAAGCAGAAATCGAAGCGGATATTGCGGCGGAAAAGTAATGCCGCTTTTTAATGGAATGGATTTCAGTAATGGATTTAAGGAGACAGATTATGATGTTACGCATGTTATTGGTACTGGTTGCAGTAGCCGGACTGAGCATGGGCGGTTGTAAAAAGCAAGAACCCGCAGCGCCTGCTGAAGAGCCGGCAGCATCCGAACAGGTTGAGGAAGCTGCCGACGAAGCGGCTGCGGATGTCAAGGAAGCCGTAGAGTAAGCTCAGAAATAACGCAGAAAAAACGTAATGGTGTAAAATGGATACAGCGGCGGCACTGTGTGGAAGGGACAGTGCCGCTGTTTTTCTGTTGACGCTGCGCGGGAGGCCGATAGCGGTCCCGTGGAACACACCCTTGCGGCGCCGGAGATTGTGAGTTTATGATGCGTATAAAATATCATACCAGCAAAGGAAGCATTTACACCCACACGTCTGAGGGCGAGCAGGACTATTGGGTCAAGGAAGGCAAAGACGGCCGGGTTTATCCTCTGGCCGAAGGGCTTCATATTTCCAAGGCCAAACTCACCGAATTGGTCCGGGAATACCCCTCCTCGCTGCTGGACAAAACGTATTGTTTCAATGTCGGCGTCGAAAAGGAATTCTTTGAGGATGCCAAGGTGGAGGCATGCAACGATCTCTATGAAGCCGAAGAGACTGTTGTGATCTTTATGGTCAAACGAGACGGCGGCCGCTATGCCATCTGCTGCAGCAGCGACGTAGTTAACATTGAGAGAATCGAATAAATGCCGTATCGACGCCGGCCGCGACTTGCTTCGAATGCCGGTTTTTTTCTTGATGTCAAAGGTGTTTTACGGCACGATACCCCTTTCCTGAAATAAAATGACAATACACATTAAAAGGGGTAGTGGATGAGGTTTTGCAGGTTTTTGCAGGTGTCGATTCTGATTTTGTCGGCGGCGGTGTTTGCCGGACAGGTCGAACTGGTTAACGGCGACCGCTTGACGGGGACGGTAACGCAGATGGTTGACGGTGTGGTCACGATGGAAACCGAACTGGCGGGAACGCTTGCGATTGCCGTTGAAAATATTCGCACAATCACAACCGACGAACCGGTCGAACTGGTACTTGCGGATGGTTCGGCGATGACTGAAACG
The DNA here is from genome assembly GCA_029858345.1 of Phycisphaerae bacterium. Lineage (GTDB taxonomy): Bacteria > Planctomycetota > Phycisphaerae > Sedimentisphaerales > Anaerohalosphaeraceae > 4572-13. The sequence goes on from JAOUFG010000148.1 coordinate 4,424, forward strand.
GTTACCGCCGGTACGTCGCTGAGCCGGATCGCCGCAATTAATCCGCCTAAGCCGCCGCTGCCGCGATGGAAAGGCGATATTTCCGGCGGACTGGTCTATACCCGCGGCAATACCTGGAACGAATCGTACAACCTCAGCGCCAATGCCCAAAAGCGCACCGAAAAAAGCCGCACGACGCTCAAGGGCGATACCGCCAAGAAAAAAGAGCGTAACTCCGGTTCATCGGATGAAGTGACGACCGAGGACTGGCTCAAAACCAGCGCCAAATACGACTGCTTTGTGTCGAAAAAGATGTACCTGTTCGGCGAGGGCCGCTATGAGACGGACGACCAGGCCCGACTCGACAGCCGCATCATTTACGGCGGCGGAAGCGGTTATCAGTGGGTCGAATCGGAGACGCTGAACTTTGCGACGGAAGCGGGCCTGTCCTGTATCCACGAAAATTATGAGCAGAACGGCACGGATAAAAAGTTGTCCGCCCGCGCCGGCTATCATTTTGACGTATTATTGAATAAAACGTTTTCATTCATTCACGATCTGGCGTATTTCCCCAGTACCGAAGCGGTCAGCGATTACTACCTCAGCAGCAGCGCCGAACTGCGGGCCAGGCTTAACGCCAACTGGTTTGTCAACGCCAAGGTGCTGTTCGATTACGACGCGACGCCCGCCACCGGCGAGGGCAGTACGGACGTCAAATACCTCCTCGGCGCCGGCGTTAGTTTTTAAGAGCGCCGGCTTTTTCAGGAAGCAGCAACGGCGATGTCGGAGGACGCGGGGTCAAATGGAGTGCCCGCGACGTCGGAGAAGAATTCTTTTGCTTCAAAGCCGTTTTTGGCCAGTTCCTGCGTGAGCGATTCTTTGCTGTAGTATTGCAGCCAGTTATAAACGGTGCGGGTGCGATTCTTTTCGATAATCGTGTATTTGTCCAGTGAGACTTTTTCGTCGTCATACTTGAGGCAACCTCTAATTTTACTGTCCAATTTCATTTTCGTTCTTTAACCCTTAGTGGAGCCAATAGCTTATGTCGCTTGTAATGATAAAACCGAGCAAGCTCTCTGCGTTTGCTTTTTCGTTTGATACAGCGTCTG
>JAOUFG010000043.1 GCA_029858345.1 Phycisphaerae bacterium
ATTTCTTGTTTTCGTATTTCAAATCGTCGCTCCATGACTTTTCCTTTCCATGGGGACTATTCCCCTGGAAAGTTACTCGTATAAATGACTTACAAAACTTTAATTATGTTGGACAGTAAAACTAAATAAAAATATTGAAAATATTATAGTTGAACATAATGGATACCATAAATAAACAATTAAAATTAGAGTTTATTCGTATCTATTCGTGGTTCATATGGAGGTCCCAATGACAAAGATTACCGAGTATCTGGAAATCCTTCTGGAAGGCAACGATCTGACCTTTGATCAGGCTCGGCAGCTTTTGGATATTATCTTCGAAGGTCAAGTGGCCGATGTCCAAATCGCCGCGTTTCTGGCGGCCATGCGGGTGAAAAAGGCCTCCGTCGAAGAAATCGCCGGACTTGCCTCGTCACTGCGAAGCCATGCGGTTCCGGTCAAAGTCAATGTCTCCCCGCTGGTGGATACCTGCGGAACCGGCGGTGCTGCTCTCAAAACATTCAATATTTCAACGGCGGCCGCGTTTGTCGCAGCAGGAGCCGGTGTTTTCATTGCTAAACACGGCAACCGGGGTATCACCAGTAAATGCGGGTCGGCCGATGTGCTTACAGCGCTTGGGGTTAATGTTGCTCCCGGACCCAAATGCGTTGCCAAATGCATCGAACAGGCGCATATCGGCTTCATGTTCGCCCCGCACTACCACCCCGCCATGAAACATGTTCAGCCCATCCGGCAATCGCTGGACTTCCGAACGGCATTTAACATTTTAGGCCCGCTTGCCAACCCCGCCCATGCAGACGCACAGGTCCTTGGTGTCGCGGAAGAGGCGTTAATGCAGCGAATGATCAAGGCACTCAAAAAATTAGGACTGAAACGCGCGATGGTGGTTCACAGTAACGGGTTGGATGAAATCAGCACAATGAGCAGCACCAAAGTCATGCATCTGAAAGACGGCAGCGTCAGCGAAGAAGAAATCGACGCCACACAATACGGTATTCGAATTGCAGACTTTAATGAACTGGCCGGCGGGGACGCCCCAACCAACGCCGCGATTGTCCGGAGCGTTCTCAATGGCGAGGAAACCGGGGCCAAAAAGGACATCGTCCTGCTGAATGCCGCCGCTGCGATCATGGTGGCCGGACTGGCCGCGGATTTTGTCGAAAGCATTGAAAAAGCGGATCAGTCCATCAACAGCGGAAAAGCGATGGACTGCCTGAACAAACTGGTCGAAATCAGCAATCACGAGGCCGATGTATAGTGATTGCGATTGAAAAATCTCATCGGGTCGCGGTTATGGTGGGTTGCGCCCGCCAGTTACGGGTTTACTCGCAAGAATTTACTACCCTGAAGGGTATATAAAGATGATAACGGTAAAAATTAAACTCTGCGGTATTACTAATCTGGACGACGCCCGGGCGGCGGTGGACATGGGAGCCGATATTCTCGGTTTCAACTTTTACCCCCAAAGTCCGCGCTACATCGAGCAGGACAAAGCCGAAAAAATCATCAACAAACTGCCGTCATTCATCGATATAGCCGGGGTCTTTGTCAACGCAAAGGTTCAGGACATTCAAAAAATAACAAACCCCGGACTCTTAAACTGGATTCAATTTCACGGTGATGAACCCTCGGAATTTTGTGAAAACTTTAATGTGTGGAACCTGAACACCATTAAAGCCATCCGGATTCGTTCTTTGGAGGACATCAAACAGGCACAGGTCTTCAAGACGCATTCTTTATTGTTTGATGCATTCGACCCTGACCAGTATGGCGGAACGGGAAAAACCTTTGACTGGTCCCTGGCAAAGAACTGCCCGCACCGGATTTTTCTGGCTGGCGGTATTACCCCGGACAATATTACAAAAGCTCTGGAAGTTGATGTGTACGGAATTGATGTTTGCAGCGGCGTCGAATCTGAACCCGGCAAAAAAGATTATAAAAAAATGAAGCGGCTTTTTGATAATATTCACAGCTTTACAGGATTAAAGGTTTACAAAAAATGAAACATAAAGGACGATTCGGAAATTTTGGCGGATTTTATGTCCCGGAGGTGCTGATTCCCGCTCTGGAAGACATTGAAACCGGATTTGATAAATACCGCAATGACCGGCGATTTGTTGAGGAGTTGGATGATCTGTACCGCAATTACGCGGGCAGACCCACCCCCCTTTATCACGCCAGGCGGTTCAGTGAACATGTTGGCTTTGAGGTGTATATCAAGCGAGAGGACCTGCTCCACGGCGGCGCTCATAAGGTCAACAACGCACTCGGGCAGGGGTTGCTCGCAAAATACATGGGCAAGAAAAAACTGATCGCCGAAACCGGTGCCGGACAGCATGGCTTAGCGACCTCCATGATCGGCGCTCTGTTCGGCATGGAAACGAAGATTTTTATGGGCTCTGTCGATGTGGCCCGCCAGAATGTCAATGTGCACAAGATGAAGCTTTGCGGAGCGGAGGTCATTTCCGTTTCCGGCGGAACCTGCACTCTGAAGGACGCCATCAACGATGCACTGCGGTATTGGACGTCACATATCGACGACACTTTTTATCTGTTTGGCACCGCGGGAGGACCGCACCCGTTCCCGACCATTGTTCGCCATTTTCAAACACCTATCGGAACCGAAGCGAGACAGCAATGTCTGGACCAAATCGGCCGACTGCCTGACAAAGTAGTCGCCTGCGTCGGCGGCGGTTCCAATGCCATCGGTATCTTTTCCGGCTTTATCGACGACGCGGACGTTGAACTGATCGGGGTTGAAGGCGGCGGCAAAGGAACCGAAACCCATGAGCATTGCGCCACCCTCGTGAAGGGCTCGGTGGGGGTTCTGCACGGTGCTCAGACCTATGTTCTTCAGGATGAAAACGGACAGATTCACGAGACCGAATGCATCTCGGCAGGACTGGACTATCCCGGCGTCGGACCTGAACATGCCTATCTGAAAGACAGCGGCCGTGCCGTCTATACCGCGGTGACGGATGAGCAGGTACTGGATGTTTTCGAGTTGTTTACACGCTCCGAAGGAATCCTGCCGGCGCTGGAAAGCTCGCATGCACTGGCCTATCTGGTAAAACAGAAGGGAAAACTGCCCAAAGACGCGATCGTTGTCGTCAATCTTTCCGGACGCGGCGACAAGGACGTTTCAATCGTTGAACAACACAGACCGATGCTATAAGGATAACGCAATGGGACACTACCAGAACCTATTTAAGACACTAAACAGAACCGCCTTGATCCCGTTTTTCGTCATCGGCGATCCGGATGAAGACACCAGCTTCGAACTTGTCAAAACGGCCATTGATTCCGGGGCGGATGTTCTGGAATTGGGGATCCCTTTTTCGGACCCCGTTGCGGATGGCCCAACGATTCAAAAAGCGGACATCCGTGCCATGAAAGCCGGGATGACACCTGCCAAGGCACTGGCCTTTATCAAACGTATCAGCGATTATAAACCGCTGCCAATCGGTCTGCTGGTCTATTATAATCTTATTTACCAATATGGCGTCCAAGCGTTTTTGACTGATTTCAAGGTCGCCGGCGGCACCAGTGTACTCGTGGCGGACCTGAGCATTGACGATGCGGATGAGATTGCTCCTGCCGCCGAAGCGGCCGGGTTGGAAACCGTTTTTATGGTCACTCCCAATATGAGCGACCAGCGCATCCGAAAAGTTGCGGAAAGGACCTCCGGTTTTATCTATACGGTTTCGCTGCTGGGGACGACCGGAGAGCGGACGGGGCTTTCCGACATGGTCAAGCCCTTAATCCGCCGACTGAAAGAACTAACCGAACGACCGATCTGTGTCGGATTTGGAATTAGTACAGCCGAGCATGCAAAAGCGGTGGCACAAGCCGGTGCAGACGGAGTCATCATAGGCAGCCGGATTGTAAAATTCATTGAGGGCAATCTGAATGACACCGCAGAGATGAAAAAACAGGTCGGAACGTATATTCAACAGGTTTCAAAAGAAATTGCCCGCCTTTGAACAAAAGACGGGCAATAGAGGCGTTTTGAGCTTTTTATCCAATACGCTTTTTTAAACCTCAACCGGCTCTTTTCGATCTTCCTTTCGGAATGATTCCAGCGGTTGCGGTTCAGCGACCTTACGATAGCCGATTGCCTTAATCACTTCCAGAACCTCCGTCCAGGTTGGGAATGGACGTTGATTGGCGCGTTTGTATTGGTCCATGGCCATCAGAAAATCGAACTGCTCCTCGTTCATCTCCCCTTCTTCCGCGGACCGTCTTTCGGGACTCCTGCGGTGTCCGGGACCACGGCGGCGGTCAAAACCGCCCCTGCGTTCTACCAGATTACGCCGGCGTTCCGTTACTTTCCGGCCGTTTTCCGCAAGCCCCTCTTGTTCATTCTCCTGATTTTTCACTTGCTCTGTCATAGGATAAGTTCCTGCTAATGGAGATTGATAGTAAAGGTTAGTAAAGATCGTCTTCCTCTTCCGGTTCAAAGTCCGAATATTCGAGGTGATCGATTTCCGGCCCCTCAAACGCCATGTCAAAAAAGTCGTCATAACTGGCCCGCTCTGAAATCAATGCGTGCGCCTCGTCAAGAGACTCTTCCGACACCAGAATCGCAATGTCCGAAAATCCGCTTTCTGCCATGTTGGGCTGGCGTTTGATCCTGGCGATGATTTCGTTATTCTCAAGCAGCTCTTTGTATTGACGAGCCAACTCCATGTCCTCCGCAAAAGCGACCGTGACGAAATCAACAACTGTTTTACTGTTTGTTTTGCTTTTTCGCTGCATTTTATTCTCCGCACTGCAAACAATCATTCGCTTTGATTAGCGGTGGTAACATCGACGAAATCATCGGAAAGATTAACAAAAAAGGATTCACAGGGCCAAAAAAGCTTTCCGGATGCTTGAGACGGTACGGATTTTATCGATTTTGCCGATTATAGGCCTTTTGAGTGCAAAATTCTGATAGATTCAGGATTTTTTTATTGCAAATATCTTAATTGTCCTGCAAGATATCGGAAAATACGGATTAGGTTAAATCGAGATCGATTTTATTGGAACTTTAACTTTTACATGGAGGTGCCAAATGGCAAAAAAGAAAGCAGCAAAGAAGAAAGCAAAGGCGAAAAAAAGCAGCAAAGAAGTTCTTGTTGTTGCCAGCAAGGTGAAAGCTTATGTTAAAAGCAAGGGCATGATGAGTTCATCGGATGCGGTTGCAGCTTTAAATGACTGCGTCTATGCAGCGCTGGACGCAGCCATCAAAAGAACAAAAGAGAACCGCCGCAGCACAGTTAAGCCCCAGGACCTATAAGCGGATTTCGCTTCAAAGTTCAAATGGACAGTTTTTCTTCGCGGCCATGCCTGTTTCGGGCATGGCCGTTTTATTGGCCTATTGAAAATAAGCCATAATTGCCCCACATTATCCTTTTTTTGAAATTATTATTCAGTTTAGCACTTTTAAAAAATGGGAATGTAAATGAGTGAGACGGGTTACTCTTGCTATGATTTATCACTTTCGGATTATACGCGTAAGTGTTAATAATACCTAACGGCATCCCGAGAGGCAAGTTACCCATCTTTACACCGATTCAAAACCATAAAAGTTATTGAATTATTTTTGTGAAAATTTAATAGACACCGTTCCTTCCTTTTTTTATAATGCCATATTAAGGCTATTTAACTGAGCAACGAAAAGCACAGGAAAAATGGAATTTAACTGTTCAAATGTCGGTGTGTCCTTTCAGACCGAGGTGATACCATGAAAGTATTTATGCTCGGCTGGGAATTTCCCCCCTATATCAGCGGCGGGTTGGGCACAGCGTGCCATGGGCTGACTAAAGCAATGAATGACTTGGGGATGGAAATCACCTTTGTCGTCCCCAAACCCATCGAGTCCAACTTGTCGGCCCATGTGAAGATGTTAAGCCCCCTTCAGTGCCGGTCGTTGGGTTCTGTCCCTGAAGAGCAATCCACAACAGAGTTTCCGGATTTAAAGAACGTCACGATCAAAACTATCGGCTCTCCCCTGGAGGCATACACAACACCCCAATATTATGAGCAGAAAATCGAAGAACTCCTGAAGCAGCGCCGGAATGTATCAGATCCGTCTCAGGACATCGAGCTGGCGGTGGAAAAATGGCTCCGTGAAACGGATGAGCAGATTGAGCATCTCGCTCATGAGCATTATGGCGGCGATATGTATTCTGAAATACATCGATATGCCGCCTCCGCGGTTCGTCTTGCCATCCGGGAAGATTTCGATGTGATTCACGCACATGACTGGATGACTTATCCGGCAGGGATCGCCGTTGCCTCCGTGACCGGCAAACCGCTGGTTATCCATGTCCATTCAACCGAGTTTGACCGAAGCGGTGAGCATATCAACCAGATGATTTATGATATCGAACGGCGAGGAATGCATGCGGCTACCAAGATCATCGCTGTCAGCTATCTGACCCGGAATATCATTATCACGCGGTATGGCGTTTTGGGCGAAAAAGTGGAGGTTGTCTATAACGGAGTCGAGCAGAACGGCGACGGCCGAACACTGCCGTTCAATAAAATCGGGATTCAGAGCAACGAGAAAATCGTTCTATTTTTAGGCCGCATTACGATGCAGAAAGGGCCTGAATACTTCCTGATGGCCGCACGTAAAGTGCTGGAAGAGATGGAAAATGTCAAATTCGTCATGGCCGGAACAGGGGATATGATGCACCGGATCATTGAGATGGCCGCCCAAATGGGCATCGGCCATAAAGTCCTCTTTACCGGATTTTTACGCGGAAAGGATGTGGAGAAAATTTACCAAATGGCCGATTTATATGTTATGCCGTCTGTCTCAGAACCATTTGGGATCGCCCCGCTGGAGGCCCTGAATTACGATATTCCCGTACTCATCAGCAAGCAAAGCGGCGTTGCTGAAGTATTAACGCATGTCCTGAAAGTGGATTTCTGGGATGTCAATGAAATGGCAAATAAGATTATCGCCGTATTGAAGTATCCGCCGCTTCAGTTGACATTGCGGGAACACGGGAACTTCGAAGTCAGACGTCTGCGGTGGTCCGGCGCCGCTGAAAAGTGCCGGAACGTTTACCAAAGCATATTACAAAAGAATTAATTGCCAGAATCTTTACATGTGGCTGTTTTTGACGAGGATTAAACGATGGCTTCAGTTTGTTTCTACTTTCAGGTCCATCAGCCCTTTCGGCTCCGGCATTATACCGTTTTCGATCATTCACCACGCTATTTCGATGAGTTCAAAAATGCCTCGATTTGCCGAAAAGTCGCAAATAAGTGCTACCTTCCGTCAAATCGGTTATTACTGGATGTCATTCGCCGGTTAGAGGGGCGATTTAAGATCTCCTATAGTCTGACCGGCGTGATTCTGGAGCAGTTCAGAAAATACTGCCCGGAGGTCATGAGTACGTTTGATGCGCTGGCCGAAACCGGATGTGTCGAATTTATCGGAGAAACCTATTACCACAGTCTGAGTTTCTTGTACTCTCCGGATGAATTTATCGCGCAGGTTAACAAACACACAGAGCTGATTCAGCAATTGTATGGTCAGACACCCCGTGTATTTCGAAACACGGAACTGATTTACAGCAACGCCCTAGCCGAGACGATTGAAAAAACGGGGCGATTTGACGCGATCATCACTGAAGGAGCCGATCATATATTAGGAAATCGAAGCAGCAACTTTGTCTATCGCCCGCCGAACTGCCGGCGGCTGAAACTGTTGCTGAAGAACTACTCGCTCAGCGACGATATCGCATTTCGTTTTAGCAATCGCGGATGGCAGGAATTCCCTCTGACAGCCGACAAATTCGCCAAATGGGTCAACCGCGTCAACGGCAACGGACACTGCGTCAATCTTTTTATGGACTATGAGACCTTTGGTGAGCATCAATGGGAGGATACCGGTATTTTCTCGTTCATGTCCCATCTGCCTCAGGAAATTCTGAAGCATCCGGACAACTGCTTCATGACACCAAGCGAAATTATCGACAGCTACGATGCCGTCGATGTGGTTGATGTGCCCCACATAATCAGTTGGGCGGACACCGAACGGGATTTATCCGCTTGGCTGGGCAATCCGATGCAGTCGGGCGCACTGCATGATGTTTACAAAATAGAATCGCTCGTCAAGCAAACACAAAATGAGGAACTGCTGGCGGATTGGCGGCAGCTTCAGACATCGGACCATTTCTATTATATGTGCACAAAGTATTTTGCTGACGGCGATGTCCATAAATACTTCAATCCCTACGAGTCCCCTTACGATTCGTATATCAATTTCATGAATGTCTTGAGCAATCTTAAGAAACGTTGCAGCGAGTCGTTTGTCAACAATAACGGTCAACCGCTCAGAAAATCGTCATAAACTCCCCTGGCAGAGGCGCAGCAGAATGCTCACACAAAAAATGACATCTGAAACGGGCGTTATTTCCGTTTCGATTCAGGACAAATCCATCAACACCCTTCTCGATAAAGAATGGCTCCTGACAAACAGCCGCGGCGGGTTTGCTTCTTCCAGTATCATCGGCTGCAACACGCGGCGATATCATTCATTACTCATCGGCAGCCATACCCCTCCGGCCAACAGAATTGCCGCGTTGTCCACCTGTTTGGAAACCATTACCGCCAAAGACCATGCCTTTTCACTTAGCAATTTCGAATTTGACAATGCGATGCACCCCAATGGCTATTCGCATCTTTTGGAATTCCGAAGAGATCTCGGTGTGCATTTTGAGTACGAAACAGCAACGGCCAATTTAACAAAATCAATCTACCTCCTGCCGGATTCTGATGCGATCGCACTGGTGTATGAGTTCTCAAATGTATCCCGGACGTTCGAGTTCTCAGTCCGGCCGTTTGTCGCTATGCGCGATTTTCATGCGACCAGCCATTCCGGCAGGGATTTAAGCTCCGTCTGCAATGAAAATGAATTAAGCATCCGGGGCGAATCGCCCGAAATGGGACAATTAATGCTGTATTCCCGGTCCATGCGGTTCGACCAAAGCCCGCAATGGTGGTATCACTTTTTTTATCGCCAGGAACGGCAACGGGGCCAGGACTGCTTTGAGGACCTCTGGTCCCCCGGACAATACAAACAGCGTATCGACGGCCCTCAGCGAATTATCCTGTGGGCGGGATTGTTCGACAACGATGAACCTCATGACACCCTGGCCGCGATGGAACTTGAGGTGGCGATCGACGCCATCCGCCTCAAACAAAAAGACCTCTTTCGGCAGAATCCCCCGGAGAATGCAGTCGAACGCTCGCTCATGCTGGCCGCGGACCAATTTGTCATTGAACGCACCATTGATAATGAGCAAACGCCCACGACCCTGGCCGGCTATCCCTGGTTCCTTGACTGGGGCCGGGACACCTTTATTTCCCTCGAGGGGCTTTGCCTGGCGACGGGTCGATATGAAACGGCTTGGGGCATCTTAAAAACTTTTGCCAAGGCGGTCAGTGAGGGCATGATCCCGAATCGTTTTGATGATTACGGCGGCCAGCCGCATTACAACAGTATTGATGCGTCGCTGTGGTTTGTCCATGCGGCGTTTCGCTATCTCAAAACATCCGGCGATGAGCAAAACTTTGCGGGCAAATTGCTGCCGGCCGTCAAATGGATCATGGATTCCTATCGCAAAGGGACACGGTTTGGCATTCACGCCGATAAAGACAAACTCATCACCGGCGGCGATGTCAATACCCAGTTGTCATGGATGGACGCCAAATTCGACGGGATCGCTTTCACGCCCCGATACGGCAAGCCCGTCGAGGTCAACGCCCTGTGGTACAGCAACCTGTGCCACCTGACCGAATACTATCGCGGCAAAAACGAAGACACCTTCCGTTTTTACAACTCCTTATCCGAGCAGGTTCGCCATTCATTCCAGAAAGAGTTCTGGAACGAGGGCTCTGGGTACTTAAACGATTGCGTCCTGACTTCGGGCAAAGCTGACACCAGCATCCGGCCGAATCAGATTTTCGCCGTGTCACTGCCGTACAGCCCTCTTTCCGGCGTGCACCAGAAAAAAGTGGTTGAGGTCGTCGAAAAAGAATTACTGACCCCCTACGGCCTTCGCTCGCTCAGCCCATCGGACCCGCGCTACAAAGGACGGTACACCGGTCCGCAGGGCCAGAGGGACACCGCCTACCATCAGGGAACGGTCTGGGGCTTTTTGATCGGCCCCTTTGTGGAGGCCTACCTCAAGGTTCACGGTTTCGACCCGACGGCCAAGCGGCGATGCCGAACGTTTCTCTCCAAACTGTCGGAACACTTAACTAACAACGCTTGTCTCGGAAGCATCTCGGAAATATTCGACGGGGACGCTCCCCACCATCCGAGAGGCGCCTTTGCTCAGGCCTGGTCCGTCGCCGAAGTCCTCCGTGCCTGGCAGATGTGCAAAGAATAACAGCGCGGCGGCGCAAGCCGCCCGATTGCGTAGCCCTGTTGACAGCGAAAAGCTGTGCGTTACCGCTTTTTAACCCAGTTCTTGCGGTCCATCAGGATGATGACTTTTTTGTAAACCTCGCCGGGCAGCCGTTTTTCCAGCATATTTCGTGCCTCGACAACACTGGTTCGATGCGTCAAATGCGTAATGATGATATATTCGTTCTCCATCCGCTCCAGCAGCGGTCCGAATTCATCAATATGCATGTGCTTTCCCGCGTCGGCACGTTCGGTATGTTCGTCCTCATAGAATGTGCATTCGGCAATCAGAATCTTGCTTTTTGAGACATACTCCAGTTGCGAAAAATCCACATAAGACGTATCGCCCAAATAGCTGACCAGCGGGATCTCGACCGGATTTTCGATCTCAATGCCCTGCTTTTTCAATTCCACGATCTGCGGCCCGGTCAGGCCGAGATATTCGGCTTTCAGTTTCTTCCGCGTTTCAATCACCGAAAATCCAACAGACTGGTAAGAATGCTTCGTGGGAAAAACCCGCGCGATCAGGTTGGGTTTAAGCGGGTATTGGTCGCCGGGGGTGACACCGACAAGATTGACCGGAATCCGGTTGCCATCCAATCGTCCCCAGGCATCCAGAATGTCACGGATGGGCTTGAGAGTATTGGGCGGGGTTAAAACCGTCCCCTCGCTCATCCCGTTGAACTTGCGATGCGACAGGTAATACGCGATCCCCGCCGCGTGGTCCATGTGCCCATGCGTCAGCAGGACGTGGTTAATCGAAATCAGTTGATCCGGCGCCTTGCCGATATCAAAGCATACATCCAGTTGCGGCAGACCGATCACCGTCTCCTCGCCGGCCACCGAGTAGCCGAGGATCTCCAGATCACCGATTTCAAGTCGAGCTAAATTATGACTGGGCATTCATTCTCCGGATTATTTATCTCATACAGCCGCATAGTAGAAAAACCGAGTCCCCCTGTCAACATCAAAACAGCTCTTACCCCTGTCTTAAACTGAAGACTGCGGACTGGAAGCCGAGAACTGAAGACTGTATAATGATATTATGCCTGACAAACGAAGCCATCGCGGGCCGCATCCCGAAGATGCGCGATTATTCAATGCCCGAACCCTGCCCACACTGCAAAAGGCGGTTGCGGACATGGGCTGGCTGCTCAGCCGCGGCTATGCGGACAAATCCTCTCTGAAAATTGTCGGCGACCGGTACGCGTTGACACAGCGTCAGCGGCTGGCCGTCATGCGGGCAAGTTGCTCGGACAGTCAACGCGAAAACCGCTCCAGTAAGCAGATTTCACCAGAGCAGGTCCAATCGCAACCGCTCAAGATCGACGGTTATAATCTGTTAATCACGGTAGAAGCGGCGCTGGCCCGCGCCCCCCTGTTTATCTGCCGGGACGGGTCCATCCGCGATCTGGCGAGCATCCACGGAACCTACCGCAAAGTTGAAGAAACTCTGCCCGCCATCGAAATTATCGCCCATGTCCTGAACAAGTTGAATTTCACGGAAGTGATCTGGCTGCTGGATAAACCCGTCTCCAACTCCGGCCGGCTCAAAAAACGCATCACCTCTTTCTGCGAAACCAATTCCCTCAATTGGGACGTCCAACTCGTCCCCAATCCCGATACCGTATTGATTCAATCCAGCGATATCATTGCCTCCAGCGACAGCAGCATCCTTGACGGCTGCAAGCACTGGCTCAACCTCGCCCGCATCATCATCGACCACATCAGCACAGAATACACATTGAATTTGTTGGATCTTCACTAAACGTCATCCCGAGCGACTTGTCCTTCGTAGCTTGAAAAGCGAAGAAGGAAGCCGGGACCTGTTTAAACTATCAGAGCCGCGACAGTAATGGAGCGGGCACAGAAGCGTGGAGCGCAAGCGACACGATAAAAAGTCCGAAGGACTTAAACAATGATAGCACCGGGTAAGCGACCTGTCCCGCCGTAGCTCGCAGAGCAAAGGGGGAAGCGCAACCCGGGGAAAAGGATCCCCCACAACCCCATCGACCCCGCAGGGGTCGAATAAATTACTACTGGTTAACTCGGTGATTAATTGACAATAATTCCATATTTCGCCATAATTTGATCACTGGCCTCGTAATCGTTCACATCCATTTCATCTTTAAAAATATTATTTTGGTAACATTCAATAAAGGCCTGAAACATATTTTTCAGAGATGGGAAGAAGATATAATGGCTTATTTCAGTGAAATTATAAAAAACATAACCAGAATCCGAGGTTCTTGCTGGGTCACAATAATAACCGTCACCGCATCCATCATGAAGTAACATAATCCACTCTTTTCTGTAACCGGTCATGGCTTCAAGAAGTATTTTTTGAACAATTGTTCCTTCCGGCCGTCTAAGACTCTGGGTCATTTTCAGGCTCTCTTCCAGCGGCATAAACCAGTGTCCGGGAATGATCGTTCCATTTTGAAATGCATCTTCAAAATTACTGCATCCATTATGCCACATATACAAGGTCTTGACCTCTTCAGGCAGTTTGATTTTGTATGTTGTTTCCAGTTCTCCGATTTCTCCAATTGAAAGGCCTTGATTTAATGTATTATATACCGCTGGATTATTCTCTTTGAGGATGGACTCAAAATCAGTCAGTATCGTTTCGAGGTTTTCTTCAATAGACTGGACAGTCATGACCGGCCTTGGATAAAGCAGTTCGTCTTTCGCCTTAAACGCCCATCTGCCAACCACATAGATAAAGATAAGCGAAACTGATAATAAGAAGATGCTGAATTTTACTTTTTTGGTCATCTCAAAATCTCCGGCTACCCCCCCCAAATTAATAACGCATATAATAACCCATTCGACAAGTCCTTTATTTCTGATTCCAATCTTCAATATTTTTACAGATTGCTTTCATTTCTTTTTCTAAATCAAATCGACTACTCAACATTTCTTTTGTAAAATGCAATACCATTTTTTCTGATAAACTCACCTTATTAAATGTACCCGCTAATTTATTCTTTTGCCAGTAACCAGAATCTTTCTTTAATTTTGAGGTTTTATAAAAATGCTCATACTGATCAATCTCCGGAAGCCCTTGTTTATTAAACGTTTTCTCAATAGCTGTCGCAGGTAAATAGTTTTCAATCTCTTTCGCTCTTGTCACCCACACATACGCTCCAATGCCTTCCATTGCATCTCTTATATTTCGCAATCGAGGTTTTAATCTCGATGTTTTCTTTGTTTTGTCACTATCACCAATAAGAATCGCATTTCGGTTCACTTTCAATATATTTATTGCATCGCAACTTTCTGATGGATCGACTGCATCAAAGTGAGCCAGCAATGAACCCCCATAAAATGCGCACTCATAATCACGATGCTCCCTAAGTTTTCCGTCACTATAAAGCTCCACCCACTTATTAAAGTAAATCCTGTCAGATGGCCCCTCAAGCCATACAATTCCATTAGCTTGTAAAAGATCAGAAGCTTTTGCCCCAATATCGTCCAATATCATATTATGACCGTCGAAGGAATCAATAGTCCTTGAAAAAGCTTGTCGTCCATCATGAGTAACATGGATTATTTGTGCGTTCGATGAATTGCTGAAAATATCAATAACAACATTCGAATGTGTAGTAATAAAAAAGTAACATTTATTTTTAAGAGCAAACTCTTCAATGTACTTAAAAAGTCGTCTTAGCAAAGCAGGATGTAAATTATTCTCCAATTCCTCAAAAGCATATAAGTAAGTATTCTTTTTGTCTGTGTCCTTGGATTTTGGAATAACAAGCAAATTTAAAAGAACAAGAATTACAGTCTTCAGGCCACTTCCAGACTTACTCAAAGGAATTAAACCTTTCTCTTGTTCGTGGAGGTAAACTTCCCAGAAATTTTGATCCTGATCTAAACGGGTAGTAATTTCATCAAACTTGTTATCGGGATTAAATATTTGATTCAAAGCCCTCAACAAAAGAACCTGTATAATTCTTCTGTCTAGTCCTGAATAATGGATATATCTACCGATAATATTTGTTGCCCCCGAACCGTCAGTATTTAGATTCAAAGAGTTAACCATTTCTTCCTTCTTAACATCTCGTTCAGCGGACAATTTTCGAACCGTTTTGTTAAAGAAAAAAGTTTTTTCTTTATTTTGCTCTTGGTAATATCTCTCGATCAGAAATCTACGTTGTCTTTCTTCCTGTCCACTAGGGCGGTGATTCTGGGATGTATTTTGAAGCACCTCGGGATTGACTATCACCTTTTCTGGTTTTGCGCCAAAACCCTTTTCATGCTGTATTTTGAGGTCAAAGAGTAGAGAACCGTGACAATTCCATTGATTGCCGCCGAGCCCTCCACGATTAATCAATTTCTCACTAAAAATTTTCCTTAGCTCTGTTTCTGTCATTAACTCCTGAAACTGGAACGTTGCTCCTGTATCTGCATTGTTGGGATCAATTTGAAATTGTAATAAATCAAGAAGGCTGGATTTTCCTGAATTATTTCTACCAATAATTATGTTTACTGGCATAATTTTATCAAAACCAGCAAATTCATCCCGAAAGCATTTGTAATTCTTAATCTTTACTGAAATATCTACACCGTTCATTTCTACTCCATTTTACATTCTTGATTCAACAAATGAATCCGAATCGCCTTGGCTGTCACCATATCACGTTTTCCATGTTTCCAGCGATTAATCACAAACACAGTGGCCATTATCGCAGCTGTAATGTGTATTACACCGATAATTGCCATAAACAATTCCATCGATTGCTCTTGATTCCTGATTTCTGACCGAACAACGGTTTTATTGACATAACCTACGATCCAATATTTGAAGGGTACATCGTTGGGGATTTCTTCGCAGCCGAGACTTTCTATGATCTCCTCCTGATTTACTTTTGAAAAAGTATTTTTTACAGTTGGTAATACGCTATGAATCCCTGTGACATAGAGAAAGATGACTAATCCTAATAATAAATATCTGGTGGTTTGCCAATGTTTAGCACTCTTTTCATACTTGGAAAGATATGTTTTTAGCAGAGCCTTTTCTTCGGTAGTTAACTCCATTATTCCTCTGTCTAATTTCAATTCAAAACGACTCCTTGTTGTCCTTCAAATACCCATCCGGAAGATTTTGAGACTCATTAATCAATATACATTATTCATTAATCATTTAAGTGGCCATCTGGAAGAATTCTTTAAAAATCTTGTATCCCTGTATTCCTACATTCCTGTGTCCTTGCTCCAAATTATACCCGCAATATCTCAATTCCAAAACCTTTTTCCCGACATTTTCCAATATACAATTTCCTGAGGACCGCCCTCTATATATAAAGCGAATGGAAACGCCAAAAATTGATGCCAAAATCCTCATTTTCTCTAATTTTTTAACCCACCGTTCCGGCGAAAAACTCCGCTGTCATATAGGTAGCAGTAAAAAAGGCGCCATTTTCAAGATTGCCATTTTAATAATTTGTATAATTTCCGGATATTTATCTGTAAACTCATTAAAAAGAAGGACTTAAGGGCGAAAATATTTTTTAGGAAAATGCGCATTTTTGTTTGATAAAAATCATACATCTGGTAGAATAACTATAAACTAAAAACTAAATAGTGTGAAATAAAGAAGGAGAACAATTCAGTGAACAGTCTGCAGTTATCAGTCATCAATGTAGCCGAAGCATCCCTGCTTCGGAATAATTCAGCATCACGATTTATCGGGATTCCACTTTTCTCCGGCCTCAGGTCTCAAGTCTCAAGACTAAATTATGCAAAACAAACCCATTTTCAAAACCAGCAAAATCACGCTAAGCCCTTATATACTAAGAACTACGAACCACGAACGATGAACTGCCGCAGCCAAAAACAAACCCAATTCAAACCTAATTTTATCTAAGAACTCTGTGGCAAAAAAATATCTTGTAAATCCTGTTAATCCTGTCAAAAAATCATGTTAATCTGTGTCAAATTTACTACAATACCCGCATGATTTATGTCTGGCTTACAATCCTGATCTTTCTCAACGCCTGCTGGCTGATGCTGGTGCTGTTCACCCTGCCGGGCAACTGGCTGATGGTCGTCAGCACCTGCCTGTTCGCCTGGTGGAAATGGGACAACGGCCGCCCTTTCAATGAATGGCTGCTGATCGGCATTGCGGTACTGGCGTTGATCGGTGAGATCATCGAGTTCTTCGCCGGGGCCGGCGGCGCCAAAAAGGCCGGGGCCGGATGGCTGGGCGCACTGGCCGCCATCGGCGGCGCCGTCTTCGGGGCATTGGTCGGCACGTTCATTATCCCGGTCCCGATCGTTGGGACCATGCTCGGCGCCTGCTTCGGCGCGGGGGTGGCCACCTGGACCGTCGAACGCGTAACCGGCAAGGAACATAACGCATCCGTCCGGTCCGGCGTGGGAGCCGGCACCGGCGTACTTGTCGGCACCCTCAGCAAATTCTGCATCGGATGCCTCATCTGGCTGCTGATTACCATCGCGGCATTCTGGCCTTAATGGAGAACCACGAATAGATACAAATGGATTAAAAGGAAGGAAAATCAAATGATTTCAAAACTCACATCTTTGACTGTCATCACATTTTGCATCATCGCCGGTACTACCCCTAAACCAACCCCCACTCCCATCGAGTCCTATGGAAATGCACACGTCATCACCGTCCACCGGCTCGACGAGCATGTCCGGCTGTACTGTGACATCGCCGATTTTCCCCCGATCATCGGCCAAAATATCCCCGTCTGCATCAAGGGCCTCAAGCCCGCCGCCAATCCACAGGACAACCTCAAACTGCTGATGTTTCTGAACGACCTGTTTTTGTCGAAAAACGACACCCCCGAAAAAATCCTATTAAAAGACATACAACGCGGCCGGCAATTCTGTCTCGTCGCTGATATCGAAGTCGATGGAAAAGACCTCTGTGATTTGCTGGTTGAAAAAAAGCTGGCGCAAAAAGTCATCGAAGTGCCGCAACCGAAAGCCCTGCCGCAGGATCGGACCAATAACGCTCCCGCTGCCGCCGATACACACTATATCGCCTCCAAGTCAAGCAAGGTCTATCACCGCTCGACCTGTCCCCATGCCGCACGGATGGACACTTCTAAAGCGGTTACGTTTGCTGCCCGCGAGGATGCTGAAAAGACCGGCCGCAGACCCTGCAAGACCTGTAAGCCCTGATCAGATTTCCCATTTCGGCGAGTGCTTAATGAACTTATTCTGCAAAAGCATCCCCGCTACGGTCGGCACGATCAGAGCAATCGGCAGAAACCATTGATGCTCAAAAACCAGACCATGGGCATAGAATGTCATGGGATTGGAGACGTGAATATCATATTGATACAGCAGCGCCAGCAGACCCGTCGTCATAATAAGCGAGCCGCCAAGACTGGTAAACAGCATGACCGAGACTTTCAGCAGAATAAACGAAATCAGGCCGCCGGCAATAAAACCGACAATGAACCCCGCCGGCAGATACGTATCGGATAACCCAAGCGCAATCCAGATTCCCGACGTCAGTATCCCGCCGGAGATCGCGCCAAGCACGGACACACACCATTTCATGAGCGGCACCGCCATCGTCGCCATCAGAACCATCCCGATTAGTCCGCCCCAGACGATTGCATGTTCACTCGTCGAAATTTTGTCTCCGGCCAAAATCCCAAGAAACATTCCGATAAACCCGAAACTGATCACCACCAGCACACGGAAAATCCGCCAGCCGTAGAGCATATAGACTACCCCCACCGACAACATCAGCAGCGCATACAGCCAGTGCAGCTCACTGATCCGCTCCCAGAGAAATAGTTTTGCCTGATCCACATCAAACAGCGGCGATGCCGCAGGCGTCTGCTCTGAAACGGTTGCTAACAAAGATATCAAATCCATTTTCCACATCCTTCAATGCGATTATTTTCCGTTCAATCGATCTGTCGTTTATTTATCGGCGATTACGGGGAGTTTTCATAAAAGTTGGGCTTTTCCTGCCCGCTCCGCAATGGACGAGCCGAACTCTTTAATCCTTATAATACAAGAAGTTAGGGAATAGAAAGAGAGGATGAGCACAGGGGCAACTTAACGACCGGCATTATAGACAGAACTGATACATCCTTTTGCAGTGCGTTAATCATGCATTTACTCATGAAATGAACCGATAATTGCCGATATTATTTTGGTAGTAACGCGGTTTATGCTTAAAAAATAAGAAAATACTCTATTTCCGGAGAGAGAACTTTGACTAATTTACTGGAGTGTCGTAAATCTCTGCACCAACAAATTGTTGACAGTCAGATGCAGTGTGACGCTTTGGACGTTCAAATGCGCCAATTACAGCCGCTGGCAAACCTTGGCATGGCCTGGGCGATGACGGCGCATGAATTGAACAACCTTCTGACCCCGATTATGACCTACGCTCAACTGGCCCTGAAGCATCCCCAGGATGCGGAATTGAGCGAAAAAGCCCTGAAAAAGGCCGAGCGTTTAAGCACACAGGCCGGCCAGATGCTCGAAAAAATTATGGTTCTGGCCCATCCCGGAACCGCTCGCATTGAAACATGCAATGTTTCAACGCTGTTGAATGATGTTTTTGGCGGTATTGGAAGGGATTTCTCCAAAGACAAGATCAATCTGATCTTGGATGTTGACAGTCAATTCACTGTTTCCGCCGAACCCTGTTCTCTCCGCCAGGTTCTGATGAACCTGATACTTAACGCACGCCACGCCATGCGGGACAGAGGCGGCACCCTCCGTATCTGTGCAACCGAAGACGCGGATTTTCATTGTATCGAAATCTCCGATACAGGGCGCGGCATCGCCCCGGAAAAACTCCATCATATCTTCACCCCTTTTTATACCGATGGAAAGCAAAACGGTAACGGTCTGGGGCTGGCCTATTGTCAAAAAATCGTTGAATCCCACGGGGGATGCATTTCCGCCGAATCCGAGTTGGGCCGGGGAAGCCGTTTCAGGATTTTGTTGCCAAAAACCGTCTCCTGAGATAGGATATCCCCAGGTGGATAATAATGACATTCTGGATATGTTTGGCGACCGTATTTATTGAACATCTTGTACAGATCATCGTGATGATTGTACTGCTGGGGTGTTCTGCTTTTTTTTCGGGGTCTGAAACCGCTTTTTTTCATCTTTCACGCAAAACAGTCCGGCAGTTTTCCCACTCAAATTTACCGCTGGAACAACTGGTTTTTAAGATACTGAACGATCCAAACCGGTTTTTAACGGCGCTGCTTTTTGGCAATATGACGGTGAACGTCCTGTTCTTTTCCATCTCAAGCACCCTGCTGCTGAACGTGTCTCAGACATACGGTCCGTTTGCCGCGACGGCTACCGGCGCCCTGTGTTTTTTCTGTCTTCTGCTTTTTGGAGAGATGCTTCCGAAATCGGTGGCGTTTGTCAACACAAAACGGTTTTGCCTGATTGCTTCGCCGGCCTGCTATTTCCTGCTTTCGTTCTTACGGCCGGTGCTGATCGTGCTGGATATGCTGTTCGTTCAGACGACCATCAAACTCGTTGTGCCTTCTCAGCAAAAAAACACGATCTCGATGAAACAATTGAACATTCTTCTGGATTCCTCTCGCCGGCAGGGATTGATCAACAACGACGAAAGCCAGCTTTTAACAGAAATACTTAAGTTTTCGCATCTAAAGGTCCGCCATGTAATGCTGCCCCGCGTGGAGATGGCGGCCTGCTCCCTGAAACGTTCGCCAAAGGACATTCAACAAATCCTGCTTGAGAAGAGGATCAGCAAAATTCCGGTTTATACGACTGATGTCGACCACATCGTCGGCATGATTCAACTGCGTGATATTCTTCTCGATCCGGAAAAAACGGCCGAATCTATGATGCATCCTGTCTTTTTTGTGCCGGAACAGAAAACCGTTGAGTCGCTGCTTGATTTTTTCAAGCAATCTCACACGGACCATGCGGTTGTTGTTGATGAATACGGCGGGGTCGCCGGATTTGTGGACATCGATAACATCACGGAACAACTGCTTGGGCCCATGGAAGACTCTTTTGAGGGTGAACCGATTGAGCAAATCGGGCCGTTTCAATATCGCCTGCACGCCAACCTGTCCATCAGCGACTGGGGCGATGCCTTTGGCGTGGAGATCACCGAGGGCCGCCTGACAACGATCGGAGGATTTGTCACCGCCCTGCTGGAAAAAATCCCGCAGCCGGGCGACTCGGTCACTTTTGGAAAAATGAGGTTCACGGTAGAAAACGCCCACAACAACCGCATTCATACGATTCTGCTGTCCGTCGAACCGCTGGTGAATTTAGATCAGGAGCCAAACGCCCAATGATGCTGTTTGTCAATGCCATCGTGGTGATTCTTTTAATCATACTGACCGCATTCTTTTCCGGCTCAGAAACAGGGGTTTATCGTCTGAGCCGGATTCGCCTGCGGATCGGCTATGAAAAGAAACTTCCCGGGTATATGACGCTGTTCAAGCTGCTCAAGGACGGACAGGGCCTGATTTTCACCCTTTTGCTGGGAACCAACCTGGCCAATTACTGCCTGACGAGTTTGGTAACAATGGCACTTCTGGCAACCCTGACCGACTCTCATCTGGCGGAAATATACACCACCGCAATCCTGACGCCTGTTCTGTTTGTTTTTGCTGAACTCATCCCCAAAAATATCTTTTATTTCAGAGCCGATTACCTGCTGCCCCGCCTTGCCTGGTTTATCTGGATTTTCGATAAAGCATTCACTTTTTCAGGGGCCAAGGTCGTCCTGAAAAAGATCGCATCCTTTATTTCCGCTTGCCTGGGTCTGCAGGTGGATACGGCCAGGGCCATCGATGTGACCCAGCGTCACCAGGTCCATCAGATTATTCATGAAACGCAGGAAGAAGGGCTGCTTTCACAAACACAGAGAGAAATGATGGCCCGATTGATCGATTTCCCATCGGTCTCCGTGTCGTCAGCGATGATTCCTCTTCGCCAAACGGATAAAGTTCCGGTTGACATTTCCCGCGAGCAATTTATTGAGCATCTGAAAAGCAGCCGCTTTACCCGGCAGATTGTCTATGGAACCGGCCCCAATGATATCCTCGGGTATATTTCAATCTACGATGTATTGGCAGCGGAACAAGACTTCGAGAGCATTCGGGCGTTTGTAAATCCGTTGCCGACCCTCGATAAAAAGACATCCGTTATTGAAGCCATCAATGTGCTGCGTAACCAGCGGGAGCGGATTGCCCTGGTGGTTGAGTCCCTCAAAAAAGAAGCTCGTCCCCTGGGCATCATTACGGTTGCTGATTTAGTCGAGGAAATTACCGGGGAATTGAACGTATAACCAGTATATCGCCCTCGATGAGCCGGTAATGATGATTGACGTATCTACCGGAAATCGGTATTATTACTTCTATGACGGGCTTGGGTCTGTCGCGGCTCTTTCAAAATTAAATGGCTCTACCGTGGAAATCGCCGAACAGTACCGGTATTCGGCTTTTGGTGAAACCAAAATCCTGTCTCCGAACTCCGAACTAAGAACTACGAGCTTATATGGCAATCCGTATATGTTCACCGGCCGCCGGCTCGATCCCGAGACGCGTACCGGCTCGCGCACGGGGCTGTATTATTACCGCGCCCGCATGTACGACCCCGAACTGGGCCGCTTCATGCAGACCGACCCCATCGGCTACTACGACAGCATGAACCTCTACCAGTACGCCTTCAACAGCCCCACAAACTACCTCGATCCGTCGGGACTGTCATCGAAAGAGTCATTGCTATCGCCAGTTTTCGAAGGCGAGACATTGCTTTACCATAAATTCAACAAGAATAGAATAAATGAAGAAGGTATTGTTGAATTGACAGACGAAGATTTAATTAATATTTTAATGTCATATTACGATAAAGAATTAAAACACCAACGTAAAGGTCTTGATATCTTAGATATTATGATGTCTGGAGGGGATACGGCAATAAAGAATGAAATTGAAAGTGACCCAAGCTTAAAGCATCGTGTTAGATTTCTGTATAAAGGAAAAAAATATACAGCGGAGGAAGTGAATTATATTGGTGTTGGTTCAGGAATGAGGCACCATGGATTAGGAATTGTTGCACCGTATTATTTGACTATAGGTTATAATTCACTGGCCGATATTGCAAATGGTAGATTGCGTGAAGTGCTGTCATACCCTCCCCCTTATGGAATTGGATTTGACTATACTTATGGGGCAACAGGAGGTGAAATAAAATTTGCATACATTGGCTACCTTTTGTACGGAAGGCTGTATTAAGTGTGTGACAAGATAAGTATTTACTCAAGTTGACTGACTTTTAGAATGGGATTTTGAACAATCATGATGATTTTTTCAATAAAAAACGGCACTCTCTTCGATAAAAGGGTTGGAACACGCTCTTTTACACAGGAGACTGCCGTTATG
>JAOUFG010000149.1 GCA_029858345.1 Phycisphaerae bacterium
TCGTCGAAGCCGCCTGCACCTGGAAGTGTTTTCAAGAAAATGTAAAAATAACAAAATGATAACTTGACAAAGGTCGTTCCATATCAGCCGCGGGTGCAGACCGACTTGTCCGTCGTAGCCTTGGCGAAGACGGATAGGCCGGAACCCGTGGTAATTGTCACACAAACCCGTACAACCCTGTAGGGGTTGAATATGAATTCCGTCGCACAAGAGCATCAAATTATTCGACCCTCTCAGGGTCGGCATAATACTTTGCACGAACCACGGGTTTCGCTTCGCTTCACCCGTGGCTATTATTATTTAAGCCCCACGGGCTTTAAGAACACTATAGCACAACTTAAACTGATTGTTGATCTGTTTGTTGCGTTATGATTTCCAGCATTTTTTCGACAACGGTTTCCGCATCGATATTTGTCGTGTCGATATGGATCGCATCGGGTGCCGGTTTCAGGGGGCTGACGGTACGGCTTTCGTCGTAGTAATCCCGCTGGCTCATCTGCTCGTGCAGCTCATCGAAATCCATTTCCTGCCCCGATGCTTTGAGTTCTTCATGGCGTCGCCGGGTCCGTTCCTTCGAGTCGGCCGTCAGGAAAAACTTGAACTGCGCCTCCGGGAAAACCACCGTCCCCTGGTCTCGCCCCTCTGTGACAACAATATCAAACTGCGAGGCAAACCGCTTTTGCAACTCAACCAACCGGGATCGCAGGGGCTGTTTTCCGGCAACATATTTGACATTCTCGGTAATGTCCGGCTGGCGAATGGTTTGCGTTTCGTCGTTGCCGTCAACGAAAACTTTTAAGACGTCGCCTTCGTGGCGGAAGTCAAAGGTGGTGCGGTCCATGACATCGAGGATCGCCCGTAAATCCTGTAAATCGGCCCCCTGCTGCATCGCGGCGACCGTCACGGCGCGGTAGGTGGCGCCGGTATCCAGAAAGATGCCGCCGAGCTTCTTTGCCAGCATCCGCGCAACAGTGCTCTTACCCACGCCGGCAGGACCATCGATGGTAACGATGAACGGCGAAGTCACCGGCCGCTCCCGGATGACTGACCATGGCAGCCGCAATCGCTGTCCTCGCACGGATTGGCGGTGTCATCGCGGCGGATGGCGACGATACTGGTGTCATCGGTCTGGCTGGCCAGTCCGACAAAGCGCCGACGATAGCCGAGGATGTTATGGATCAACTGGTCGGTTGAACAACACGGGCACTGCTTAAGCGTTTCAATCAGCCGATCCCGGCCCCAGGTCTGCCCTTCAAAATTCATCGCGTCGATCAGCCCGTCTGTGTACATCAACAGGAGATCATCCTGCTGAAACTGGATCGTGGTGACAGCATACTCGGCCTCGGGCATGACTCCCAGCACCAGACCGCCCTTGTCCAGTTCGACGATTGTATTGTTTCGCAGCAGCATCGCCGGTTCGTGGCCGCAACTGCAATAGGTCAGCGTATTATTTTCGACGTCGATCTGTGCGACAAACAGGGTAATGAACTCGCCGTCGCGGCACTCCCGGCAGGCCGCCTTGTTGAGCCGATCGACAACCTCTTCCATGCTGTGGCGGCCGTACCCGCCGTCGGCATAGGCCCGCAGCGTGCCGCGGAACATGCTCATCATAATCGCCGCGGGGATACCTTTGCCGATGACATCGGCGATGCCGGTAACCAGTACTTTTTCGCCCGCTTGCAGAAAATCGTACAGATCGCCGCCGACCTGGTAGCAGGGCTGGTAAATCGCTGCCACATCCAGCCCCTGCAGGCACGGTGCCCGTTCGGGGATCATTCGCCGCTGGATGACGGCACCGAGCCGCATCTGTTCGGCCATTTTGGCGCCTTCGATGGCCTGAGCATAGAGTCGGGCGTTGGTAATGGCGATGGCGCACTGGCTGGCGACCAACCGGGCGATGCGGATGGCGTCCTCATCAAAGCGGGCCGGTTCGGGGCTGTAGAGCCGCAGTACGCCGATGGGCTGGTCCTTGAATTTCATCGCGACGGTCAGTTGACTGACGAGACCCTCGGCCATAGTCGCTTCGGGGTAAATAATGCGATCATCGATCCGCATGTCGTCAATGACGACGGCGTCGCCCTCGAAGGCCTGCTTGATGACGGGGTCCTTGCGGGTGACGGGGCCTTTGTTGCGGTATTGCTCGCTAAGGCCGTAGGTGCTGCGCATGTTGAGCTTGCCGGCGTCTTCATCGAGCAGCCGGATCGAGCAGGCAGTGGTGTGGGTGACTTTGACCGCGGCTTCGGCGAGACGGTCCAGGACCTCCTGCAGACCGAAATTGCCCGCAACCAGCATCGAAATCTGGTATATCTGCTCTTCCAATACACTTTGTTTTTGTTCTATATTGTCCATATTGGCTCAAAATCCGTGTTTTCGTGTTTCTAAAGGGCTGTTATTATACAGAATCCACGTCAAAACAACATAGGAAAATTAGAATACTATTGTTTTCATTTCGCTCGGATGATGAAAAAAATTGAAAAAAAATATTGACAACTCAGTATGCTTCTATATATTATACTGCAATAGGAGTTAATGACATGTATATTGATAATTGGCAGACACAACTGCGAAAAGGGATGCTGGACATCGTCATCCTGAACCTGCTGAGCCATGGCCCCTGTCACGGCTACGAAATGGTGCAGCGGATGAAGAAGATTGAGGGGCTGAAGATACGAGAAGGCAACGTCTATCCCATTTTAGCCCGCCTTGAAGAGGAAAAGTTAGTCGAAAACTACACCGAACCCAGCGCCGACGGCCCGCCGCGGAAGTATTTCAAGCTTACCGGCGCAGGTGCGGAAATCCTGAATCAAATGAACGGCCACTGGGAACAAATGATCGACAGTATTCAACACGTCCGAAAAGGAGACTTTCAATGAACTCACAAAATAAGCAATGGCAGGAAATTAAAGCGAATTACCTGAAACTGATTGAAAAGAATCTGGCGCAGGTGGACCATCCGCAGCGCTCGGAAATCCTCGCCAATGTTCGCGAACACCTTGAAAACAAATATGCCGAACTTTTTCCGGAACAAAAAAACTGGGAGTCGTTTCAGCAAATCATTACCGAGATGGGCCCGCCGGAGGAATATGCTGAATTACTGACTGAAAATCATACACCGATGGCAAAGACAACATCCATGGTTAATACTTTGCTGGCAATTCTGTTTGTAAGTGTATTGGTGGTAGTCGGAAGTTATTTGGTTAATACCGTTCAAAATTCACAGCCTCCGATTGAAATACCTGTTTAAAACAAATCGGCATTTGAAATGGACGAACAGGTACTCGGGCATTGGATGGCAATCGATTTTGTAAAAACAATTGAGGAATTCACGCCCTACAGAAAAAACTGGAAAGGCAGTATGTTTCTAACTGGACTTGACTTTGAACCGAGTGAATCCGTCACATTTTCATTCTCAACCGGTCAACATGCTCCGAATCGATGGTCCCGTGGAGAAATTTATTATTCCGATGAACGCCCTTCTCGCTATGAATTAAAAACTTTCAATGGACAGGAATATTTGTTTATGGAATGGGTCGGTGGTGATGTAACCATCCGCGGACAGAAACCTTGGTATTATGTCTTCAAAAAGGAGTAGTAACCATGAACCGAAAAATAATGCTTTTTCTTATTCTTGTGATCATACTGGCAGTAGTGGGAGTGAGTTTGCTGGCGTATCCGAAACTGCCTGACAAAATGGCTTCGCACTGGGGACCGAGCGGGCAGGTCGACGGATGGATGAAAAAGTCCGTCTGCGTGTGGCTGATGCCGATAATCATGTTGGGTCTGACGGGCATGTTTTTTGGAATTCTGCTGATTGATCCCCTGCGGAAAAACATTGATAAGTTTTTCAATTATTACGCCGGTTTTGTTATCGTTTTTAATCTCTTTCTGCTGGTGCTGCATGGGTGGATGATTCTGTGGAATCTGGGTCTCCAAATCTCCTCTAACGTTATCATCCCCATCGCCACGGCCTGTCTGTTTTTTTACTCCGGCATCGTTATGAGCAATGTCAAACCCAACTGGTTTATCGGCATCCGCACGCCGTGGACGCTGAGCAACGAAATCGTCTGGCAGAAAACACATAAACTCGGCGGCATCCTGTTCCGCATCGCCGCAATTATTATGCTTCTGGGCGCCCTCTTTCCCCAATACCTCCTGATTTTCATGCCGGTACCTTTGTTGTCTGTTTCACTGGTTACACTGATCTATTCGCTGGTCATCTGGAAAAAGCTGAAAACCGATTAACTTAAAAAGCCCCCGGCGTTGTCCGGCTTTGTTTTGCTGCTCAGGTTTTTATGCCCGGTTTTCGCGGGATCAACCTGCGGAAATTGTGTATTTCGGCTTTGCCGGGGGACACCGTGTATAAAACCCAAAATTCAAATATCGAAACGCTAAACAAATTCTAAATTCAAATTCCCCAATCTTCAAAACCAGCTTTCAGGATTGCTGGTGCCGTTGTTTTAATTTTCGTTTAAGATTTTTTTGATTTCGTTCAAATCGACCACGTGGCAACTGCGTGAGGGATTTTTCTTGATGTATTGCTGGTGGTATTCTTCGGCTTTCCAGAACGGGCCGGCCTTCGTGATCTCGGTGACAATCGCCCCGTTGAACTTGCCGGAGGCGTTCAGATCGGCCTTGACCTTTTCGGCGATTTCTTTCTGCTCCGGGCTGTCATAAAAGATCGCCGAGCGGTACTGGTCGCCGACGTCCGGGCCCTGGCGGTTCAGCGTTGTCGGATCGTGCATGATAAAGAAGATTTTCACAAGCTGTTTATACGTCGCCGTGTTGGGATCGTATCGTAACTGCACCACCTCGGCATGGCCGGTGTTTTTGTAACAGACATCTTTATAGGATGGATTATCAAGATGGCCGCCCATAAAGCCGACCCGCGCGGCCTTGACGCCGGGAATGCGGGCAAAATTGTACTCCACGCCCCAAAAGCACCCCCCCGCAAAGGTCGCGACAGGATACCGGTCAAGCCGGGATTCGTCTTTTTCCGTCTCATTAGCCGTTTTTTCCCGCTGTTCGTTTGCCATCGTCAATCCCTGTTTTTCGCAACCATAAAATCCGGTCAGAAGTAAAACTGCTGACACGCAAACATAATTTAATAGTGCAACCATTGTACCGTAACTCCGTAATCAGTTTACCCACTCTTTGTACGAAAAACGGTGCCGGCGGTTCGACTGTCGATATTGTTTATGGACAAAACAAAGATTCTACTTGACGCCCATTTCCGGTTTTATACAATACAAATCAAACGGAATTCAAACCCATTTTTGAAAGGAGTCTGTCTGATGCAAGAAACTTACCCTGTTACCCCGGATGGTGTCGCAATTTTTGGCGGATGCTTTGCCCTTGTAATGGGTGTTCGCTTGAAATAGTGTTATATTTCAAGGAACTTTTTGGATTTGTCCGATAACAGTGGCATGGTTTAACTGTTTTTTTAGGAGTACTTACCATGCCAGCAAAACTGATTGACCA
>JAOUFG010000150.1 GCA_029858345.1 Phycisphaerae bacterium
GTGGAAAGAGGATGGCGCCAGTTGTGTTCTTGCATTGCGAACATTAAAGTTAACAACGGGCCGCTGGCAACAGTTCTGGAGTTATGCGATGAGGCACGGATGCACACTATCTTAAGCGAACACCCGTCGCGGCTCCGCTAACACATTGCTTCCAAATGACTTACAGATGCCGTGCCGCAGGACGAATCCCGCGGCGTTTTCAGGATTTCAGACGGTGAGAATATTTTTAAGAAATCTTCGAAAATAGGGCTTGCATGTCTCCGGCCGATTCGGTATTATCCCTCGCCTTGCCGGAATTTACTTGCGGCGGCGGCAGTAAAAATTTTTGAGAATTTCAAAAATTTGAATTGACGCGGCCAAAAAAAGGATGTATCCTGAAGTATTTGGCGGGTTAATGAAAGCGGACAAGTGAATCAGACATTGAAAAAGCTTGGCCGTTTTTTAATTCTCTGAAAGACATATCGGTCGTAAAAGACCCGGTAAATCGAAAGTTCTTTGACAAGTGAACAGTTGGTACCACAATGCTTAAAAGCAGCGAGGCGTGACGGCCGGACCTTATTCACGTTAGGTTCGGTTTGTCCCAAAAACCATATAATTGGTGTGAATTAACCGTTTCCCGATTCAATCGGGAGACACGAATCAATTGGTTTTCTCGTTGCGTGAGCGAGATTTTAAGTTGATTCCAGAATGTCAGGATCTCGTCCTTCGGGGCGAGTTCGACAATACAAATTGAAGAGTTTGATCCTGGCTCAGAATGAACGCTGGCGGCATGGCTAAGACATGCAAGTCGAACGGACTATGTTGAAGAGTAATCCGATTCATAGTTAGTGGCGAAAGGGTGAGGAATAGACAGGTAACGTACCTTTGGCTTCGGAATAGCCCATCGAAAGGTGGGGTAATGCCGGATGATGTCATCCGTGTAATGCGGATGACCAAAGATTTATCGGCCATTGAGCGGCCTGTTTCCTATCAGCTTGTTGGTGAGGTAATGGCTCACCAAGGCGACGACGGGTAGCGGGACTGAGAGGTTGGCCCGCCACATCGGGACTGAGACACTGCCCGGACCTCCACGGAGGGCTGCAGTAACGAATATTGGGCAATGGGCGAAAGCCTGACCCAGCAATGCCGCGTGCAGGATGAAGCCCCTCGGGGTGTAAACTGCTTTCAGGGATTAGAAAGCTACGGTTGATCAATCCCAGAAGAAGTCACGGCTAACTTCGTGCCAGCAGCCGCGGTAAGACGAAGGTGGCAAGCGTTATTCGAAATCACTGGGCTTAAAGGGTGCGTAGGCGGAACTGCAAGTGTTTTGTGAAATCCCCCGGCTTAACCGGGGAATTGCTTGGCATACTACAGTTCTTGAGGCAAGTAGGGGTGTGTGGAACTCTTGGTGGAGCGGTGGAATGCGTAGATATCAAGAGGAACGCCGAAGGTGAAGACAGCACACTGGACTTGTACTGACGCTGAGGCACGAAAGCGTGGGGAGCAAACAGGATTAGATACCCTGGTAGTCCACGCTGTAAACGATGTGCACTAGGTCGCGGAGGTTCTGACACCGTCGCGGTCGTAGCAAAAGTGTTAAGTGCACCGCCTGGGGAGTACGGTCGCAAGGCTAAAACTCAAAGGAATTGACGGGGGCTCACACAAGCGGTGGAGCATGTGGATTAATTCGAAGCAACGCGCAGAACCTTACCTGGGTTTGACATGTTTGGATGCCTATCTGGAAACAGAGTCGGCTGCCTTCGGGTGAAACTTACACAGGTGCTGCATGGCTGTCGTCAGCTCGTGTCGTGAGATGTCGGGTTAAGTCCTTTAACGAGCGAAACCCTTACCGTTAGTTGCCAGCGCGTCATGGCGGGGACTCTAGCGGGACTGCCGGTGTTAAACCGGAGGAAGGCGGGGATGACGTCAAGTCCTCATGGCCTTTATGCCCAGGGCTTCACACGTGCTACAATGGCAGGTACAGAGCGACGCAATACCGCGAGGTGGAGCAAATCGCAAAAAACCTGCCCCAGTTCAGATTGCAGGCTGGCAACTCGCCTGCATGAAGTCGGAATCGCTAGTAATCGCGTATCAGCGATGACGCGGTGAATGTGTTCCTGAGCCTTGTACACACCGCCCGTCAAGTGATGGAAGTCGGGAGTACCCGAAGTCGGATTGCTAACTTGTAAAAGAGGCGTCTGCCGACGGTAAGCTCGGTGACTGGCACTAAGTCGTAACAAGGTAGCCGTAGGGGAACCTGCGGCTGGATCACCTCCTTTCTAAGGGATAAATTAGACATGACCGGAACAATTTTGTTCATAACGGTTGTGAAAGTCAGACGTTTCGACTGCTTTAAGCTGTACCAACTGTAAACCTTTAAAAGACCCTGCTGTTCGCGGCAGGGTCTTTTTTAATTGACTATTGATAAATTGCTGTTTGAACCGCGAATCCTACTACGCTAAAGCTACGCAGGACAGGTAAGCACGAAAAGACGCGAATTATTTTTGACGGGATTTGTGGACGCGGATTAACGCTGATGAACACGGATTTTTTTTGACGGGATCGACGGGATTTACAAGATAATGATTCAATCCCGCCGGAGCAAGTTTGGGGCGGGCTACGATAGGACGGGCACGGAAGGAAATCGCCGGAGCATTTGGATGCTCCTATCCGGCTAAAACAGGCCGGACATCCTCTCCCGATAGATCGGGATGTGGTGTCCAACCTGTTTTATCCGGCCATCCCTATCGGGCTGGGGCGATTTCCGGGGTCAATGATTATTGATTATTGATAAATGATAAATGGGGAATGGGGATTGGGGAAGGGATGATTTCAGAGTTCAGATTTCAGAGATCAGATTTGAGATGAATGGGAAGGGGAATTGTAGATTGGGGATTTCGGTTGACTATTTGGGCTGGGGGGTATAATACGGGATATTCACTTTTTTGAAAGGATGCGATTATGAAGCGGAAATTGATTGGACTGTTGGCATTTTGTATGATGACGGCGGTGTTTACCGGTTGTCTGGAGGTGCAGAAATCTGACCCTTATGGTTTAGCGGGGAAGACGCATTCGGCGGTGACGCCTGTGGATCGGCCGGATGTCAAATGGTGGATGCCGCGGCATGAGGATGTGCTGGAGCGGGTGGCGCAGGGCAATGTTGACCTGATTATGGTGGGCGATTCGATTACGCATGGCTGGGAAAAGGGCGGTAAGCCAGTGTGGGAAGAGTATTACGCCCCGCGTAATGCCGTAAATATGGGGTTCGGCGGCGACCGGACGCAGCATGTGCTGTGGCGTTTTGATCAGGGCGAGATTGACGGGATTCGTCCGAAGCTGGCGGTGCTGATGATCGGGACGAATAATTCCAACGGGAACGACAATACCGCCGAGGAAATCGCCGACGGTATTAAGGCGATTTGTGCGGAGATACGGGAAAAACTGCCCAGGACCAAAATTCTGATCCTGGCGATTTTTCCGCGAAGTGATTCCTCGAATCGTCCGCCCAAAGGTCAGAACGCCAGCTTCAACCCCCAATGGGCCAAGAACAATAAAGCCAGCGAACTGGCCTCCGAGATCGCCGACGGCAAGATGGTCTTCTACCTGGATATCAACGAAAAGTTCCTGGAGGAAAACGGTGAACTGCCCCGTGAGATCATGCCGGACCTGCTGCATCCGAATGCAAAAGGGTACAAAATCTGGGCCGAGGCGATGGAGCCGACGGTGAAGAAACTGATGGGAGAATAATTCTCTTCTATAAATTGTTCTTAAAAGCCCCTGTTGGTTGCGGCAGGGGCTTTTTTAATTGATTATTGATTATTGATTATTGATTATTGATTATTGATTATTGATGAATGACGAATGGCGAATGGCGATTGACACGTTTTTATGGGGGATGGACGAGCAGGGACGGACACGGACCTGCCTCGGCCCAAAAAGGTGTCTGACCTTGCCCCCTTTTATTTTCCCCGGATAACCACTAATTTCACGAATTTTCGGTTTCCATGCAACTATTTTTCAAAAAACTTAATATAAAGCTTGATTTATGTAATAAATTGCGTATTTTACATATAGATTGAATAAGATAAGCAAAAAAGGCGATTCAGTGGGTAAAAAAACAGAAAATCAGCCGGAAGCTTCGGAAACACGGGAAAGCCGGTTTAAAAGGATTGCCGCCAAGCGGACGAACGATATAATACACAAACTGCGGCTGCTGGGGAACTGTTCCAATCGAAGCTCTTACGACTACGACGAACAGCAGATCAGCAAAATCTTTTCGACGATTGAACGGGAACTGAAAGAGGCAAAGGCCCGGTTTACTTATGGAAGAAATAAGAAGGAATTTAAACTTTAAATATACTAAGAGGTGATTGTGGACACAGGTGTTGAAAGCTGGACCAATCAATCTGTAAAATGTAATTTTGCTTTCTCAGACAACTATGCCTGATTTGCTGCAAATAAAAAAATTGAGAAGGATCGTTATCGCTACACTTAAAAAGCAAGGGTATCAGGTAAACAAAACTTCTTTTTTTCTTAACGATCTTGACC
The DNA here is from genome assembly GCA_029858345.1 of Phycisphaerae bacterium. Taxonomy (GTDB): domain Bacteria; phylum Planctomycetota; class Phycisphaerae; order Sedimentisphaerales; family Anaerohalosphaeraceae; genus 4572-13. The sequence goes on from JAOUFG010000150.1 coordinate 4,528, forward strand.
GCGACAAAAAACGTGACGTTCATAATCTGGCTAAAGCTGAGCGCATCGAGAAGAGAAAAGACTTTATTATTAAAAATGTCGATTTAATAAAAAAAACTTTAATTGATGGCAAATGCCTTGAAGTTGAAAAAATTAAACCCTGTCTTATTGAGGTACAACCCGATACTAAGTGGGAGAATCTTTTTAGGTGGTGGAATCTTGTATGGTGGAGTCTGCCTTATGAACATGCATATGGAAGGCAAATCCGTTTTATTGTATGGGATAAGTATCATAAAGCTCCTATAGGACTAATTGGGCTTCAAAGTCCAATATTGAGTTGGAGTGTCAGAGATAATTATTTAAACATTCCCACAGAAGGACGTGATTATTGGGTTAACCAATCCATGAGTGCTCAAAGGTTAGGCGCCTTACCGCCTTATAACTCTGTGTTAGGTGGTAAGTTAGTTGCTTATCTTATGACTTCCAACTCTGTCAGAAATGTTTTTAAAAGGAAATATTTCGACAAAAAAACAATATTGCAAAAAAGAAAATTACCACCACGATTACTTTTTATTACTACAACAGGTGCTTATGGAAAGAGCAGCGTTTATACGAGACTGAAATATCAAGGTGAAGAGGTTGCAACGTTTATTGGATATACACAAGGAAGTGGATCATTCCATATCCCAAATGACTTATTTGATAGATTTGTCGCACTGTTAGACAGTGAAGGGTATGATGTAAGAAGAGGTTACGGAAGTGGTCCTTCAAGAAAACTTAGGTTGATTGACCAAGCACTTCATCTTTTAGGGTTTGAGAATGGTTCATCACATGGCGTCAAAAGAGCAGTCTATTTATTTCCGATGATAAAAAATCTTGATGATGTTATACAGCGTGATGTAAGACCAAAAT
>JAOUFG010000151.1 GCA_029858345.1 Phycisphaerae bacterium
CCAGACGCTGTATCAAACGAAAAAGCAAACGCAGAGAGCTTGCTCGGTTTTATCATTACAAGCGACATAAGCTATTGGCTCCACTAAGGGTTAAAGAACGAAAATGAAATTGGACAGTAAAAATATATAGATAGACTGTTAAAGGATTAATATATACCATGGCAGATTGGGAAATTAAAAAGACGTTGGGGCAGTGCAGCGGCACGGAACGGGCATTTGAGATTGGCGAGGAATATTTTGCCTCGCTGGTCGAAGGCGAGGAAGGGTTGGAGCGAGTCGATTTCAGTGCCGAATACTGGAACGAGCATCAGCCGTCCGTTTACTGCTTCTGGAAGACGAAACTACCCAATCCGGAAGAGAAAAAGAAAATCTTTGTCAGTGACGAGATGCTGATGGCGTTCTTTGACCGGTTGGCCGACGAGACCGAGCCGGAAAAAATCAATTTCCGCTTTGTGCTGACATTGATCCTGATGCGAAAGCGCAAGCTCAAATATGATAGCTGCACGATTGATGACGGCAAAGAAGTCTGGACGCTGAAGGTGACCGGGCAGGACCGTTATGAGAAGGTGATTAATCCGCACCTGACCGAGGACCAGATCGAGGGCCTGACCGGCCAGATGGGGCAGATCCTGCAAATGGATTTCGAAGATGCAGCGGAGTGATTTTTTCGAACCACGAACAGACACGAATTTGCACTAATTATTAACCACGGATTACACGGATTTACGCGGATTTCTTATGAGAGAAAAAAGAAGAATCATTCTTACAGCTCTTATCGCTTTCTCTTTATTGTTGCTTGGTTGTCAGCCGGGGGCGAGGCCTCGCGACGCCGGGCTGGTCTGTCCGGGCAAGGCCTCGATTGATGAAGCGGTGAACGTGCTTACACTGCAAAGGCAGAATCTGTTGCCATTTCAGGCCAGCGCCGACTGTGTTGTCACTTATCGGGACGAGGACGGGGATGAAAAACAAGAGCCGGTTCGTGGTGCGAAAATGGCTTTTGTGCCGGATGAGAATATTTATTTTAAGGGGGAACTGGTCTTTAAGGAACTGCGGTTCGGAACGAATGAAACGGAGTTCTGGCTGCGCATTAAGGCGGATCTTGAGGACTTCGGCGACAGTTACTGGCGGGGCGCCAGGGCGGATATTAAGCAGTGTCCGGAAACACTGCCGGTCAATCCGGACAATATCGCCGAAGCGCTTGGTATTGTGGACGTAACACCGGACTGGGAGTTGTCCAACCGGGACGGATACGATATTTTAACGCTTATCGAAGACGGCCGGATACGAAAACGTATTTCTGTCAATGCCTGTGATTACCGGATTGAGGAGATAGACTATTTCGATGCTGAGGGACTGAAAAGAGTCTCTGTTCGATTACAGGCGTATTCGGCAGAGGAAAACGGTATTATGGTGCCGACGTGGATTCAGATTGTCTCCTATGACCGGATGGGGCTGTCGGATTTGGCGGTTTTGTTTGAGTTGAAAAATATCCGCTCGTTGCCGCCGGAAAGAATCGGGAAAAAACTGTTCGCCCGGCCCCAGCGGGACGGGTATGAGCATTTGTACCGGCTCGATGAAAATTGCGAATTTGTTGAAGAATGATAAGGATACAGGATGACACGAATTTTACTCAAAGAACGTTTGCGGCAGGGACTGTTTTTTATCGACGGGGCGATGGGAACGCAACTGATCGAAGCCGGAGCGCCGGCGGGCTGCTGCAATGACGCGCTGAATATCGAATCGCCGGAGATTGTCAAAACGGTGCATCAGAAATATATTGATGCCGGCGTCGATGCGGTGATCACCAATACCTTCGGCGCGAACAGTTTGGTCCTCAAGCGTCACGGCCGCGCGGATCAGGCACAAGCGATCAATCGTGCCGCGGCAAAACTGGCGCGCGAGATTGCCGGACCGGATAAGTATGTTTTGGGCGATATCGGTCCCTGCGGCGATTTTCTCGAACCTCTTGGGATGGTTAAAGAGGATGACCTGAAAACAGCTTTTGCCGAGCAGGCCAAGTCATTGTTGGACGGTGGAGTGGACGGTTTTATCATCGAAACCATGACCGCACTGGAAGAGATCAAAGTTGCGATTGAGGCGGTCCAAAGCGTTTGCGATCTGCCGGTTCTTGTTTCCTTGGCATACGATCCGGCCGGAGGTGCGGCGAAGACAATGATGGGCGTTTCACCGGCGCAGGCGGTCGAACAACTGGCTTCATTGGGGATTGCCGCACTCGGTTTTAACTGCGGCACGCTGGATATGCCGGGATATACGGCTTTGGCCAAAGCGTATGCCGAGGCATTAACCGGTACCGGTGTGCTGTTGCTGGCCGAACCCAACGCGGGCCGCCCCGAACTGGAAGGCGACAGGGCGGTTTACAAACTGTCGCCGGAGGCGTATGCTGAGGCACTGGCGCAGATTAAGGATGCCGGTGCTGCGATTCTGGGCGGCTGCTGCGGCACTAGTCCAGCCCACCTGAAAGCAGCGATCCAAACAATACGCGGAGGATAAAACCCGGCGTTTTTCGGGTCTGAAGGCCGGTTTCTCAACGGACGTTTTTTTGGGATTTTTTTGAAAATTGGAGTTGACGCGAACGGCATAAATTGGTAATATCCCGGCCAAAGCTCCTTCTGCCGCCTGTGGTGATAGCCCTGGGAGTCGCACTGACTTCCTCCTCCTTCTGCTCCACAGGCGGTCTTTTTTTGCGCAGTGGCACGGCCATCGTGGCCGTGTTTTTACGGAGTACCTGACTCGTCCCGCTTTCCGGCTAAGAGTTCCGCTATTTTCTTGCATCAGTGTCTGTTTTGGGTACACTGCTTGCCCATGACAACGAAAGAGGTGTTAATGAATATCAAAGGCATTATTTTTGATCTTGACGGGACATTAGTCAATACGCTGGACGACCTGACCGATTCGATGAACGCGGCACTGACGCAACTGGGTCGGCCTGCGCGGTCGCCGGAAGAGTGCCGGGCGATGATCGGTCACGGCCTGCATACCTTTGCCGAACGGGCACTGGGCAAAGAGCAGATCCACCTTACCGATACGCTGGCCGAGCGGATGGTGGATTATTACCGCGACCACTGCCTGCTGAAAACCACCGCCTACGACGGCATGGAAGAACTGATCGCGGCCCTTCGTAAACGCCGGGTTCGGCTGGCGGTGCTGACCAATAAGAATCAGGCGCCCGCCGAGGTGATCAGCCGCCATTATTTCGGCGGCAACACGTTTGATCCGATTGTCGGCGCTGCTCCGGGCCGTGCAGCCAAGCCCGATCCGCAGACGACGCTGGAGATTCTGCGTCAGTGGAAGCTGGACGCTGATGAGGTGATGTTTGTCGGTGACAGTGAGGCCGATGTTCAGACGGCGATGGCCGCCGGCGTCCGGTGCATCGCCTGCGAATGGGGGTTTCGGTCCAGAGAGCAGTTGCTCCGGGCCGGGGCAAACATCCTGATACGACAGCCCGCGCAGATCCTCGACCACATTGGCTGACCGCGGCGGGTTTTTCGTATATCTGCTGGTAAACGGCATAAAAAAGACTGCATAAGAAGAAGTCCTTGACAGTTCAGGTGCAATTTTAATATAGTGATCGCGATTGAAAATTCCCGTTGGGTCGCGGCTATGTAGGGTATTGACCGTAAGTTACGACTCCCCCCGCGGGAATTTACTACCCTGAAGGGTGTACCATTAGGTCTGCAATCATCGATTATCCTGGTCAGCGGTACTGAGCGGTGTTGAAAAAATAGTGAAAAAATGACAATATGGAGAGGTTTCATGGATATACAACTTCGATTTCTCGGAGCCGCTGAGTCTGTCACCGGATCGCGTCATCTGATTGAATTCAACCATTCCAAGGTTCTTGTCGATTGCGGCCTGTATCAGGAACGCGACCTGCAGGACCGTAACTGGGAGGATTTCGGGGTCGAACCGGCCGAGATTGACGCCGTCCTGCTGACCCACGCCCACCTGGATCATTGCGGTCTGCTGCCCAAACTGGTCAAAGCCGGCTTCAAGGGCAAGGTTTTCTGTACGCCCGCCACCGCTGAGATCGCCAAGATCGTGCTGGCCGATTCCGCCAAGATTCAGGAAGAAGATGCCGCATTCAAAAAGAAACGTCACAAAAAGGCCAATTATACTCCGCCGCGGCCGGTCGAGCCGCTCTATACCGTCGAGGACGCCGAGGCCTGTATGTCCATGTTCGTTCCGGTCGAGTACAAAGCCCCGCTGAAAGTGGCCGATGATGTCGAAGCCAGTTTTTATGAGGCCGGTCATATTTTCGGCTCGTCCATTATTAAAGTGACCGTCAAGCTCAACGGCGACAGCCGCACCATCCTGTTTACCGGCGACCTCGGCCGTATCGGCAAGCCCATCCTGAAGGACCCGGCGGTGTTCGAAGAGGCCGATTACGTCTTTGTCGAGTCCACCTACGGCGACCGCATCCACACCAGCGTCGAGGACACCAAGGAACAGCTCTGCGAGGCGGTCAACAAGACCTACGCCGCCGGCGGCAACATCATCGTCCCGAGCTTTTCCATCGAGCGGGCACAGGAAGTGATGTACTACATGAACGAGCTGCTCATGGAGGACCGCGTCCCGCATATCATGACGTTTCTGGACAGCCCCATGGCCGTCAGGGTTACCGAGGTCTTCAAAAAGCATCCCGAGCTGTATGATACCGAGATGACCAAGCTGATGACCCAGAACGAATCGCCGTTCACTTACAGCGGCCTCAAGCTTGTCCAGTCCACCCGCGAATCAAAATCGATCAACCACATCACCGGCACGATCATGGTCATCGCCGGTTCCGGCATGTGTACCGGCGGCCGTGTCAAGCACCACCTGGTCAACAATATCCATCGGCCCGAAAGCGCGGTGCTGTTCGTCGGCTATCAGGCCGTCGGCACGCTCGGACGGACCATCGTGGATTCGCAGCCCGGGGATGAAGTGCGTATCCTGGGCCAGCATTACCCCGTCCGCGCCAATATCGTACAGGTCCACGGCTTCAGCGCCCACGCCGACAAGGTCGAGATCCTCACCTGGCTGCGGCATATCAAAAAGCCGCCGCGAAAGGTCTTCGTCGTCCACGGCGAAAAAGAAGCCGCCCACAGCTTTAGGGACTATCTCACCGAACAAACCGGCTGGGATGTACTTGTTCCCAAATACCAGGACATCGTCAAAGTCGACTAAACGTAACGCCGGCACCGGGCATTAGATTGACGAATGAAGAATTTTTTCGCTGCTTCTTGTGACAGCGTATTGGTTTATCTTTAACGTGGCTTGCCGCCATAAGCAGGCGGCTCACTGTCCAGGTCACGAACCGTCGTATTAGATGGAACGGCCAAAAGATACTGTTCGCTCAAACCCCTCAAATCCCTTCGAAAACGACTCGAACGGCCCATTTC
>JAOUFG010000044.1 GCA_029858345.1 Phycisphaerae bacterium
ATACCTGTCGTGGCGAAATCGCAAACGTAATATCAGTATCCAAGATTGGAAAACCTATCGTCGTCATAAGAAAGCAGCATAACCCTTATGAAAAATCACGAAACTCTATTACTGGAAACGGCACTAGATTAGGTTTATTATAGATATGTTTCATCACATCCCAAGCAGGCCGACTAGTTAAAGTTGGTGAATAATAAATGCTACGTTTGTCAAATGGACGGTATAAACAATCGTCTATACATTTTTCATCATAACTATTTTTCTCCCTTCTACCCAGAAGATCATAACTTGAAGAATTATTGACATTGTATTTGCCCTTAAAGGGTTCCTTAAGCCCCTCGTCAGAGAAAAACACCTTTATCCTTTTTTTCAAAGTATTTTGATCAAAATCAATAAATAGTTCATCTCTATCAGTTTGGATTCCGCTTTGATTTAAACCAAAAATAGAGTTTATACTTCCCCCTTTACAATACTCATCAATATTTTTAAACTGTTTTGGTGTATAAAAGAAAAATTTCCCAAGGCAACTGTTATAATCGACATTTTGAATTTCCTGCCATTCAGTATTCTTTACCTCATATTTATTTAAAAAGTCATACTTATAATCTCTTAGACCCCATAAATCATTATAGTAAACCTTACCCAACCCTTCTTTACCTTGTTCCTTAATGAAAATTCCAATTGAAACACCCTGCTTGATATCAAATACATTCTTATCCGGTGAACCGTCAGGGCAAACTTCACCACTCTCAGTATCTCCATGTAAATTCAAAATATAGATTTCCGAAAAAGTTTCTAACAGCGATTCTCGCATCCTTCGTCGAGTGATGCCATCAATGTAGGTATTGTTTGTTATGAACGCAAGTATACCAGCTCCCGTTTGATCTATGCGGTATTGACCATATCTTATAAACTTGATGAAGTCATCACGAACATTGAGTTTTTTCTCATTAAGCCCTTTTTTATAATCTTCTAATAGATCAAGAATCCATTTTCCTTGATTCATCATGCCAAAGTTTGAATACGGTGGATTGCCGAGTACTACCATAATCGGTAAATCCCGCTTGATTGTGTTGGCTTCGCGTGCTTCCTTGCTGATGGCGCTGGACCAGAATGTTTTGGTGATCTCCTCGGCTTCTTCGAGTGTATTAGTGAGAAATACTCCTAAACGTTTTTCTTTTTCGTACTTGTAGCCGAGCATTCGCAAAAGAAGCCCTAACTTCATATGGCAGACCGTATACGGAGCCATCATAAGTTCAAAACCGAACAGTCGCGGCAATAAATGATCTTCGACATACGACGGCCATGCGCCTTTATCCTGAAACTTTTTATGAATCTGCTTGATCACCTCATACAAAAATGTTCCCGTTCCGACAGCCGGGTCCAGAATCAAACAGCGATGTGTTTCTAAGTCAGGCGCATCTTCTCTTTTAATTCTAATTTGTTTGTCATCCCGCAATCCCTGCCGGATGCCAAACTTTTCTTTTAGCAGCCAGTCTACACTTCGTACAATATACGACACCACCGGTTCCGGCGTATAATAGACGCCCCGGCTTTCGCGAAGTTTGGCATCGTACTGGCCCAGAAAAGTCTCATAGAAATGAATAACAGGGTCTTTCTTCTTTGTTTCGGTTCCGAAATTTTTAATGATGCGACCCATCTGGGCATTTTTTAACAACGCCACTACATCATCGACCACCCAAGCAATTCTTTCATCGAGTTCCAGTTCAAGATGGCCGAATATCTTTTTCAAAAATGGATTTGTTTTTGGCAGTAAACGCGCTGCACTTTGACGTGAAAACTCTCCTTTTTTACCATCAATTCCGGCAAAGATTGCATCCACATCTTTGCCCCAAACGGTTTGTTCATTGAGAAAACATCGCGCACAGAATAAACCGTACACGATAGTCTGTGTGTACATGTCTGCAAATTGATCTTCGGTTAAATCATGAATGAGCACATCTTTGAAAGCATCGTAGACTTCATGAAGTGAGCCGCGTTCATTTTCTTTTTTGAATGTTTCCTGAACCACACCGCGAAGCAGTTTTGCCATCCCCGCCATGCGTTCAGCCAGTTCTTTAGGGTTTTTAACCTGTACCGGTTCCGAAGCAAAAAACATGGAAAACAGTTTTTTTGTGTCATTGATACCGTCTTCGGTGGCAACAAATTTTCCGCCTTTACCCTCTTTGGCTAAAACGGCAGTCTCAATCAACTCTCCATTCTGATAAAAGCGGAAGTTGATATAATCGGTCAAAATCAGATTATCGATGGCTTTCAGATACCGCTTGAGTTGTTCGCTTCTTTTCTCCTTCTTAAGATCAATCCCAATATCCTTGCATTCGATATATCCAAACGCCTGTTGAGTGGTACGAATCACCCGCGAAACCTTCATATCCGGCATCCCACAATCCGTCCGCCGCTTCGGTTCATTCGTAGCTGTGACCTTATTTCCTAACCCCTCAATAAATGCTTTCAATGCGGGCCGATGTGTATGCTCCGTCGCGTCCCCGTTAAGGTAAGCGTCATTGATCGCTTTCAGATAATTCGCAAAAACCGCCATTCGATCCCCTTCGCAATATCCTTATTTTTCAAACTCTGTGTCAATCTGCGTCTAAGACATTTTCGGCCATGATAAAGCCCACCGGGGGTGTCGTCAATGAGAAAGAGGGTGTGTTCGTAAATTCCCTGCATCCCTCATTACGATAACCAATTATTATCTATCCTGTAAATCGGATTAGTCCCGCCATTTTATCTTGCCGTAGCTTCATGCAAAGGCAGAAGCTCGCAGAGCGACGGAGGATCGCCATTTCGAACAAAAAGCGCAGGGGGGGTAACCCAAAAACCCAAAAAAATAAACTTTTTTATCCCCTTTTCTAATAAGCACTTATCGATTTCGGCCCCCTCGCCATTTCGCCATTTCGAACAAAAAACGCAGGTTCGCCCCTATATACGGAGGGGCTGATAAATTGAAAATTGAATACGGCTACATGGGAATCAAAAGGTTCTGGAAATCGCCCATCCCTTCAGGGGATGGCTGATTAAAATGGGTTGGGATGCACAGAAATCAAATTTCGAGCAATCGCGGCCCGTTTTAAGCAGATAAGCAACCATAGGTTGCGGCGATTTCCTTAATGTTCTTCAAGTTCTTCATGGTTATAATTTCTCTTGTAAATCCTGCCTGTCCCGCCATAGCTGAAAGCGACGGCGGATTAATCCTGTCTAAAAATAATCTGTGTAAATCTGTGAAATCTGTGGATGAATAAGGAGTAAAAACTATGACAAGCCAAAAACAAATCGAAAATCAAAATGTAAAATCCCGACAAACAATCTCTTTACTTATATAGCGTTTTTCAACTCCAAAATTTGACTACAAAATCCCCAAAATCCCCCGTATTCTTGTGTTCTTGAGTGCCCTTAAGCCTGCAACAGCGCAGCGCTATTGTAGGTTTTACTCACGGGTCTCTGAGACCCTCAATAACCAACCATTATCTATCCTGTAAGTCGGATTGATCCCGTCAAAAGCATTTGTAAATCCAGTCCGGCAAACAACGAACTAAAAACTAAGAACTAAAAACTAAAAAATGTTTGACAATCATCAAACTCATGGTATAATACACAGAAAATGGAATCTGGAAAATACAAAATGAAGGAGAGTAAAACACTGAACTCAAAACTATCCTTCGTGTTCTTCATGGTTAAAAAATCTGTGTAAATCTGTGTAATCGGTGGACTAAAAAAATGAAAAACAAACCCATTTTACAAACTGACCAAAACGGCGCAAGCCGTTTCTCAATAACTGATTACCGTTCACTGATAACTGATAACTGTAATAAAAACAACCCCAATTTTCCGGGGACAGAGGACTAATTTGAAAAAACAAAGCCAATCTTGCAGTGAATGGCCGAATATGATATAATGATGATGCGTATAAAACGTGTTTTTTGCTTTAAGATAAGGGATTGACGATGGCAAAATCGGGTCAGAGCAATAATAGAAAGAATTCGTGCAGTTTTTGCGGCCGCACCAAGCGTCAGGTGGACGCCTTCGTGGAAGGCCCGAACGGCGTTTTTATCTGCCCGGAGTGCATCGACCTGTGCTACAACATCGTTCAGCAGGAACGCCGCCGGACGCATGGGGCCGCTACGCTGTTCGAGGAGGTCCCCAAACCCCGCCAGATCAAGGAGTTTCTGGACCAGTACGTGATCAGTCAGGAAAGGGCCAAGCGAAGTCTCTCCGTCGCGGTCCACAATCACTACAAGCGGCTTTTGCACACCGACAGCGACAATGACGACGTCGAGATCGAAAAATCCAATATCCTGCTGATCGGCCCGACCGGTTCCGGCAAGACACTCCTTGCGAAAACACTGGCGCGGATGCTGCATGTTCCTTTTGCTATCTGTGACGCGACGACCGTGACCGAGGCCGGCTATGTGGGCGAAGATGTCGAAAACTTCCTGCTGCGGCTGCTTCAGGCCGCCGATTTTGATATCGAGTCCGCCCAGCGCGGCATCGTGTACGTTGACGAGATTGACAAGATCGGCAAGACCAATCAGAATGTTTCGATCACGCGCGACGTGTCCGGCGAGGGCGTCCAGCAGGCACTGCTGAAAATGCTGGAGGGCACCACCGCCAATATCCCTCCGCAGGGCGGCCGCAAACATCCCGAACAGTCCTATATCCAGATCGACACCTCGCAGATTATGTTCATCTGCGGCGGAACCTTCGTCGGGCTGGACAATATCGTCAAAAAACGCCTCGGCAAACGCATGATCGGGTTTGGCAGCGAGCATGAGGCCCATCACGACAAAAAAGCCGACTACAGCGAGATTATCGCACAGGCCACGCCGGAAGATGTCATTGCATACGGAATGATACCGGAGATGGTGGGGCGGCTGCCGATTATCACGACGTTGTCCGCGCTGGACGAAGAGGCCCTCGTCGAGATTTTGACCAAGCCCAAGAACGCGCTGGTGCGCCAGTATCAGCGGCTGTTCGAAATGGAAGAAGCCGACCTGAAGTTTACCGAGGAGGCGCTGAACCTGGTCGCCGAAAAAGCACTCAAGCGCGACACCGGCGCCCGGGCGCTGCGGGCGATCATGGAAGAGCTGATGCTGGATCTGATGTACCAGTTGCCCGAAGAGGCCAAACCCGGCAAGTACACAATCACCCCGGACGTGATCGAGGGCAAAGTCGACCTGTTCGAGCAGACCAAAAAAGCGAAAAAGGAATCCGCTTAATACCCACGCCGGATTTCCCCGAAGTTCATGGATTGCCTGGTTTATCGGACCCGATTCCCAAACATTTCTTCAAAAATAATTGAATTTCTGGTTTTTTCACGCTCCAAATTGGCCGAAATGTAAAGCAGATTGTTGATTCAGCGTTCGACGCACCGCTGAACAACGACGAAACAGTCCAAATGAAGGTGTTATTTGGAGAAGAAAAATGTTTGATTTTTTTGGTTTTGGCAAGAAGACATGTAAAACACGCATCTTGGTTGTTGATGACGAGCCGAATATCGTTCAGACCCTCAAGGATCGCCTTGAAATGAACGAGTACACGGTTTTTACCGCGGGCAACGGGCAGGAATGCCTTAATGTCGCCCAGGAGCAATCTCCCGACCTGATCCTGCTGGACGTGATCATGCCGATTATGGATGGTCATGAAACCCTTGAAAATCTGCGCAAGCAGGAGTGGGGCAAGGATATTTCTGTGATGATGCTGACGGCTCGAAGTCAGGCACAGGATATCACCCGGGCCAAGGCCTGCGGTATCGAGGATTACATCATCAAGCCGTTCGATCTGAGTGAACTGCTCGAAAAGATCGAAAGCATCCTGGAACGCAAGAAATCAACGGTTGGGTCCAGATAGTCTGGCTTCAGGCACCGACCGGCGGCAGAAGAAGAATTAAGGGCTGCCCTTAAGGAATTTCGCTCCATTTCATGGGTTGATAATTCACGGGTTTTATATCCATTTGAAGGATATACCATTCTTCATCAACCTTTTCATAGTCAAAGTTTATTTCCACCATAAAAAAGGTTCCGTAAGCTGCATAGCGGCTGTCGTTGTTCATGTGAACCGCGACAATCAATTCACTTCGGGCTTTGGCTCCTTCGACAGTAACGGTATGCGACTGCGTTCGGATTTTCTTGATGGAAGCCCCAGTAATAGTGTGACGGACCCTGCTGTGTAAGTCCGTCCTGTCGTTGTGATATTTGTCTCGGTAATTGGGGCTGATAAGTTCCATAATGCGGTCGGAATTGCCGTCTATGGCGGCCTGTTTGCACGCTGGAACGATAGCGCTGACTGCTTCGAAGTCTGTGGTGAAAGCATAATCCATACCAAAAGCCAGGACCGCCAGCAGCAGCGGAACCAGCAGCGGTTTATAACCCCATTCCGGTTTTTCCTGTCGAACGATGGATGCGACAACCAGGAAAACCCCGGCCAGGGTCAGCAGCAGCCAGCCATTTTCAAAAATGTTCCACATCATGTATTCCTTCGTGAGGACCGTTTAGGATTTTATCCGAAATTGTTTTTTTTCCAGCAGGCGGTTGCCTTCGCTGTCGGTCAGTTCCTGCCGCAGGCAGGTCAGGGTGATATGGCCGGCCAGCAGGGCGGTGGTGTCGGTCCAGCCGCCGTCTTTCGGGTCGCGATGGTTGCCGCCGGTAAGTTGATACACACGCCGGCCGTCGTCGTCTGTTCCAATCCGATATTTTTCCTCAAAGCCATGGGTGGACTGGGGTGTAATGAGGATGCCTTTGGGACTTCCTTTGGAAAGCTGCGGGATGTTCAGGTTGGCCACGCGCCCGGCGGGCAGATCGGTTAACTGCCGGATGACCGCGAAGGCGTGATCCGCGGCGGCCTCAAAATCCATGGGATCGTCGAATGCGGCGCTGACCGCAATGGCGGGCAGGTTGTAAAACGCCGCTTCGATCGCGCCTGCGACGGTGCCTGAGTAAAAGATGTTGATGCCGACATTGGCCCCGTAATTCATGCCGGAAACGACCAGGTCGACCGGATTGCCGGGGGCAACGAGTTCATTCTGAGCCAATTTGACGCAGTCGGCGGGGGAGCCGTCCACGCTGTATCCTTCAAACAGGCCTTCAATGTTTACACGTCTGCACCGAATCTCAGACAGCGAAATGGCGTGTCCGGCGCCCGACTGGACATCCGACGGGGCGACAACCGTAACTTTGCCCAGATGGGTCAGGCGCTTGTAGATCGCCGCCAGCCCCTGTGCAAAGATACCGTCATCGTTGGTTAGCAGGATATGCATGACCCTCATGGTATCGGATTCAACTGAGATTGTCAATTGACCTTGTAAGAACTTGGATTATAATGAAGTGCATGAAAGAATGGACCGGCGAAAATACGGGTGAGTTTGCGGTGATGGACCGGCGGACGGTACGGGGCTTTGATGCCTGGGCAATCGGCGAGATGGGGATACCGGGCGTTGTGCTGATGGAGAATGCCGCGAAAAACTGCACCCAGATCATTCTTGAGCAATTTCCTGAGCAAGTCAAAGACGGGATTTGCATCTTGTGCGGCGGCGGCAACAACGGCGGCGACGGATTCGTTGTCGCGCGGCAGCTTTTCAATCAGGGGCTGTCGGTGAAAATCATCCTGTGTACGGACCCGGGCAGAATCAAAGGAGATGCGAGAATCAACTTTGCTATCTGTCAAAAGATGGGGGTGTCGATTGGGCAATTGGATACAGCATCGGCGGAGTTGTTTCGAGAGGTGGAAGACGCGGTCGCCGGCAGCGGCCTGCTGGTCGATGCGCTGCTGGGGACGGGCTTGCAGGATGAGCTGACACCTTCGATGGCGCTGTTGATCAGCTGCATCAATTCACATAACATTCCGATTGTCGCGGTGGATATCCCGTCGGGGTTGGATTGTGACAGGGGGATTCCGTTGCCGGTCTGCATTGAGGCGGCGGCGACGGTGACTTTTGTTGCGCTCAAGAAAGGGTTTGTAGAAAACTCCGAATCGCGCAACGCCACAGGGCGAGTCTTTGTGGCCGACATCGGCATTACTCCTTTTCCTTGCGCATAAAAAAGGCGGGTTTGCGGCCCGCCTTTGCAGGGTTTACTGTCTTAATTAGAGCATCGGGTTTTTGTGCATTAAGGTATCGTAGCCGATCAGATAGAGGAAGCGTTTCTGGTTGAACACCGGGATGCCGAGGTTGGCGGCTTTTTCCAGTATCATGTTGTACGCATCCACTTTTTGGCGCGATAATTCATAGCGCTGCTGGGTGAGGGGGTTGATGTCCAGGTCCTGCTGTGTGGGCATCGGTAGCGGTTTCGGTTCGGCCCCAAGAATGAGAAAGTCGGTTTCCACGGTAATTTCGTTATCGACCTGCCCGCCCCAGCGTTCGATCAGCTCAATAATCCGCTGAGCGCCGTCCGGGTCAATCTGGCCGCTATTGTTGAAATCAAACTCCCCGGCCACGACGAAACGATTGGCGGTCTTGCGATCCCAGATCAGGTTGGCGACAATATCTTCTTTCACCACGGGGTCCCTTTTGTCAGATTCGACAATCCGTGCGGCACAAACCTGCTCGGTGACCTGAAAGACTTCAATTTCAGCTTTGCCCTTGCCGTTTTCCGGGATCGGTTTATTGCGGTCATAGACGGCAAATGTCAACCCACGATAAACGTGGTCATTAATGCCTGCGTCCAGATAGACAATGCCGTTCTGGAGATCGACTCTGACGATCTGAGCATCCGGCTTATACGCCTGGACCTCTTTGTCCGGTTTGGGTTTGATGGCGTCGAGTTTGGTCAATGCCTCATCAAGCAGCGTGTCGGTTTCGTTGAGTTTTTCTTCGGTTTTCCGTAAGTCCAGTTGCTTTTGACGCAACTTGGCCTGTTCCTGCTCAAGCTTGTTCTGGAAATCCTGAATCTGCTCGGTTGTTGCCGCCTGCATGTCCTGCTGAAGGGCGTTAAAGCGATTGCTGATTTCATCGACTTCCGTCTGGTACTGGTTTAACTCTCTCAGGAAATTCTGCTTATTGAGTTCCGTGTTGGCAACGGCATCTTCCATGTCGATCTGCAGATCATTATTGATCGCTTCCAGATTGGTGATTTCCCCGCGGGCATTTTCCAGCTTTTGTTTCAGTTCTTCGATGGTTTTCAGTAACGCTACCCCATTGGGTCCGAAAGCGGGATTGACATCTTTACCGAGAACCTCTTTGTTCAGGGCGTCAATGGCCATTGAGATTTCATTGAACTTTACCGTTGCGGGTAAATCTGCCGAGGGTTCTTTTCCGAGGATGAACGAATAGAGACCATCGACGATCTCCTGCATCGTTCCCAGGTAAGATTTCCCCTCTTTGGCCGTTCCAACGATTCTGCCCACTGAATTCTTTTCGGCCGGGGTGGCAATGGAATCCAGGTCTTCTCTTGCCAATTCGGCCTGGGTTCGGAATTCTTCTGATTTGACATAGTAAATTACCGCAAAAGCCGTTGCGATAATAAACAGCGCGACAAATGTAACCAAGGCGTACATCATCGCGTTACTTTGAGAGGTTTGGCGAGCTGCCATAATCCCAACTCCTAAAAATAGTTATAATTAAAGATTATTACCGGAAACAACTGCATACCGCAGCATACACTGTATGTTTAGTATCGGCTTTTTTGGTTGGTTCGTCAAGAAAAAATCAATCCACATCTGAGGATTTAGGGGTTTTAGGGAATATTCACAGTATATAATTACGCCAAGGCCCTATTATTTAGGGGGCAATTATCTTGCCGGGAGCCGCCTTTTTCGTCATAATGCCTTGGTTTAAGAGAAAGACAGATAGAATGAAAAAAAGAGTTAAAAGGTCCAAGAATGCGAAGTCTTCCGCTCCGGTCGGCAAACAACGCCTGCAGAAGATCCTGGCAAACGCCGGAATTGATTCCCGGCGCAGGTGCGAAGAATTGATCCTGGAGCATGCGGTTACGGTCAATGGAGAAATCATTGACCAACTGCCGGCTTTTGCGGACCCGGACCATGATGATATCCGTGTCAATGGCCAGCGGCTCAGGCAGCCGGAGAAGGTCTATTTTTTGCTAAATAAACCCAAGGGGGTGATTTGTACTAATTCGGATCCGCAGCGGCGACCCAAAGCGATCGATCTGATTGATTGCCCTGAACGTGTGGTTTGTGTGGGCCGGCTCGATGCGGATACGACCGGTGCGATTATCCTGACCAACGACTCGGAACTGGTAAACCGCCTGACCCATCCGAAGTACGAGTTGCCGAAAACGTATCGGGTTGTTCTTCGGGGCCGGATGGAAGGGGCGGACGTCGAAAAACTGAAAAAAGGGGTCTGGCTGGCCGATGGGAAAACGGGCGGCGCGGCAGTGAAGATTCTGCATAGAAGCCATTCGGAGACAACGCTGGAGATCAGCATCCGGCAGGGCCTGAATCGTCAGATCCGTCGAACTTTTGCGGCGCTGGGTTACAAAGTGAAGGCCCTGAAGCGGACGCAGATCGGCGATATTGTTTTAAAGGGGATCGCCGTCGGCGGTTACAAGCGACTGACAAAGCTGCAAGTGGCGTACCTAAAACGTGCGACGAAACTTGACGTGTAAAACCTTCATTTGGGGTGAATACCGGAGGTGGGACTTGAACCCACACCTTGTTGCCAAGACGGGATTTTGAATCCCGCGCGTCTGCCATTCCGCCACTCCGGCTGGAAAGGGGATACTATAGGGAATGCCGCGATTGACGTCAATTCTTTTTTTCGATAACACCACAGCCGGAAAGGAAAATAGGTTCGGCGGCCTGTGAGGGCATGGCGGGTGCATCCGACATCATGGGGATAAAATGTTTTCACGATTTTTCACGAATTTATTGCCCAAACGATTTTTTCTGTGGTATATTCGGGGTAAGCATGGATGCCGCACATATGGGAATGGAAAAATGACCACGATTGTCCGCAAACCTGATACGCTCGAAAAGCTGAAAATCCTCAGCGCTGACGCGCAATATGACTTGGCCTGTGCGTGCGGATCGGTCAAGGACGAACACCGCAAACGCGGCGGCGACGGTAAGTGGATTTATCCCATTACCCTCGCCAACGGCGGCAGGGCGAGCATCTTCAAGATTCTGCTGAGCAATGTCTGCGCGAACGATTGCAAATACTGTCCCCTGCGCGAGGACACCGATATCCGCCGGTGCACGCTGGGAGCGGAGGAAACCGTCCGCACGTTTTTGGACTACTACCGGCAGGGCAAGGTGTTTGGTATCTTTATCAGTTCCGGCGTGATCGGCACCCCCGACAACACAATGGAGCGAATTAACAGCATCGCCCGCATCCTCCGCTATCGCCATGCGTTTAAGGGCTATATGCACTTGAAGATTATTCCCGGTGCGTCCAAAGCGGCGATTGATGAAGCGGTTTCGCTGGCCAAGGCGGTGTCGCTGAATATCGAAACGCCGGGGGCGGATAATCTCTCCAAGGTGTCCCGTAAAAAGGATTACCTGGCGGACATCATCAAGCCGATGAAATATATCAGCCAACTGACCGCCAAGGGGTCCCGCTATGACCGGGTGCATCAGACCACGCAGTTCATCGTCGGTGCCGCGGGCGAAAGCGATTCCAAAATTGTGCATTATATGGGCGGCCTGTATGAGCGATTGAACATGAACCGCATCTATTTCAGCGCCTATCAACAGGGCTTGGGGGATGCCAACCTGCCTGCGGAACAAACCCTGCAAGATCCGGCAGAGGTTCTGACCCGCGAGCATCGGCTGTATCAGGTCGATTTTCTGATGCGAAAATACGGCTTTAAGGACAATGAGATCCTGTTTGATTCAACAGGGCGGTTGTCGCTGACCGAGGACCCCAAAGAAACCTGGGCCAGGATGCACTCGGAAATCTTTCCGCTGGACGTGAACCGGGCCGATAAACTCGAACTGCTCCGTGTGCCGGGTCTTGGCCCCGTTACCGTCAACCGCATCCTCAAATACCGCCAAAGCGGCAGAATTCATCGCATTGAAGACATCGCCAAGCCCGGTAAACTCATCAATAAGGCAAAACAATATCTGAAATTCTGACGATGATTTGCGATACTATGCTTTCGGGCGGCTTTGCGCTTCGTTAAAACTACGCAGGACAAGCGTGCCGCCGCACGGTCGTTTGCAATTCCTGTATCAGCGGATGATGTCAGATGTTTGCTGGATAGAGGATAAAATCGCGTTCAGGTTAGCCGGGTCGGTGACGACGGAATCGAAGCCCTGATTTTGGAGGTTTTGGGCCTCTTTGAGGCTGAGTCCGCCTGCCAGGGCGATAAGGGTGCAGTCGGCCAGTTCCTCGTACTCGCGGACGTAGCGGCATAAACTGCCGGAATCGATTTCACTGCTGAGCAGATCGACCAGGATAATGTTGGGGGTAAATCTTAGGGCGGTCAGCCCCGCATCGAAGCTGTTGTGGGCACATTTGATGTCAAAACTGCCCTTGATGCCGAGCAGGTCAGCGAATTTTTGGGCGTGTTCGACACGGCTGTCGATAATCAGAATCCGCAACTTTCCCTTTTCGATGGCGTCAGTCGGGATGTCGTGTTCTTTCATGAAATGAATCAACTCATTGAGGGGAATGCGCCGGTCCTTGGAGCCGGGGATGCGGTAACCGCCCAGTTGGCCGGAATCGAACCATTTTGTTACCGTTCGCGGGGCGACGCGGCAGATTTGAGCGACTTGTCCGGTCGTTAGAACGTCTTTCTTTCGCATTTCTATATCAACTCCAAATCGCCACAAGGGGCGTTTATCGATCCATCGTATCGTTATGATTTCCTTGCCGATGACACAGGTTCCGGTGGTGTATCATCGGTTCAGAAGGGATGCGGAATAATCAAATGGAAAGGAAAAGAGGGAATTTAACGAAAAAAAAGATAATCTATGCGGTGTTCGTCCGATAAAAGCGACAGGCATCTCGTATTCCGGAAATTTGGACAACAGAAAGATTGTATCCAATGCAAACATTCTATTTTCGCGTCAAGGATTTTTCTTGACCTTGTCGATAAATCGTGTAGAATAAAGTGTTAGTGTTAAATTTTTGTTTTGGATGAAATAATCAGGTTCTCCCAGCGGGATGCGTTATGCATCCGGAAGTGAGCGGGAGGGTCAGCTTGCAGAAGGCAAGGTGTGAGTAGTGCTTCAAGAACATCGATTTCATCCGGCAGGGCGAAAGGCAGGTGGTTTTGACCTTGTCAAGTCCGAAATCCGGGTGAATAGATGAGTATGACGAAAGGACGTTTGTGATATATTTTGTGAAATCCCGGGACGTAAAATGGACTTGTCCGGGTCATAAGAGTGGTGAACTCGTATTTTTTTTGGCGAAAAACCTGTTTGGGTTTCGATATGCTGAAGGTGTAATGCCATCGAGAGCGTGTTGTCTTAAATAAAATACGAATTCCTGAAAATAACACTGTTCTTTCATGCATTTCTTTTGATGCGGCTCGCATTTCCGATCGATGCCTTTCTGTAAGTTTGTACAATATTAATATTGCAATCAGGAAAGGTAACAAACGATGGGAATTTTAGCATTAATCGACCTGCAAAGCATTTTTATAGGCCTGCTGCTGGGTATTTTAGCCGGCACCGTGATTGCCTATCTTGTTTTGCAGACAGTCAATAAGTCGCGGGCCAAGTCTCTCCGGGAAGAGATTGAGACCCGTGTTGAGACGGCCAAAAAACAAGCTGAAACGATTGTGAAGGAAGCTCGCCTGGACGCGGCCAGCGAGGTGATGAAGAAGCGTGAGGCGTTTTCCGCCGAAGTCAACGCCAAGGAGAATGAACTTCGCAAACAAGAGCTGGCCTGGTCGCAAAAAAAAGACTCTCTTGATCGACAGATGGAGAAAGTTAAGCAGCAGGAGCGGCAGTTCAATAGCAAAGAGCAGGAGCTTGACCGCCAGATCAATACCCACAATAACCGGAACAAAGAACTGGCGAATGTGATGGTTCAGCAAAAGAATCAACTCTTGAAAATCACGTCACTGGATATGGAACAGGCCAGAGAGATGCTTTTGTCCCGGTTGGAGGACGAGTGCGAGCGGGAGATGAGTCAGGTCATCCAGCGGAAGGTTAGCCAAACCGAAGAGGCGGCCGCAGAAAAGGCGAAGGAAATCATCAATCTTGCCATCCAGCGTTACGCGGCCGAACAGACCTGTGAAGTCAGTGTTTCGATGGTGGATATCCCCGGCGATGATATGAAAGGGCGTGTGATCGGGCGTGAGGGCCGCAACATCCGTGCGTTTGAAAAAGCCACGGGGGTCGATGTCATTGTGGATGATACCCCGGGTGTGATTGTGGTCAGCGGGTTTAATCCGATTCGCCGGGAAGTAGCCCGGCTCAGTATGGAGCGTTTGATTCAGGACGGCCGGATTCATCCGTCCCGGATTGAGGAAATTGTCAATCAGGCCAAAAAAGACGTTCACTCCCGCGTGATTCAAATCGGCAAAGAAGCCGCAGAAGAAGTCGATGTCCGCGGTTTGAATAATAAGATCATTGGCATGCTGGGTGCCCTGCACTACCGAACAAGTTATGGGCAGAACGTGCTGAGACACAGTGTGGAAGTGGCCTTTTTGTCACAGGTGATGGCTGATGAGCTGGGGCTGGATGGTTCGATTGCCAAGCGAGCCGGTTTGCTGCATGATATCGGAAAAGCGATGGATCGCGAGATCGAAGGCGGCCATCCCGCGATCGGAGCGAATTTCCTTCGCCGGTTTAAGGAGTCGGGGATCATCCTGAACGCTGTCGAGGCGCACCACGGTGATATTGTGGCTGACAATCCGTATACCCCACTGGTGGCGGCGGCGGATGCGATCAGCGCGTCGCGGCCGGGGGCTCGCCGAGAGACTCTGGAACGCTATATCAAGCGGCTGGAAAAACTCGAAGGGATCGCAACCGGCTTTGAGGGCGTTGAAAATTCGTATGCCATCCAGGCGGGCCGTGAAATCCGCGTTATTGTCGATGCGGAAAAGATCGACGATGCGGTGTTGATGAAGACGGCGCGGGACATTGCCAAGAAGATCGAAGACGAGATGACCTATCCCGGTGAGATTAAGGTGACGCTGCTGCGTGAAGTACGCTGTGTTGAATACGCAAGATAATTGACGATGGACGAATGACGAATTAAAATCAATGATCGTCAATTGTCTTTCGTCTATCAAAAAATGGAGTGATCGTGAAGATCAAGGTTTTCTGCATAGGTGATATTGTGGGGCGGCCGGGACGGCGGGTTCTTGCGGAGAAGTTGTATCCGTTCGTGAAAGACAACGAGATCGATTGTGTGATCGCCAATGCGGAAAACGCGGCGGGCGGTTCGGGCCTGACAAAGCAGATCCATGAGAAACTTTCCAAGTACGGTGTGCATCTGGTGACATTGGGGGACCATTGCTATCGCAAGAAAGAGATTATTCCGTTTCTGGAAACCCAGTCAAATCTTGTGCGTCCGGCGAATCTGTCTCCTTACGCCGCCGGAAAGGATTATGCCGTTTACCAAACATCAAAAGGCGCCATCATTGCGATCGTGACACTAATTGGCCGGATTTATATGAAACCGGCGGATTGCCCTTACGCGAAGATTGACAGTCTGCTGCCGAAACTCAAAAACGAGGCGGATATTGTCTTTGTTGAAATGCATGCGGAGGCCACCAGTGAAAAAATGGCGATGGGCTATTATCTTGACGGCAAGGTAAGCTGCGTTTTTGGGACGCATACCCATGTGACGACAGCGGACGAGCGGATTCTCAGCAACGGAACAGCGTATATTACGGATATCGGGATGACCGGGGCAATGGATTCTGTGCTGGGGCGCAACGCCGAGAGCGTTGTTCGGGCGTTCCGTACACAAATGCCGAATTCGTTCGAAGTGGCTTCGGGGGATGTACGCATCAACGGGATTCTGGTAACGGTGGACAGCCATACGAAAAAAGCCGAGTCCATTGAGCGTGTTGTCATTTGCGAAGAAACACAGGGTGATACGCAAGTCTATGACAGCGACGACGGGAAACCGGATTACATCAACGGTTTTTAACCCTTATTTTTACATTTTTTATTTTTTCCCACGGCTCTATCTTTTTTCTTGACAGGCAGTTATGATATGTACCGATAATATCCGGAAAAAAGCATAAATAATGGGCATATTTATCTATTGCCACTTTCAAATGGATGGTGTATAATTATCGGCTATAAGAAGGGGGGCTATGGTTATAAGGGGCATAGGCGAGGGCGCATAAAAAGTGAAGGGCGTGGAGAGTGATTGTGCGGTTTGTTGTGACATCCAAGGGGGGATGGCAACGGGGCGGTATGTGTCCCCATAGTGATATCTCTAAAATTATTCCAGACTTTATTATTGACAGATTTTCTGCGCATAGATCGAATATGAATGGAAATATTAAAAGTTTTTAGGAGAAATGCTCATGAGAAGTTTGAAACTGAAATTCATGGTAATAGTCAGCATTGTTTGCCTTGTGCTGACAGGTAGTGTTGGAGCACGGAGTTTGGTAAAACCAAGCGACGCCTTCCCCGCTCCGGGCAGTTTGTTCGTTAGTTCCGAACCGCTCCCGGTCCGCTATGGCACCAATGAGATACGAAGCATGTCGCCGAGAACTACCGCTGCGGGCAATACGGTTAACTTGGCAAGTCTGGGCAACGGGACTTTTACCGTCGATAGCTTTTTCGACGTTTTTGTTGAGGTGAGTATAGGCGGCGGGGACCCTGTAAACGCGAAACTAACCGGTCCGGTTCAGATTGTGGTTACCAGCCCGGGTTCCTACGACGGGTCAGGTACCTTCCAGACAGAGATCGTATCCATGTCGCTAAGCGGTGATGCTGGGGGTACCCCGATTGTGGTTAGTGAGAGTCCAACCTTGGCATCGGGAGGTCAGGTAATACTCACAAGACTTCCCGACGGTAATTGGGCGGTAGACAGCTTCTTTGACGTGTTTACAGAATTAAGTGTTGACGGCGGGGCGTCTACCGAGGCAGACCGGCCTGTCCGTATGGAAGGAACCGGCGGTCAGGTGGGAGAGTTCTACGTTGAGGTCGGCGGCAATGCGACAGATTGGAATCAGTTGGACCAGGCGGCCAGCGGTGGCGACGGCTGGGTTGACCCTGGAACCAACGAACGATGGATTGATTATCCGCAGCCGGAAGATCCGATAGAAGACGACCAGACCACGCCCAACCCGGAAGTAACATGGTCAGGATGGTGGAACGAGTGGTGGTATGACGATCCATACGATCCGGATCGTGTAAAGAAAATCACCTTGTCGTTTGATTATGACCGGGTAAATGATCAGGAACTTGGTTTTGCGGTTGTTACTGTTAACTGGTCGACGACGGATTGGTCCCTTAATCCTCCGCCGGGCGTAAACCCATCGCAGCAGCCGCCTCTTGAAGATTTCGATTCGGCAAATCCCTCAATTGTGTGGGTAGGCCGGGCGGTTGCCGATCGATTAACCCTTGATGGCACAGAAACAGGGCATCATACTACAACTTACCAGCTTCCGATCCCTTACAACCCGGAATGGGTTTCTGTAGATGTCCGCGGATACAACTTTAAGATTGCCAACGGGCAAATTTTCCATGAGTGTTTGCCCGATCCTACTGTGCCGGATATAACCATCGAGCAATTGGATTGGCCTAATGTGACTGACAGTGCATGGGGCAGGGTTAAGGTCGATTATAATTTGTCGCCGGGTATCTATTACTTCAACCTGAGTGTTGACAGCAGCGGAGCAGATGATTGGGTTGTTCAAAACCTGAGTATCGAAAGTCTGGGCGGCGATGAATCGCTCATGACATATTTCGATCTCGGAGTAACTGACGGCAGCCCTGTTGGCAATTTGAATTATGCGTATTCGATTGGCAATATAGAGTTGACCACTGCGCCGGCGACCACGACCGCAGCTACGGTATCAAGCGTTGAGTTCCGCATCGGCGGAGAAGACGGAGTAAGTCTTGATAGCGGCCCCGGTGCCCCGCCGAGGCCCGCTGATAAGAAAGATGCTACCGCAGGTGCAGGTGCTGATCCCAACTCCGGAGTTATTCCTGACAAGGACAAATTTGTAAATCAGCCCCAGGAACCGAATCAATGTGCTCCTGGCGCGATATCCAACAGTCTCAAGTACCTCCAGGCCAGAGGCAAGATACCGGGTACGATCCCGACAAGTATAAGCGATGTCGGCAGTGTCATTGGAAGCGATAAAACAGGGACACCGGCGAGCTGGTATAAAAAGAAGAAGACCCACTATCAAGATCACGTTAATACCAGGTGGATCGAGGCGCCTCTGACCGTTGCAAAAATACAGGAACTTGTCAAAGAGCTCAAAGACGGTCAGGACATCGAGATAGACTGGGAAGGGCATGTGGGAGTTCTGGGAGGAATACGTATAAAGCCCGACGGAACCGTTGATCTGGATATTTATGATGATAACCAGACGGACGACAAGTCCGATCCTATGCATACTTCGCCACTATGCGGGCCTGCCGGAACAGATTATGTTGACAGGATGAAACTGGAGCGTTTCGTTATCGAATGTCCGAAGGAAACGCCGGCGGTTTGCATGCCCTCCTTCTCGCTTAACACGGCGGATGAATGGCTCGTAACTCTCGGGGGTCAAAGCACACACACCAGTATTAAACCAATGACTGAATCTGAGTGGGCTACGTATATGGAATTGTGGCAAATCCCCTCGGAATATTTAGAACATCCAGAGCCTGAATTCCTTTACCCCCAGAATGAATTCATAGAACCCCAGCTTTATGTTTACGAAGGCGATAGTGACCCCGAAAATCCGTATTGGCCCGACGATGGCGGTTTAGTGATGGGATGGGGAAATGATGATGGTTTGGTGTCTGGTAATGACTATGCCAGTGCGTATAAAGTTGAATACGGTGAAGATCCTGATCTTTCCAACTGCATCATAACCGTTGCGGTAACTGCTCCTGTCGGTATTGGCCAGGTTTCGCTTGGTTTGGAAACGCCTCCTTTAGGTTCGGGCAATATTCGTTCGTGGTACTGGAACTGCGGAGTTGGTCCCGGTTTTCCGATCCAGTCGGGCGTACCGACAACGATTACGATCGATACGTCAATAACCAGTACGGCGGCAGCGACGCCGGTAGCGACAAATTATGTCAACGCGGCGGGCTTTAATCTCACAAATGTTCTGTGGATCCTTGTCGATGAGAACGCCACGTGGATGGGCTCTCCGGCTGCGGCCCCGGTACCAGGCGGTCCGCTCGTGAATATGTGGAACTACTGGCACTGGTTGATGGTCTCTCCGAAGACGACGCTGACAAAAGCTCTACTTACCAAGCACAGTCAGGGTCCTATTGTAATAGATATATCAAGCGGCGAAGACCCCGATGTGCCGTTGTTCTGGGGATGGGACGAAAAGTCAGATTACCATATAGGTCCGATCGCCGCAGACGATTGGGAGTGCACTGATAATCGTCCGGTGACAGATTTCCATTGGTGGGGTTCGTTCCCGGGATGGACCGAACCTTATCCGCCTTGTCATCCTGTGGCGTTCCATATCGGTATCTGGACGGATACTCCGGCTGTTGCGGGTGACCCGGAAAGCTATAGCCATCCGAAAAAGCTGGTCTGGGAGCATATCTGCGACAACTACGTTTGGAACTTTGCAGGATATGACCGCGATCCTCGTCAGTTTGATAAGGATGATCCGACCGGCGGAACAACAGCAGGTGGCACTAATATACCCGGCGACGATCCTACGTATGAACCGAATGATGCTTGCTTCCAGTATAACCAGCTGCTTGACGGCGACGACTGGTTCTATCAGGAGCCGAACGAAGTTACAGGTAAAAATATCTACTGGCTCAGTATTGCTCCGATCTGGGATGAAGATTGCGACTATGAATGGGGCTGGAAGACGAGGCCGAAATTCTTCATGGATAACGCTGTAAGCATCACGCTGATCGATGACGGATCGGGTACGCCGCCGACGACATGGATACCTCCGGTTCTTGGAAACCTTTACAGTGCTGGCGTACCTCTTCAGATACCGGCATATTCAGGTCATGGTTCACATGCCGATGCGGTTTCGTGGGATCTTGCCTTTGAGATCAGCACCAATGAACCGGCGTATGAAGATGATCCGATCCCCGGTGATATTGGCGGGCCGGGTACATCTGTGCCGGATGGTTCTGTGGATATTCACGATTTTGCGATCATGGCAGGCAATTGGCTAACCGTCGCAACGCCATAAAGACACAGTTTCAGCGGGGTTAGGACAGAACCCCGAAACTATAAGTGCTTTTCTTATAGAAAGGCCGACATCAGGAGGATGTCGGCCTTTTATATTTTAAAGATTGCCGGAATGCGTTATGTTCCCTATAATGCGGTCATGGCGCAAAAGCGAAAACAACTGCCGGTCTTTACGGTATCACAGCTCAACAGCTTGATCCAGGTGACACTGGAAGAACGGCTGCCTGCGCGGATGATCCTGCGCGGCGAGATCAGCAACTGGAAACGGCACAGCAGCGGCCACTGTTATTTCTCCCTGAAAGATGCTGACGGCGGACAGATGCCCTGTGTGATGTGGTCCAGCAAGTTTCGCTCAGTAAAATTTGACTGCGAGAACGGGTTGGCGGTGCTGGCAACCGGGTATGTGGATGTGTATGTGCCCGGCGGCAAATACCAGTTCTATGCGGAAAAGCTGGAGCCGGCGGGTATTGGCGACTTGCAGCTTGCGTTTGAACAGATGCGAAAGCGGCTGGCCGCCGAAGGGCTGTTCGATCCGGCCCATAAACAGCAGCTTCCGGTGTATCCGATGAACATCGGTGTGGTGACCAGCCGATCGGGGGCGGCGATTGTCGATATCGCCGACAGCATCTATCAGCGTTGGCCCTGTGCACGGTTATATGTCTTTGATGCTCCGGTGCAGGGGGAAGGGGCATCGGCAAAGATCGCCGCGGTGATCGGCAAGGCCAACCGGATGCGCACGGCTTTGAAGCTGGATATCCTGATCGTCGGCCGCGGCGGCGGGGCGATGGAGGATTTGTGGGCGTTTAATGAAGAACCCGTCGCAAGAGCGATCTTCGCATCGAAAATCCCGATCATCAGTGCTGTGGGGCACGAAGTGGATGTGACCATTGCCGACTTGGTCGCGGACGCGCGGGCATCGACGCCGACGCAGGCGGGTGTGATCGCGGTGCCGGATTATCGGGATGAACTGGGTAAGTTGCATTCGCTCAAACGTCGGCTGCATCTGAATACCCGTTCGCAACTCGAACACGGTCGTAATCGTCTGCTGACGATCCTGGCCAGTCGGGTTTTTCGCTCGCCTTTGGGGCCGGTTCAGGTGGCGGCGCAGCGGCTTGACGAGCTTTCGGGCGGGTTGGTACACACACTCCGGATGCAGATGCGTCGATTGCGGGACCGTCTGGATCGCAGCCGGGGATTGCTCCAGGCGATTGAGCCGATGCGGTTGATTGCGAGTCAGAATATCGCGATCCATCGCTTTTCCAGCCGCAACCAGGCGGCGATGGTGAAGATACTTTCCAAAAATCAGTTGAAATTAACGGCTTTAGAGAATAGATTATCTGCATTGGACCCGCGGTCGGTTCTCAATCGCGGTTACAGCATGACCATGAATGAGCGCACCGGGCGTTTGGTGACCGATATTACACAGGTCCGGCCGGATGACCGGTTGACGACAGAATTGGCGAAAGGACAAAAAATCCACAGCCGGGTTGAAGAGTGTGAAAATGGCACAAAAACGAAAAAGTAATAAGAAAGAGATCGAGTCGCTTTCGTTTGAGCAGGCGATTGAAAATCTGACGGAGATCGTCGATCGGATCGAGACCGGACAAGTGCCTTTGGCCGAATCGCTCCAGCAGTACGAAAAGGGCATGGCGATGATCCAGCATTGCCGCAAGATCTTGCTCGATGCGGAAAAACGGATCGAAGAAATCGCCGAAAATGATGCGGAAGAAGCAATCGAAGAAGACGAAGATAAAGGCATTGATGACGATGACTCAGATGAAGCCGACGCGTCCGAAGACGACAGCTTATTTTAGATTCATCATTTTTCATTAGACATTATACATTGTATTGCGGGCGTGGCGGAACTGGCAGACGCGCAAGATTTAGGTTCTTGTACCCTCGTGGTGTGGAGGTTCGACTCCTCTCGCCCGCATTCTTTATGTTCGACTTGAAAATAATGATTTCAACCTGTTTTGATTATTATAGTGATCGCGATTGAAAATTTCCGTTGGGTCGCGGCTATGTAGCGCATTGACCGTAAGTTACGACTCCGCCGGCGGGTGTTCGCTTAAGATAGTGTGCATCCGTGCCTCATCACATAACTCCAGAACTGTTGCCAGCGGCCCGTTGTTAACTTTAATGTTCGCAATGCAAGAACACAACTGGCGCCATCCTCTTT
>JAOUFG010000045.1 GCA_029858345.1 Phycisphaerae bacterium
ATTTCTTGTTTTCGTATTTCAAATCGTCGCTCCATGACTTTTCCTTTCCATGGGGACTATTCCCCTGGAAAGTTATTCGTATAAATGACTTACAAAACTTTAATTATGTTGGACAGTAAAACTAAATGAAAGCTGAAATAATGAATACAGAGACTTCACCACTGAAAAAAATCGCTCCCGATGTAATATTGGGGGAAAATGTTAAAATCTATGATTTCGTGAATCTCTATGGCTGTGAAATTGGTGACAACAGCAAAATCGGAACTTTTGTTGAGATCCAAAAAGGATCCAAGATAGGCAAAAACTGTAAGATTTCCAGCCATACATTTATTTGTGAAGGCGTCACCGTCGAGGATGACGTCTTTATCGGTCATGGGGTGACCTTTATTAACGATAAGTATCCACGTGCAACCAACGGTAGTGGCGGCCTCCAGACAGAAGACGACTGGATTTGTGTGCCCACGAGGATTGAAAAGGGGGCCTCGGTCGGTTCCGGCTCAACGCTGCTGTGCGGTATCACCGTCGGTCAGAATGCTATCGTTGGAGCCGGCAGCGTCGCCATTGCCGATGTACCTGCTAATGCGATTGTCGCAGGAAATCCTGCAAAAATCTTACGAAAAATAATGTAAAGATCAACATTGCTTTTTTAATGGGGAGAAAACCATGAAAGTTCCATTTTTAGACTTGAAAGCACAGTATGAAACGATTCAGCATTTAATGAATGCGGCAATTCAACAGGTCATCGACCAAACCGCGTTTGCCGGGGGTCCTTTCGTCGAACGGTTCGAAAAAGACTTTGCGGCATTTTGCAATTGCAAATACGCCATTGGCTGTTCAAGCGGCACCTCTGCACTGCGATTGGCCCTGTTCAGCTTGGGCATCGGGGAGGGCGACGAAGTGATTACCGCCCCCAATACCTTTATCGCAACAGCCGAGGCGATCTCCGCTTGCGGGGCAAAGCCCATT
This sequence comes from Phycisphaerae bacterium, assembly GCA_029858345.1. GTDB lineage: Bacteria > Planctomycetota > Phycisphaerae > Sedimentisphaerales > Anaerohalosphaeraceae > 4572-13. The sequence continues at coordinate 967 of JAOUFG010000045.1, forward strand.
TTCGTTGACATCGACGAAAAAACCTACAACATGGATCCGGACCTTCTCGAGGACGCCATCACACCGAAAACCAAAGCGGTGATTCCGGTCCATTTGTATGGGCAGGTTTGCGAGATGGAAAAGATTCTTCGCGTTGCCGACAGCCATGGTTTATTCGTCATTGAAGATGCCTGCCAGGCACACGGTGCGACCTATAAAGAATGGCCGGCCGGTTCGATGGGCGATGCCGGCTGTTTCAGCTTTTATCCGGGAAAGAACCTGGGGGCCTATGGCGAAGCCGGAGCCGTGACTACCAATAAGCCCGAACTGGCGGAAAAAATGCGAATGTACCGTGACCACGGCCAGCAAAGTAAATATTATCATTCGATGGTGGGATGGAACGACCGGATGGACGGGATCCAAGGTGCCATCTTAAGCGTTAAATTGCAGTGTCTGGCGCAATGGAATCAAGCCCGGCGAAATCATGCCCAAGCATACAGCCAACGGCTTTCGGAGTTTCCAGACATTATTACGCCGAGCAATCCTGTTAACGGCAATCACGTCTATCACATCTATGCGATTCGCGTCCGATTCCGCGATACGCTCATGAAGCATCTGGCGGAACGGGGCATCGGGTGCGGCATCCATTATCCGGTCCCGATTCATCTGCAAAAGGCCTATCGGCATTTGGGTCTTGCCGAGGGATTTTTCCCCGTCGCAGAGGCCTGTGCACGGGAACAGGTTTCACTGCCCATGTTTCCGGAACTAAGGCCGTCTCAGATCGATGCGGTTTGCCAAGCAATCGAGACGGCATTGCCGGTGATTAATTAAACCGGATGTCCTTGACAGCCTGGCAGACGACGGAACAATCGGGATTTATACTCAAATAGTAAAAGGTGTAGATTAATTTAGGCTATTTAAGTGGGGACCGCACAATACAATTTGAAGAAATTTATCACCGTGCCGATTTTTTTTATGATAATAATTTCTGTTAACGCATCGTCAGTCTGTAATATTCGAGGTATGAATTATACGGGATGGGACGAGACTGCGTATTCAACCGATGCATCCAATCAATCGTTAGACAATCTCAAGAATATCGGTTGCGATTGGGTGGCGATTAATTTCTTTTATTTTCAGGACTATGCGGACTCAAATGATATAACATTACGTTATGATGAATATTCTGCAGAACCTAATTCGGTTATTGATGCGATAAAATATTGTCACGATATCGGCTTGAAGGTGATGCTCAAGCCCATGGTGGATTGTATGAGTTGTATCGATCGCAGTTATATAATTCCATCTGACGGCTGGTTCGCATCCTATGGCGCAATCATGAACGAGTGGGCCGAGATCGCCGAGGCTTATAATGTTGAACTTTTCTGTATTGGATGTGAATATCGGCAAACCGTTTCCTGGTCCGATGAATGGCGGCAGATTATTTCGGGTGTACGCGACCGTTATAATGGTAAGCTGGTCTATGCAGCCAATCAGCAGATAGAAGAACAAAACATAGATTGGTGGGATGCGCTGGATTACATCGGAGTCGATCCGTATTATCCGTTAACATCAATGACAGATCCGAATGAACAGCAATTGCAGGATGCCTGGCAACAATGGGCGGACGACCTGGAAAGATGGCTATATGGAAACTGGCCTGATAAACAGATCATCTTCACGGAGATCGGTTACCAAAGCTATGACGGAACGAATATGGCTCCGTGGGGAATACAAGTAATCGATCCAAACTTGACTGATTTCCAAGAGCAGGTGGATTGTTACAAGGCGCTGCTGGATCAGTGCCAGGACCGACCGTGGTGGGGTGGTGTATTCTGGTGGAGGTGGGAAACCGATCCTAATGGAGGTTTGCCGGGTACGGATTATTATAACAATCATACGCCTCAAAACAAACCTGCAGAAACATTGTTGAACAATTATTACATTTATTGCAACGGATTTACACGCGGGGATATGAATCGTGATTCATATGTAGACATCGATGATTTGAGAATGTTATCGATGAATTTTCTGTCTGCTAAATCGTCTATGGATTTGAGCCCCTATCCGTCCGGCGATGGAATTATCAACCTGGAAGATTTTGCCGTTCTGGCACAAAATTGGCATGTCGGCTTCCAAGGCGATATCAACAAGGACACCTATGTCAACCTCGAGGATGTTATCTTGCTGGCCAACAAATGGCTGTGGCGCGTGCCCGGGTCCTGTGGCAGTATTCCAGAAGATATCTTTGAAGACGGCTATGTCAATCTAAAAGATTTTGTGGTTATTGCTGAGAAGTGGCTAACTGCAAATGTGCGTTGACAAAACACAGCGGCCTTCCAAAAACAGGCCGGGAAGGGAAAACAAGCATCCATGAACCCCGATTTCAAATATTCATTATCAGTAGATACGATGGAAAAACGTGCCCATCAGAAGGTTTTTATTGCCGGTCTGGGCCTGATTTTGCTTGCGGTGTCGTCCAGCTATTTTATCTTTGAGCCGGCCACCTTGAAATGGTTGGCACGTGAGGACGGATTGGTCGAAAATCTCAGCGCACTAAACTGGTTGCTGGCAGCGGGAGTGATGTTTGTTCTGTTTGCTAAACGGCGAAATATCTGGTTTTTACTATTGGGGATATTATTTGCAGTCTGTTTTGGGGAAGAGATATCGTGGGGTCAGCGGCTGATCGGGTTTTCCACGCCGGAATCGATCCGAGCCAACAACTTCCAGGGGGAATTCAACCTGCACAATCTAAACTTTTTCGAACGCCGCTACGGCGACAAGGGCTTTTGGGCCGTGATGCGCGATGTTGGCCGAATGTTCGCCATCTTCTGGTTTATGTACGGAATCGTACTGCCGATATCGCTGAAGTTGTCAGGCCGGTTGCGAAAGTTTGTTCAGCACATTCGGCTCCCGGTGATGCCGCTGATGATCGGTATCTTCTTTCTGATCAATTATGTAGTTTTCCAATACTTCGAAGATATCCACCAGCTCGTCTGTGCACGGATAGGAATGGTCAACAATGCAAACTGTTCGTCGTTGCCGGTTGAGATACGGGAATGGTTTGACTCGCTGCTATTCCTGACGTTTACATTATTTGTGTTGGCCGGCAGTCCCGTTGCTTACGCAAATTCGGCGTTTGACAGGCGTGATAAAGTTGTTTTTGCGTCATGTCGAACGGAATCAGAGTGTTTAAATTCCGGTCGTGGCCGAACGGCGTCCCGTTTATAAATCAAACTTTTTTGTCAAAGTATCGTTGAATTTTGTAACATACAAAATCTACGATAAGGTTTTTTAGGAGGGATTCTCATTCGATTTTATTGATCAACCATGATTAATAAGCGAAGCTTGAGGGAGCGAATTTGATTAAACAATTGACGGACATGGTCTGTTTATTTGTCGACGGAAAGGTTGGGAAAGTCATGGATTATCAAGATTCCTCACTGCAAAAAATATCAACCAAATGTTTTAGGAGGTGTTTTATGCGTAAAGTTCAGGATAAGTCCCGGATGCAGCGACGGCTGTCAATTGTTTTTGTAATTTCTATTATGTTGGGCTTCTTATCGATGACAAGAGCAGATACATCGGTAGCTCTATGGCAGGGAGACAAAAATGGCGCCGTGTCAATCACATTCGACGATGGGTTGTCGGACCAGGTTGACTTAGCGGTTCCCCTGTTACAGGAACGGGGCCTGAAAGCGACATTTTTTATAATTGGAGAAAAACTTCAATACGAATGGTACTCCGGAAATATTCCTCTCCTCGTTGAGAATGGTCAGGAAATTGGCAGTCATGGCTATGCACATGAGTCTCTTACCGACATGGATCCCAATCAGGTGGAAGATGATCTGTATCAATCTCAAACAGCTTTACAGGATCTGACGGGGCAGGATGTTGCTACCATTGCCTATCCTTACGGTGATCACGACTCTTATGTTGAGGGTCTTGCCAAAGAATACTATATTGCCGCACGCTCGACAGATTATCCAGGCGTATTGAATCCACCGGATCCAAATGAAAATGAATTGTATGGTTTATTCACAACAGGACCCTACCCCTATTATGTTGGAAATCAAACGGTAGATCCGAATGCCGTAGATCCAAACGTCGTAGCGTACCTGCAAGATGGGGTCGACAGGGCTGCTTCTGGACAAGGGTGGTTTATTGAGATGCTTCATGGAATTAATTCTGGTTGGTATGCAATTTCTGAAGCAACCTTGGAAACGCACTTGGATTATCTGGTTGCAAATGAGCCTAATATCTGGGTGGCACCCATGGGGACCGTCTCGGAATATATTTATGAAAGAGATGCGGCATCAATCACGACCCTCTTTCAAGACAGCAACACGATCCAATTAGAACTGCAATGCGGGCTTGACCCTGATTTGTTTGATACACCGTTGACATTATTAACACCTTGCCCTCCTGGCTGGGAAGTATTAGGAATTCAGGTTCGACAGGGCAGTGACATACAAATTGCTGATGTTATGTCCATCGCCAACAGTTTCTATATTATATACGATGCCGTACCTGATGCGGACACGATAGAATTATCGCCGACTCAGGCGGTGCACACAATTACCGCCTCAGCCGGTACCAAAGGTTCCATTGACCCGTCAGGCGAGATTTTTCCAGGGGACAATTTAAATCAGCAGTTCACGGCCACCCCTGACATGGGCTACGAAGTGGATCGGTGGATCGTGGACAGCAACGAGGCCCAGATTGGGGGTATGGACTATACGTTGAGCAATATCACGGCCGACCATACGGTGTCGGTGACATTTAAGCTTCAGACGCTGACGGTCACGGCGAGCGCGGGCGCCAACGGTGCGATCGATCCGGATGGTGTTGTCAGTGTGGACTATGGTTCAGGTCAGTTGTTTACTGCGACGCCAGATCCGGGCTACATTGTAGACCAGTGGTTTGTTGACGGAGATGCTGTACAAGACGGCGGCATGACCTATGATCTCGCTATAATCGCTTCTGAAAAAAGTGTTTATGTTGCTTTTAAGCCGTATACAACCACCGTTGCATTATGGCAGAGAGATAAAAAAGGCGCTGCGTCAATCACTTTCAACAGCGGGTTTCCTTCACAGTATTACAATGCTTTTCCCGAACTTCGCGATCGGGGTCTGAAAGCGACTTTTTACAGAACGACCTCACAGATTAGCGATCCGAATGATATCCTGAATCTCGTTTCGGATGGCCAGGAAATCGGAAGCCAGGCCGTTACAGGTTCTTATCTTACAACGCTTTCAGAGCCCGATGTGATAGATGAACTGCGAATATCTCAAGAAATGTTACGGGATTTGACGGGGCAGGATGTTGCCACCCTCGCCTATCCTCATGGTGATTATGACCCTAATGTTATCGATCTCGTAGATGATTATTATATTGCCGCACGTTCAACCAATCCTTTAGACGATAATTCTCCAAACGGATTGAATGTATCATCACCAATTTTATACGAATTGGTTGTCATCGAAACACATGGCAACGGTGAAGGAGGTTCCAACGCTGTCGCATGGCTGCAAGATAGGGTTGATCTTGCCGTTGCTGAAGGCAAGTGGGCGATCGAGATGTTTCATGATGTCAATGTTCCCGGAGGATACGATAATATATCGACCCCAGCCTTATGTGCACACTTCGATTATCTGGTAGCGAATGATCCCAATGTTTGGGTAGCACCCATGGGAACTGTCTCTGAATATATCTATGAAAGAGATGCGGCTTTAATTACCACGCTTGTCTCAGACGGGAATACCATCAGCTTGAATTTGCAGTGCGGTCTTGGTAACCAATTTAATACCCCCTTGACATTATTGACGCTTTGTCCTCGTGGCTGGGAATCATCTGCGGTTTTTGTTCAGCAGGGCGGGACAGAGCAGATTGCTGACATTGTCTTCAGAGACAATGTTCTCTGTCTCATGTATGACGCGATGCCGAATGCGGGCTCCATAGAATTGGTGCCGAAAGATTCGATTTCCGGTTTTTGCCTGGAGCCTGACGGCGTTACTCCGGTCGAAGGCGTGCTGCTGCAGGCCGATCCTGGCCCAAACACTCTCAGCGGCGCCGATGGATTCTATGAAATACGGGTTGACTACGGTTGGTCAGGCATGATCGCCCCCGAAAAGACCGGATACACGTTTAATCCCGACAGTGACGAATACATCGATGTTACACAGAATTACATCAATGTCAATTACGCTGCGGAATTGATGACCTATACGATTTCCGGCTATGTGCTGAAACAGGGCTCAATGCCTGTCGGCGGTGTCAATCTTGTCGCAGAAAACGGCGGCGGTCCATGGACCGTTAAATATGGCCCAGATGCATTCGTTACAGATGCCGATGGTTTTTATGAGTTGGCCGTCGATTATGACTGGTCCGGGGATGTAACGCCGGTCGATAACGCTTACACATTCGATCCAAACAAGCTCGGCTACAGTCATGTTCAGAGCCCGATCACAAATCAGAACTATGTCGGTACGATGCTGACATTTCGTATTACCGGTTACGTCCGGAACATCCTCGGCACACCGGTTGAGGGATGCTCTGTCGTCGCAAATGACGGCGGCGGCACAGATATCACGGACACCGCCGGCTACTATGAAGTAGGGGTTCCTTATGGATGGTCGGGCAACGTTGAGGCGGCGAAGACAGATTACACGTTTACGCCGGCTTCTGCCGTTTATACCAACGTGACGGTTGATCAGGCGGGCGATTTCACTGCGAAGCTCGATTCGGATATTGACGGCAGCGGCGATGTGGGTCAGCCGGACCTGCTCATCCTCTGTCAAAACTGGTTAAGCCCGGGCGACCTGAGCACAGGAGACCTGGACAGCAGCGGTACGATCAATCTGCGGGACTTTGCTGAATTTGCAAATGTCTGGTTGACGGAATAAATGCTTTAACTCCTATCGTAAAATACGGAATTGCCTTACTCGCAAATCAATGGCTTTGGGAGGGGGATTGCGGCGGCATCCCTGAGGACATCTTCGAGGATGGCCGTGTGAATCTGAAAGATTTTGTGATTATTGCCAAGATGTGGTTGAGCCAATAGCGCCACCATCTCCACGCCGCGAAAAAATATGACAACCACTGGCACATCAACGGGAAGACAAAATCTTTGAAAAGTTCGGCATGCGGGCTTTTCAATAAATTTTTCTCCCCTCTCAGGCCGGAACCGACAAATAAATGAATACCCTTCGGTTCCGGCCGTTTTTATGCGCAGGGATAAGGATATGTCGGGCCCACTAAAAAAAACGCACTCACTGCGCGGTTATGTCTTTTTTTCAAATCACCTTAGAGTTGTCCTCGCGAAATTTTATTACCCTAAAGGGTATTGGTCCGAAAAAGCCGTTGCTTTTTACTTGCCGCTTTGCTACTCTTGATGTCCGAATATGAACCGAATGCATAGGGAGTTAAAAATGCTGAACAGAAACGATATTGTGGGCCTTGCGGCAGGGATTCTTGCTGTCATCCTTTTGAGCGGCTGTGTCGAGCGGCGGCTGACGATTGTGACCGAGCCGGAAGAGGCGATTGTCTGGCTCAACGACGAGGAAATCGGGGTGACGCCGGTGACAGTGAATTTCAACTGGTACGGCGATTACCGGGTTCGCATTGAAAAACCGGGCTACGAGATCCTGAATACCCATCAGCTTCTGGAACGCCCGCTACATGACAAGTTCCCGTTCGATTTCTTCGCTGAAGTTCTCTGGCCCAAAACCATCGAAGACACCTATACATGGACCTTTGAGCTTCAGCCCTATCATCAGGCATCCGCCGAGGAGTTAATCGAAGCCGCACATACCATGCGGCAGGAGGCGAATGAGGAGTTGGGCAAGATCGCCGTCGAGATTCTGACGGATGAGAGCAAGTAAAATCGCCTCTGTATCGGAAAGCGAGAGACGCCATGCCGATTGAAACACTCAGGTGGACTGGCGAAACCGACGGCCGGCTGGAGTTGATTGACCAGCGTCTTTTGCCGGGACGATGTGAATACCTTCCCTGCGAAACCCCTCAACAGCTATTCGAGGCCATTGTTACATTGGCCGTACGTGGTGCGCCCGCAATCGGCGTGGCGGCTGCTTACGGGGCCTGTCTCGCGGTTCGTTCGCTCACCGGCGGAACGCTTACAGAGGCGCTCGAAACTGTGCGGGCTGCCTGTGACGATCTCGCTGCCAGCCGACCGACCGCGGTCAATCTGTTTTGGGCCTTGGAACGGATGAAGAAGACCGCTGAGAGTGTTGTTGCGGATAATCCGGGTTGTTCGGTCGATGTCTTCAAGCAGGCATTGCTGGATGAGGCACACGCGATCTGCACTGAAGACAAGGCGATGTGTGATGCGATCGGCCGTAACGGAATGGATTTGATCCCGGACAGCGGAGCGGTTTTGACACATTGCAATGCCGGGGCGTTGGCAACGGCCGGCATCGGCACGGCCCTGGCTCCGATGTATCTGGCTCACAAAAACGGAAAACGCTTTCGCGTCTATGTCGATGAAACACGGCCATTGCTGCAGGGTGCGCGGCTGACAGCGTGGGAACTGATACAGGCCGGGATCGAGGCGGTACTGATCTGCGATAATATGGCGGCGTCACTGATGCAGGCGGGCAAAGTAAACGCCATCATGACCGGTGCCGACCGCATTGCCGCCAACGGCGACACCGCCAACAAGATCGGTACGCTGGGATTGAGCATCCTCGCCAAGCACTACGGCATTCCGTTCTATATCGCCGCTCCCTCCAGCACATTTGACTTGACCATCGAAAACGGCTCACAGATCCCCATCGAACAGCGCAACGCCGACGAAGTATCCGCCTTTGGCCTTCGTCAAACCGCCCCGGAAAACATGAATGTCTATAATCCCGCCTTCGATGTCACCCCGGCCGAAAACATCACCGCCATCATTACAGAAAAAGGTGCGATTGATCGTCCCGACAGGAAGAAGATCTGTTCCGTGCTTGGATAGTGAAAGTTTACTGTCTGAGTTTGAAGAGTTTTGGCCGGACAAGTCCCATCTTTGCTAAGCGGTATTGCAGGCCGACCCAGAGACATCCGAAACCATACTTGCAGCTGCGCCTGAAATTAATCGAGGACGCTTCGGCGAAGTATTTTGTCGGACAACTGACCTCGGCGATTTGATAACCATGCCAGAGAATCTGCCCCAGCATTTGGTTGTCAAAAATAAAATCATCGGAGTTTTGTTCCAGCGGCAGCTTTTCCAGCAGTTCTCTGGAAAAAGCCCGATAGCCGGTGTGGTATTCGGACAGTTTGGCCCCGGTCAGCAGATTTTCCGAGAACGTCAGAAACCGGTTGGCAATATATTTCCAGATGGGCATGCCTCCTTTGAGTGCATGGCCGCCCAGAATGCGCGACCCCAGGACACAGTGATACAACCCGTTAGCGATCATCGAGGCCATCGCCGGGATCAGTCGCGGCGTGTACTGATAATCCGGGTGCACCATGATGATAATATCGGCGCCGTGCTCCAAGGCCAGTTTATAGCAGGATTTCTGATTGCCTCCATATCCGCGGTTTTGGATGTGAGTGTGGACCACTGTATTGGGCAGATTCTGGGCCACGGCGGTGGTGTTATCCGAACTGGCGTCATCAACGACAATCACCAGATCCACAAACCCCTGGACCAGAACCTCATCATGGGTCTTCTGAATCGTTTGCTCGGCGTTATACGCCGGCATGACCACGACAACCTTTTTATCATTGTACATAAAACAATCCCTTTTTTTATTGCTTATATATCATCATAGGCGGACTGATAAAACCATGCAGATTATAAAACCGCAGACAGTATTTCCAGATAGGCTTCTGTGGATTAAAGTATAATCGGTTAAAGGTCGCCTGCTTTTCATACTTGGTTTCGCCTTTAAACAGTTTATTAAAAAAAACGGTATCTGTTTTAGATCGACAGGTGGATGCGCTGGAGCCAATGATATAATCCGGCCATACCTGCATCTTCCCATTGGGTGTGTCGATGCCTTTGCTGTCCCATTGCGGAATCATTCTGAATCCGTCTCGCCAGAGACGCGGACCGTAGTTGCGGGTCATGGATAAGCCCACGATTGAGCCGGGCGCTGCATTTTTAGCCATCCATCGTTCTGCCTGAATACGGGTGTCATGTTTCATCTCGAGATTGTAACAAATACAGCAGATCAGCGATGGCACAAAAACCAGAAGCGGCATGGCATATCGAACGACGATTGGAATCTTCTTAAACCGAACCCAGTCCGCAATGGTTTTACCCATGATGATGGCCATGCCCGCGAACCCGCACATCATAAATCGCGGCAGATTAAATCGGATGATCATTACCGTCAGAAGGAAAAAGGCAAGAAACGGCGACAGAGTCAGGCATAGCTCCCAGCGATAGCGGATGAGCCAGTAAAGCACCGATCCCAGCAACAGGATCGTAAACGGCCCCCCCCAGGCGGCAGTCAGGCCACCGTAGGTTTTAACGATTAGGTCCCAGGTGCTCAGCCCCTGCGATTTGAATTGGTTTTCAATCACATTGTTCCAGTTGCCGCTGCGGTAGTGCCATTCAGCCATGCCCCCCCAGAAACCCTCCAGTGTGATAAAGATCAGCACGGCCAAAACGATTGCGGCCAGAACTTTCCAGTGAACGAGGGACAATAACGCTTTTGGAAAAGATTGACCGGATTTCATTTTTTGGCGTACCAACAGGATTGACAGGCCCGCTGCTAACCCAACGAGAAAGGTTGCGACCCCTTCTTTGGTACACACTGACCAGGCCGCACAAAATCCCGCCAATAAATAAAATACCAACTTGTCAGATTTAATCGCGTACAGTCCGAAACAGCCGGCCCAGACAAACCAGAAAAAAGCCGGCACATCCACACAGGCGGATTTGCTGTAGAACAGAAAAAGGCAGCACAAACTCATGCACAGGCACGCCAGAATCGCTGCGAGGTCGTCCTTAAGGAGGTTTCGGGCAGTCAGGAAGATACCCAACAAGACACCGCCCGCCATGAAGATGCTGATCTTGCGGGACACAGAGGCCAACCGGTAGAGCCGCTTTTCATCAAGCGGTGTGCTGAGGATGCGGCCGTCCGGTGTCCTGACGGTTACGGGGGATGATTCCCACCTAGCAATCATCGGCTTGTAAAAGAGGGCACTGACAAGATAATGACCTCGTGGATATTTATGGGTCCACATTTTGAAAAGCTGCGGCAGGTAAATGACGGTGATTCGTCCTTCAATTGTATCCGGAGACCACGAAACATCACCGGTCTGCCCCCAGTCCAGAGCTGCCATATTCAATATGACCGAGAATAGGATAACACACAAAAGACCAATCCACACGGGCCATTTGAATGCCGTAGGTGTTGTTCTGTTCCTTTTTTTGCCCATAGAAGTGCGGGATTCGTTACGGATTTAGTTCACCGCCACGACTTCTTTGACGTCGCTGACTTTCTGCTTGAGCATGCGCTCGACGCCCATTTTCAGTGTCATCGCGGCACCGGGACAACCCTTGCAGGCGCCCTGCAGACGCACGCGAACGGTTTTATCTTCGTCACAGCCGACCAATTCGATATCCCCGCCGTCATTCTGCAGCATCGGACGGATGGACTCAATGACTTCTGCAACCGTTGCTTCAAATGTTTTTTCGCCGCACCCACAGCTATCGCACATAATCGGACTCCTGATTTCATATATTGCTCACGGTGGGATTATACCACAAAGGACCTGAGCGAACAACCTCTTAAAAAGCAATTTTCGGAGGGAGAAAAAGAGGGGGTTGAAATCCGAAACATGGATTGTCCGGATTAATAACCGGTCTATACCTCCACAGTGTGCTCTTTTTCGACACGCAGAAACACCTCTTCGCAGGACACGCACGATTCGGCACACAATTTGACGGCCGAATCCTTATCGACAAGCATGACTTTGAATTGTCCGGGCATAATATGAAACTGTTGACGCAGTCCCCGGCACCGGTCGCAAGGCAGTTCATCCACGCCGATATGGCCGTCTTCATTCTCAAAGACCTCGGCAATCACGACATCATGATCGTTCAGAGCTAACTGACGGTCCGAAAGTGTGTCCATTTGAAGTTGATACAAACGTTCCTCTTTAGAGGGCGAAAATACATAGAGCAACATCTGATCTGGGGGTTTTACTTCACCGACATTTGATATCTGCATCGCCATTTTGGTCTCCTGTCTGAAGTTTTGATGATACCTTATTAAAACATTTATACGTAGGAAATCAAGCATAAGACCGATAATTTCAGACGAAATACGTAAAAAATATAAGATTTATTTTATCAGGATAACAGGTGTCCTGAAACAGCGGGGGCATAAAAAAAGCCCTGACAGAGCAGGGCTTTTTGTGCTTAACAAAAACAGGATTGTTATCCCAATCCCAGCAGAAAACTGCGATTGATACGTGGCTATGTAGTTTCACGGCAGCACTTTGGAGTTCAGCCTGCGGAAATTTATTACCCTAAAGGGTATTATTCTTTGGATTCAAACTCCGCATCGATCACATCGTCGCCGCCTTTACGCCGGACCTCGCCTTCCTGCGGGCCCTGCTGATCGGCTTCGGGAGCGGGCTGGTCGCCTCCTGCGGCGGCCTGCTGTTTGGCGGCTTCTTCGTACAGAATCTTGCCCAACTCCTGCGAGGCCTGTCCGAGGTTTTCTATCGCCTTTTTGATGGCGTCGCCGTCTTCACCTTTAGCCGTTTCCTTGAGATTATTCAGGGCCGACTCGATGTTGCCGCGAATCTCGCTCGAAACCTTTTCCCCGTGTTCCTTGAGCGTCTTCTCGGTCGAATACACGAGCTGATCGGCTTGGTTTTTCAGGTCGACGACCTCGCGACGCTTCTTGTCTTCTTCAGCGTGGGCTTCGGCGTCCTTGGCCATCTTTTCGACTTCCTCATCGCTGAGCCCGGAACTGGACTGAATCTTGATTGACTGTTCCTTGCCGGTACCCAGATCCTTGGCTGAGACGTTTAGGATGCCGTTGGCGTCGATGTCGAAAGTGACCTCGATCTGCGGGATACCGCGCGGTGCCGGCGGAATATCGGACAACTGGAAACGCCCCAGCGTGCGGTTGTCGCGGGCGAATTCACGCTCGCCCTGCAGCACGTGGATGTCCACGCTGGTCTGGCTGTCGGCGGCGGTCGAGAACACTTCCTTTTTGCTGGACGGAATCGTGGTGTTGCGTTCGATCAGCTTGGTCATCACGCCGCCGAGGGTCTCTACGCCCAGCGACAGGGGGGTTACATCCAGCAGCAGGATGTCTTTAACACCTGCATCGCCGGCCAATACCGCCCCCTGAATCGCCGCACCCATGGCGACCACTTCATCCGGATTGATGCTCTTATTCGGGGCTTTGCCGAAGACTTCCTTTGCGATCTCCACAACTTTCGGGATACGGGTCGAGCCGCCAACCATCAGAATCTCGGCAATGTCACTGGTTTTCAGTTTGGAGTCCTGGATCGCTTTCAGACAGGGCTGACGCAGGCGTTCGAGCGTCGGTTCGACCAATGCTTCAAACTTGCTTCGGGTCAGGGTGATGTTCATGTGTTTCGGCCCCGAAGCATCGGCGGTGATGAACGGCAGATTGACGTTGCTTTCCACCTGTGTGCTCAATTCGCACTTGGCCTTTTCCGCGGCTTCTTTCAGCCGTTGATGGGCCATCGGGTCGGTCCTCAGGTCGATGCCTTCGGTTTTCTTGAATTCATCGGCCAGGTAGTTAATCAGGACTTCGTCGAGGTCATCGCCGCCGAGGTGCGTATCGCCGTTGGTGCTGAGGACCTCAAAAACATTGTCGCCAATGTCGAGGATGGAGATATCGAATGTACCGCCGCCGAAGTCAAAGACGGCGACCTTTTCGTTTTTCTTCTTTTCCAGACCGTAGGCCAGTGCCGCCGCCGTCGGTTCATTGATGATACGCTCGACCTTGAGGCCCGCGATCTTGCCGGCGTCCTTGGTGGCCTGACGCTGGGCGTCGTTAAAGTAGGCCGGGACCGTGATGACCGCAGATTCAACGGTTTCGCCAAGATAGTCTTCGGCGGTCTTTTTCAGATCCTGCAGGATCATCGCCGAGATCTCCGGCGGGGTATATTCTTTGCCGCGGACGTTCACCTTGACCAATTCGTCAGCGCCGCCGGTGATTTGATAAGGGACGATCTTTTCTTCGCTGTCGACTTCGCGGTGCCGCCGCCCCATGAACCGCTTGATCGAATAGACGGTGTTCTGCGGGTTGGTGACTTGCTGGTGCTTGGCGGTCTGGCCGACCAGACGCTCCCCTTTGTCGGTAAAGCCGACCACCGAGGCCGTCAGGCGGGCTCCGGACGCATTGATCAGCACCTTCGGGGCCGACCCTTCCATCACAGCGACGACCGAGTTTGTCGTTCCAAGGTCAATTCCAATAATTTTAGCCATTTTATACTCCTATTATTCGTGCTTAATATCACTTAAATAGTTACTCTATTGCGTATGATTCTATAATGCAACCTGCGTGCCAGTCCACCCAAAAACGAGTTAAGTGTTTTCCGTAAAGCATCTTACGAAAACAGAACGCCGGCCCGAGATATGCCATTATGGCAGAAAAAGTTGGTGAAATGCGATTTTGACAAACAGACAGAAACCCTGACCGCCATGCTGATCGGCTACGACGGCGAAGTGATCGAACAGCTGCAGGTTAAATAAACCACAGGGGCACCGAACACGATTAATTCTGACTTAGTTTGGTGCGGATGATTTCTGCGCGTAGGGTGTCGCGCTGGTCGGCGTCGAGGATTTTGCCGGCCCGCAGCTGCAGGTGGGCCGGCTGGGTCAGCATGAACAGCTCATTGACGGTGGCGATCTTAATGTCCGGCACCCTGCCGAGGTTGACGCCGAGCCGCACGTTGCTCAGCAGGAACAGGGCCTCCTGCGAACTGATCAAGCAGGCGTTCCGCAGGACCCCGAGTGCCCGCTGAATCTTGTCATCCAGCGTTTTCGACTTTTTGTCGAGCAGGGCTTTTCGCGCCTCGACTTCATAGGCGATAATCTTGGGCACGACAACGGACGAGAAATGCTCAATGATCTGCTCTTCACTGACACCGAGCGTCACCTGGTTGGAAAGCTGGAAAAAGTCGCCGACGGCATCGGTCCCCTCGCCAAAGAGGCCGCGGACGGCCAAATCGCAATCCCGTGCGGCGTTGATAAACTTTTCGATCTGGCCGGTCATTTTCAGCGCGGGCAGATGCAGCATCACCGAAACACGGATGCCGGTGCCCAGGTTGGTGGGGCAGGCGGTCAGATACCCGAACCGGCTGTCAAAGGCATAATCGATTTTCGCTTCGATGCTGTCGTCGATCTGATTGATGCGGTCCCAGCAGGCGTGAAGTTGCAGGCCCGCCGCATAGATCTGCATCCGAAGGTGGTCCTCTTCGTTGATCATCGCCGTAAACGATTCATCTTCGGCCAGCACCACGCTGCGAGGGCCTTTGCCGGCGGCGTGACGCCGGCTGATGAGATGCCGTTCGGCCAGCAGCGACCGCTCGACGTCCGAGGCATGGTCGATATCGACAAACCATATCTTTTTCCCCAGGTCAACCGACATCAGAATATCTTTGAGCGTGTCCTGGAGCTGCTGCTGGCGCTTCGGCGACAGGCAGGGCAGGAACTCATAACCGGCGATGTTGCGGGCCAGCCGAATCCGGGATGAAATGACGACTTCGGATATGACATCCGAGCCGCCGCCAAACCATGAACTGGGATAATTGCATAAGTCCGTCGGTTTCATTGCAGTGCCTGTATCTGATCCCGCAGTTTCGCTGCGTTTTCATAATCTTCGTTTTTGACCGCCTGTTCCAGTTTCCGGTGCAGTTTGGCCAATTCAATCTGATTGCGGTCCTGTTCGTTGGTGCGGGAGGGGACCTTGCCGCAGTGGTGACTTTTGCCGTTTTGGCTTTTTTCGATCAGCGGCATCAGTTCGGCTCCAAATTCCGTATAGTCATGCGGACATCCCAGCAGGGGTTTTTTGGCAAACCGCCGCAGCGTCATCCCGCAGACCGGGCAGGCGTGCTCGGAACCGGCAGCCGGGGCGGTTTCGCCGTCGCCGGTCGTTTTTTCCGTCTGGGTACTGAGCAGTGTGTTCAGCAGCTCATTGAGCGGAATCTGTGACTTGATTGTCAGCCCCTGTTGGTGGGCGCACTGCTGGCATAGGTGCGTTTCGGACCGCTGGCCGTTGTTGACCTCGGTCAAATGGATCGTTGCAGTTCGTTCTTTACACGCCTCACAAAGCATTTTTTGTCCTCATCGTATCGGGAATAATAAAAACCATTATATCACGAGTGGACGTTCATTTCAATATCATCTTTTATTGGGATTATGCTGCCGGCGGGGTTCAGGGGGCTTTGTGCGGTTGTCCTGCTAGGCGTGCCGGGCAGGGGTGTCCCCCGCGCCCGACACAACAAAACAGAAAAATCCGGTACACAATACTATTAAAGTGCTCTAAAATCCCGGCTAACCTATAAATTCATTACCCACCTTGCGAGCACGTTCGGGCTTATCAAGATCAATGCCCAGTGCCATGCCGATTTCAACCAGCAGATTCCATCCGGCGCTCAGATAGACATAAGGCGTCAACGGGCCTGCATCCGGCACCTGGATCGTGGCAAACGGCGTCTTGCGATTGGCAATGGCCACCACTTTAAGGCCGACACCTTGTTCGAGTACTTCCTGGAACTTCTCGATTTCGGCATCAATCGGATCGACGACGAAAACGATGTCTTTGGGATCCATCACCTCTTCGATGCCGTGAACCGCGTAGGTTCCTTCGAGGAAGTCCGATTTGTTACGGGTGATCTCATTGGTTTTAAGGGTCAACTCCTCGGCCACGCCGTCGTTATAACCGGCAAAATAAATCGTGGACGCATTGACAGCGGTATCAATGATGCTTTTATCGATGGGGAGGGTCAGGGCTGTCTCAATATCGTCCGCCAGTGCTTTGCAGGCGGCGGCGTTGTCCTGTCCGAGGATGTTCCAGAGGATTGATTCGTAAAAGAGTGCCTGTTCGATCACACTTTTGGTTGCGGCGACCGCCTGTTCCCAACCGCAGGTCAGGACAAATGACTCGGTGCACGCTTCCTCAAGAAGTGTTTTTTCGTTGGCGGTTAAGGCAAAGCGATTGTCATTGCCTTCGGCGGCGAGCTTTTTCGCGAGCAGAACAACCTCTTTGGTCCTGCCGGAGTTGGATGCGCAGAACACCGCGAATTTTGAAAGCTCGTATTTGGCGGACTGGCGCGAACCGTCCGTGGCAATCTGAAGATCCATTCCCCATTGCATCGCCTTGCGCATAGCGTTTTTCGCGGGGAAAATCCGACTCGACCCCTCCCCGGTCATCAGGATCCGACCGACCGACTGTATCTTCGGAGCAATCGCTGCCGTCTGGGTCGGGTCAAAGTTCCTTACGACGCCAATGGTATCCATCATTTCCTGAACCAGTGCGTACTTGGAGTATTTCTCGTCTGTTAAATTCATTCTTCTTTCCTTTCTGATGTGTTAGCTTTTCTTTTTCATCTCCTCGACTACCGCTTTGAATTTTTCCGTTTCTTCTCGAACCAGTTTGACAAAACTGTTATCCTCAATCGTCCCAATCGCGGCGACCATTTCTTCAGTATTTCGATAGGTTGCCTGCCTGAAGGGATTATCATGGTCCTTTTTCCGGCTGACATAGACCTGGTCACGAATATATTCCTGAATAGTGATTGATCGATTCAGTGCATCAATCCATTGTTCCTTTTCCAGCGTTCCGTCGTAGCAGTCCCGCAGCACGGCAAAAGCGTGCCGTTGTTTTTCGAGAGGGTAAGTTTGCCACAGTTGATCGTATCGGGCGTGAATGTCTTCCCAGGTTGAAAACTCTCCTTTGCCGATGTCGGTTCGCAGACGGTCAACATCTTCTGCCGGAATGAGCTGACCGCCAAGGTTGACCCATTGACGATGCGCATTTTCCTGCAATGTGTTCTTCATGCTGTCAAAATTTGCCGAAGCATTCGATTGCATGTAGGTCAGCAGATTCTGAACCGCGTAGTACAACAACATTTGGCCGTAGGCATGGTAGCCCCCAAAGGGTTTGATGACAACAACCTTGCGTTTTGATTTTTCCATATTTTCGCCCAGCACGTCCAGTCCTTCGAGTGCTTCCGGCGGTGTCATATTAAGCAGCTCGCGTCCTAATGCGGAAAGTTCAGAATCTGTTTTATCCGCAGCGTTCTGGCCCGTCTGCCTCAGTTTGGCTTTGGCCGTCCAGATCTCCAGCAATCGCCGCCCCTGCAGCAACTCCTCTGCGGTATCCGGGGCAAGGGAATCGAATTCAATCTTCTGGATTTTCCTTTTGCGTTTGTCCCGATTTTGGAATTTCCATGTATTTCGTGCCAGAGCATACATATTGTACAGCCACCAGAATCCCGGCAGCACTTCCAGTTCGTCCTTTAAGATATTATTGTTCAGCAGGGCAAACGGCAGCCGGATATCAAGTTCGGCAGGATAATCGGCCTTGGCCAGTAACACAAACGAAGCAAAGCGGCAGGAATGCTTAACGCTGGTACACAGCCCCGGCCAGAATCCTCTTCCGGCTTGAATCTCATTGTCGTTGGCCCGGCTGTTGTGGTTGGAGCCGACCGTGACACCGGCGGCCATGTTACTTTGTCCCATGACAACCGATGCGATCAGAAATGAATTGTTATGGTGCTGTTCATGAGCCGGAAAGATGAGGTTATTCAGCACTTCGCAGCAGGAAATCGTCGAATTATCGCCGAGAAAGGAGTTGATCAGACGGGCGCCGTATTTGAGGTTGGAATTGTTGGCCAGAATGAATCGAACGGCTTTGCATCCGTAGAAAAGATGACAGCCGTAACCGATGATCCCGTTGACCAGTTCGACGCCTTCGCCGATTTGTGTCGGTTCTTCACTGTCAGAGTTGATTGTTAGATTTTTTAACTTATTAGCGCCTTTGATGTAGCAGCAGGAACCGATTTTCACGTCTTTGATGATTCGGCAGCTTTTAATGACACATTGATCTCCAACGGTGCCGTAAAAACCGTGACGGCTGTCAGCGTTGTTTTGGGTGATCTCTTTGAGCCGTTTCTGCAGTAATTTATCGTCTCGATATTTGGCCCATAAATAGGCGTCGGCGGTGATCATTCCGTTAAACGGCAGGACCTTTCGGCTGCCGGTTTCGTTCACAATATCCAGCCAGACACGGATCTTTTCATCTTCGCCGTCTTTGAGAATCCCATTACCGAATTTTGCGTAGTGGGTCGTATGCATCTCGTCGATATCCGTCAGGATGCAGCGATCCCCGATAACATAATGTGCCAGATAACGAACATGATGGATCGCAGCGTCGTGGCCGATATCACAGGAAATGATGCAGCTGTTCGTGATGCCGACCGGTAGTTTCAGATCATGGTATTCCAGCGCCTTATTTTGGACGCGTCCGATACGCACAAAACCAAAAAACTCCGAATCCTTGATCTGTCCCGGGTCGAAAGGATCCGAAACAAGCAGCTTTTCCCAATTATCCGAGGAGTTGCCGTTTTTGACCAGAACTTCAACCTCGTGGGCGGTTAACTGCCGCCATGTATCCCCCGGTTTGCCGACCTGCTCATTTCGCAGATAGTACTCATCGCGGCCCTTGGGAAGGTACGGGGGGGGGATAAAGTTATATCCGATAGTGTCTCCCGGCAATACGGTAACATTGTCCATCTGTGTTCTCCAAAAAATGGCCCTCAAAGTACATCTTGCTTAGAAAAATAGAAACCATGGAAACTATACCCGAGAAACTACGGACAGTCACCTGCTAAATTACAATTTTTTCAACAGCTCCACGCCCTCTGTTATTTCAGTTGTTTGATTTCTTCATGCCGTTTCTCCTTTTTTCGGCCTGCCGCGTGGGCGTAAGGAGGATTCCAAAGCCAACTGTTTGGCCGTTTTTAGCATCCAGGCCTCCTCGCCGAACGGGCGGCCGCGCTGGATGCAGGTTTCGATTGTATCCAGCGGTAAATCGGCGATCTTGTCCGCCTGCGACTTCCACAACCGCGGCAGGTGGATCGGCCCATCGCTGAGCGAGAGCGGTTTTTCTTCGCCGCAGCGGATCGCCAAACTGCCCCACGGCCAGTCGGCGCTGTGCGTAACCAGTCCCGCACGCAGCGGATTGCTCTCGACGTACCGCATCAGCGTCTGGTAGTACAGCCCATCCTGCACCGGAAAACTCTTATACCGTCCCTGGTAAAGATGGCCGATGCCGACGGTGTCATGTGCGGCGTGCCATCGCTGCGAGTGCGTCTGCGTGATCCATCGCATAAATGCGGACAAGTCGCCATCGGCTTTCGGCCAAAGGACCAGGTGCCAATGGTTACCCATCATGCAGTAGCCGCACAGCCGCATATCGAAGCGATCAAGACCTTCGGCCAGAATCGCTTCAAACGCCTCAAAATCACCCGATTTCTTAAAAATACGAAGCCGACCGTTCGCACGATTCAAGGCGTGATAGACAATGTTTCCTTTAGTTATTCTTTTAGGCCGAGGCATAATCGCCAATTATATAAGACCGCAAACACTGATGTCAAGAAAAAGTACCGTACCCCTTTATTTTCCCCTCCTTCTTTATTTTCCCCCTTTATTTTTCCCCGTACCCCTTTATTTTTCCTCGATGAGCTATTACAGAGGCGGCAGTTTCATGCCTTTGCATATTTTTTCTTTATACTCATTCTTTGTGACGTTATTTCCAGAAATCCAAAAAGAATGCTCTATAAGTTCACCGCTAGAATCATATTGCTTAGATATTCCATGTAATTCGCCATATTTATAATTTTACTGTCCAATTTCATTTTCGTTCTTTAACCCTTAGTGGAGCCAATAGCTTATGTCGCTTGTAATGATAAAACCGAGCAAGCTCTCTGCGTTTGCTTTTTCGTTTGATACAGCGTCT
>JAOUFG010000152.1 GCA_029858345.1 Phycisphaerae bacterium
TTTATTAAAACCAGCGACCAGAATATTGATATCTTGATAGCCGACCTGCCGAACTACTTTTGAGATTACTTCGGTCGTACCGTTCGCATCACCATGACATTGAGTGGGAGTACACCAACTGGTCGGTTTCCCGACAAGTACCCATTCACTGTAATCTGGCTTGGTGCTGGGGAAGCAGTCGTTGTTGGTCCACAGTTCGAACGCCAGGTCTTTGGAGTAAGCGTCAATGCCTTCCGGTCCGTCCACGCCCTGAGAGCCCTGGCAGTAGGGCAGGGTGTACTGATAGAACTCCTCTTGCCAAGTCGGCTGGTTAACCGCCGGCATCTCCGGTGCCGCTTCATCAATCACGATATCGCCGGAAACCGCGTCATCCTGGAAGTGCCAGACATCCGTATCCGCCAGCCCCGGAATCGCCGGCAGCGTCGTTACGTAGACCCTGGGATTATGCTCACCGGGATTGACCGCAGGTGGTGTAGACGCATACGGGTCCACCTGGGTGTAATCGCGGTTGTGCCAGCCCCATCGCGTAACCGGTGTCTGCAGACCAAATTGAATCTGATTCGGGTCCCCTGATGCATACGGCAGCTTCAGGAATTCACATAGGCCCAATCCGGAATTCTGTACGGCGGCGTTCAATCGGCCCCACGCGGCTGCGTTATCAATGATGGCCACGATCTTGATCCAGTACACGGTGTTCGGATCCTGGCCGAAGGGATTTTCCAGAACCGCCTCGTATTCATAGAGCGCTTCGTTGCAGGGCGGCCCGCCGGCATTGAGATAGGTTTCCGAGAACTCACCCGGATTCAGCGGCAGTGCAGCTGCACGATGCACAAATTGCGTCAGGATCGGCTCTGCGGGATGACTTGCCACATAGTCGGCATCGTCAGGGTGGCCTTGCGCAGGGATATCCCCTTCAAACGCAATCAGGAACCGGTCAACGGGCTCCATGATCTCGTTTTCGATATAAGAACCCCACCATTTGACCTTGATGACGGGCGAATGCTCCAGATCCGCAAAGTCATCTGCCATATAACAGCCCTCAAACAAAGTACCGGGATCTGTACTCTTGTAAGCAGTGCTGAGTTCATCGTGTCCGTAATAGGGAGTTTGCTCAATCGTTAGCCCGTCCAGCGGCAGCTGCTGGAATTTGACTTTTAAGTTGGGCGGCGGTGAGGGGTCGACTTTTAAAAGATAATCCTCGGTTTCGCCGTCTTCGAAGCTTCCCGAACCGTCCCAGGTTGGATTCTGCAAGGCATATTCGGTAATGCTGAACCGTACCCACACATAACCGGGATTCGGTCCGATGATAAAGCTGGTATTTGCCGCCATCAGTGTTGAAAGCGGTCCGCTGTGGCCATTGGGAACTGCAAAATCAACCAAAACATATTCCGGCGCGGTACATGCACCCGTAGCCGAACCGCCCCAGGAACCGTTCTGGTCCCAGTCAACCAGCACATTAACGTAGCCGACTGTCTGATTCGGCATCGTGTTGGTAACATCAATGTCAATATCGGTGCCCCAGACGGCCGTTGCACAGGTCTGTCCCAGCGACGTGCCCGGAGCAATGCCGGTGCAGGTCACGACGTTCAGAGCATTGTCGATGGTGAATGAATCCGGCATGATCAGCCCCGCATCACCATCCTGGAAGCACTCATCCTGATCATACGGCGGAAAACAGGTGCCGCTTGGACAAAGACCCGCATTGCCGTCGGTTTCAAAGTCCACCAAGGGACCAAAATACGCTCCAAAATTGGTGTGCTGGATCCACCCGGCTGGTCCGACGGTGATGCAGGTCGGGAATTGACCTGTAACTCCCAGTGATGGATAGGCCATGGCGTTGGATCCTTCCGGCGCATCGCCGAAATCCAGTTCACCCGTTCCATTTTCCGGAAGCGGGCCGGAAATGATCGCCCCGACAATAAAGCCCGAAGTGCCTGTATCAAGCGCCGTTCCTTCCGGAGATGTGCCGACAGGAGTCAGGGTGTAGGTTACCGGAGCCGGATTGGGTGGTCCCGGCGGAAAGGCGTGAGCACCGCCGACTGCCGCATCGCCGGGGTCATAGATCGTGATGGTATCCGGATTTGGGGTCGGATAATTATATCCGATCATCATGACCAGGTGGCCGTTGACCGAATCCAGAATATCG
Source organism: Phycisphaerae bacterium (assembly GCA_029858345.1). Classification (GTDB taxonomy): domain Bacteria; phylum Planctomycetota; class Phycisphaerae; order Sedimentisphaerales; family Anaerohalosphaeraceae; genus 4572-13. The sequence continues at coordinate 2,147 of JAOUFG010000152.1, forward strand.
GGGATGCCGCTCTCGCTGGTGGGTGCACCTTGATAGGAGATGATCGGCAGCACATCGTTGCAGTCATACAGATTATTGGTCATCCAGTTCCAAAGATTCTTAGCAGAGGGCTGTCCCCCGCCGTCTGGAAATGTCCATGCGGTAACCAGGCTGACTCCAAATGCGCCCGGATATTTGCTGTTGTAGTAAGCCTGCAGTCCGTTGACACAGTTGGTCGTTGTGGTTCCGCCGGAAGCGTCTGAAGTCCCCATCAACCCGCCCAGCGTTGAGATCAGGGTGTCGGCTTTTGCTGGGTCATTGGCGCCGGCCGGGATCAGCAGTGGGTACGACCCGCTGCCGTAATACCAGACGCTGTCAGCAGATGCTGTCGGAGCACACCACTTCGCCTCCGGATTCGAGTCCCCGTCATAATCGCGTTTCTGATTCAGATCCGGGATGGTGCCCGTCGCTGTCTTATCAAAATTCAGCACAGGCGGCTGTGGGATGACGACGGCCTGCACGGTGAACGTGCAAACAGTCAGCAATAATAGAATTGCAAGTTTCTTTTTCATTCTAACTCTCCTTAAAAAATGTGTGATCGAACGGATTTATTTGAAATGTCGGCGCAGACCACCTGCGTCCGAACATATATGAAAAACCGTCTGAAATGCTTTGATGTGGAGATAGCTTCCCTTCTTTGACAGCGCCCCCCATGGATGAGATCACAAAAAGCATGTGCGTTTACCCAATCCTCTCACAACTCCCGGTCCCCCCGGAAAACTCCGGACGCCGGTTTAGAATCCTCAACCTTAACCATTAATTATATCAGCAAAAAGAATCGATGTCTATGGGTAAAAATACCCATTTCTCGAAATAAGCCAACTTTTTATCAGACCTGCCCCCTATACTCCTACATTCCTATATACCTATACCCCTACATCCCTACAAACCTACATCCCTACAAACCTACATTCCTATATCCCTACATCCATATATACCTACATTCCTATATCCCTATATCCCTACATCCCTACAAACCTACATAGTTTTTGGAACGAAAGCCGGTATAATCTGAAGACCGACGTCTGTGGACCTTTTGATTATCTACTGGCTAACAGCTGCCGACGATCAAAAGAAATTTTCAAACACTGGAAAAATCTTTAAATTACCCCCTGTGCGCCAAATCCAGCAGGTGGTAAATGACAGCAGGATGCTCTTTGAAATCTAAAGACTGAAGACTGATATCTGACCACTGATAGCTGAAATTTCCAAACGAACCCATTTGACACATAGTGTCACCCCGGACTTGATCCGGGGTCCAGGAAGCGTGGTAACCCATGGTTGAGCTTGCGTTCAAAATCTGCTCTCAGCGAAAGCGCAAAAACCAAACCGGCAACAGCCGAAAGCGCTTTTGTCGGTTTTACTCGTGGGTCTGCCAGACCCTTTCACTCACGTGCCTGAAATTTCCAAACGAACCCATTTTAGCCAATCGCTAACAGCTAAAAGCTAAAGGGCACCTCTAAAAATTCAAATCCCACAATGCCAATGCCGCGTTTTTATCCCGTCACTGTCGTTCCGGGCGTTTGTTTTCCACATTTTTAGAGGTTGCCTAAAAGCTAACAACTGTTTTTCCCTTGTTAATCGCCCCTGCCCCGTCTAAAATCGATATTATCGTAAAATGGTCTTGACTAAATGACGATATTGCCGATAATGGTCCGTATATGAAACTTCGTAAACGATTCTATGACAGTCTTATTTCTGAGCATTTAAGGGACCAGCGTCAGATGGCGCTGATTTCCGGTCCCCGCCAAGTGGGTAAAACCACGGTGTGCCGTGAACGTTGCAGCGGCTATCTGAACTGGGATAATATCGATGACCGAAGGTTGATCATGGCCGGCCCGGGCGCAGTCGCCCAAACGCTCGAGCTTGATAAACTGCGTTCCAAGGTGCCCGTCTGTTTGTTTGACGAACTTCACAAGTTCAGCCGCTGGAAGCAATTCTTAAAGGGTTTTTTTGATACCTACGCCGATCAGGTTCGAATTCTGATTGCCGGCAGTTCCCGGATGGATGTGTATCGCCGTGGTGGCGACAGTTTGATGGGGCGATATTTTCTCTATCGAATGCATCCGTTTTCTGTTGCCGAAGTGGTTTATCAGAACTTGCCCGATCCAACACGCCTCTATCGCGATCCAAAAAAGGTTTCCGAAGCCGATTTTACGGCGTTATGGACGCATGGGGGTTACCCGGAACCGTTTCTGAAAAGGGACATGCGGTTTACCCGGCGGTGGACAAACCTGCGCCTTCAGCAGTTTCTTCGGGAGGATGTGCGTGATATGACACAAATTCATCAGTTCGATCAACTGGAGGTTCTGGTCAATGTACTGATGAATCGTTCATCGGATCAATTAGTTTTCAGCAATCTGGCCAAAGCCATTCAGATTTCCAACGATACAGTTCGGCGATGGATCTCAACGTTGTGTATGCTGCATGTGGGATTTTTGATACGTCCGTGGTATAAAAATGTATCGCGTTCACTTCGAAAAGAGCCAAAATGGTTCCTTCGCGACTGGTCCGGCATCGAAGACCCGGGCCAAAGAGCTGAAACCTTTGTCGCCTGCCATTTACTCAAGGCCGTTCAGGGGTGGACAGATATGGGGCTGGGTTCGTTCGAGTTGGGCTACCTTCGTGATAAGGATCAGCGCGAGGTGGATTTTGTGGTGATTCGAGACGGTCTGCCCTGGTTCCTGGTAGAAGCCAAACATGCCGAAACAAAGGTAGGCCCGGCCTTAAAATATTTTCAGAACCAATTGAATGTTCCGTATGCGTTTCAGGTTGTCATTGAAGCCGATGCCGTTGATGCCGATTGCTTTACGAACGCCCACCGGCCCACGGTGGTTCCCGCGCGAACATTTCTGTCACAGCTTCTCTAGGGCACTTTAATATTAGAAGTCATCCCAAAACCTGCTTTGAGGTTGAAAATAAGAACTTTTGTAATATTTTAGCCATTTGAAGCAGTGAATTCTTTTAATGCTGGCAGAGTACCGGTTTCGAGGTAGACTTTCAATGCCTGTTTGACCGTCTCCACGGGATTTAATCCGCGTTGTTTAATTGTAA
>JAOUFG010000153.1 GCA_029858345.1 Phycisphaerae bacterium
CGCCAGTTGTGTTCTTGCATTGTGAACATTAAAGTTAACAACGGGCCGCTGGCAACAGTTCTGGAGTTATGTGATGAGGCACGGATGCACACTATCTTAAGCGAACACCCTTTTTGTTGCTCAAAAACCCCCGGTTTGATATAATGTTCTTATCAAACTGAGTGCGTAGTTAGGGACGGTGATGCAAAGAGACTTTCTATTGACAGCAGAGAGACAGAAGGTGTCTATAGCCGCAGTGTTTTTCTGCGCACTGTTTTCTACCCTGACATACGGCCTGCATAACTCCACCGGCCCAAATGGCTCGAATGTTCAGGATGTCTGGACCGCCGGAACCGGCTATACCGGTCAGGGCGTTGCAGTCGGACTGATCTCCCAGGATCATGCCCGCCTAACACATGAAGCATTCGCCGGTATCGACCCCAATAACTGGTATGACGCAACCGGCCACAATACCTACACTCCTTCATGGCACGATACTCCTGTCGGAGGTATTATTTGCAGCAGGGGCGGGGCTGCTTATCCAAATGACAAAGGGGCCGCTCCGGACGCTGAGTTATACACAGTAAAAGTAGTGTATGACAGCGGAATCGCACCCGCCTGGATTCAGGATGCTCTTGATTATTTAGTTGATCCAGAACGCCAATGTCAAGTCGTCGTTACCGGGATTGCTTTATATTCCACGGCCGACCCCATCCCTGATGGAAACAGTATTTGGTCCTTGATTTACGATTACTACGCTTATCAACACAACATGGTTTTTGCAACAGCCTCCGGTAATTTTAATCCTGAGATATCGGTTTTTGGTGATACGTATAACAGCATCACAACAGGCGGGCTTTTTATTGATGCAAATGATGTCTATCATCAGGTTGGAGCGATCGACGGTTCCGGCAGCAACGCAGGCCCCACTCACGACGGACGGAAAAAACCCGACATTGTCGCACCGTCGCAAAAACAATGGTTCCCTTACGTATCCAATGATACGTCGTGGATATACATTAAAGATGTGAGCGCAAGCTATGACGACAGGGGCCAGACAAGCTGGGCCGTGCCCCATACCGGGGGCGTCGCGGCGGTGTTGCTGGAATATGCCAATGAATCAGCAGAACCGAATGACGACCAAAATGAAGTCATCAAAGCGGTCATTGTCAATTCGGCATTACCAAATATTCTCGATAAAAGTGGGAATGAAACAATCGATCGATCCGATCCCAACTGGCCTCTTGAAATAGAAGCTTGGAACACCGATCGCGGCTACGGCAGAATCGACGCCAAGCGTGCCTATGATATTTTGAGCAGCCCCGGCATTACAACAACCCAGTCCAAAGGATGGACTTATGACTCTGTCGCGTCAGGGCAGCCGGACAGTTATATTATTAAGGGTGCAAAAAACAAACGCCTTGTCCTCACATTAACATGGAACCGCAGAGTTATTTGGACAGATCAAAAAAGCGGTCTCCCCCCAAAATACAACGGAATCATGGAACTCGGCGAAATTGAAACCTTCCTAGCAGATCTTGACCTTGAAATTAACGACCCGAACGGGATTCCTATACCGCTCACATCCTCAGATAAAGACAATCTTGAAAAATTCGATCTGCTGCTATCGAAAACAGGAAATTACGAAATCAAAGTTGTTGCTAAAGCTGACAGTGAATCCGCCAATTATGCACTGGCATTTGAACTATTGGACCCGCTTGAAGCCGACTTTAATATTGACTATGTTGTCAATGAGTTTGACTTGGCAGATTTTAGCTCCTTCTGGCTCGATTCCGGTTGTGATAATTCAAATGAACCGTGTTTCCCTTACAACCTCAACGGCAACGATACAATCAACTTGGTTGATTTCTCAATTGTCGCGCAACAATGGCTAACCTATGACAACCGCTATTACAGCCCGTAAGCGTTATCCCGCAATCAACTGCCCGACCTGATAGACCGCTAGCGTCACGATATAGGCCAGCGCCGTTAACCCGAGGTATTGAAATGCCGCCCAATTCCACGAACCGGACTCCTTGCGCGTGATCGCCACCGTCGCGACGCACGGCGCCGTAATCAGACAAAACAGCATCACACAAAACCCCTGCAGCGGCGTATAGTCCCGCTGCAAATGTCCCTGCAGCGCCTCGGCGTTGTCCTCGCTGTCCCCCAGCGAATAAATAATCGAAAGCTGCGACACAAACACTTCTTTCGCCACCGAGGCCCCGATCAGCGCCGTTCCGATCTTCCAGTCAAACCCCAGCGGCTTCAGCGCCGGCTCAATCGCCCTGCCGATGCGGCCGGAAACTGATTTCTGCAGAGCAACGCTTTGTTGCTGTGATGCATCCAGTCCGGCAAGTTCCTCGGGTGATGGTTTGGGATAGCTGACCGCCGCCCACATGACAATGGAAATCATCAAAATCACCGTCCCGGCCTTCTTGACGTACATCCACGCCCGATCCCACATGTGAATCGTCAGCCCCTTGAGCGTCGGCATCCGGTACGGCGGCAGCTCCATCACAAACGGAATTGTCTCGCCCTTCAAAAGCGTCTTTCGCAGTAACTGAATGCACACAATCGCCAACAGGATTCCGATAAAGTAGATCAGCCACATCATCGGTCCCTGTAGATTATCCGGAAAAAACGCCGCAACAAACCGTGCATAAATGGCAATCCGAGCCCCGCAGCTCATCAGCGGGATCACCAGCATCGTCGCCAGCCGATTCCGGCGGTTCTCTAAAATCCGCGTCGCCATAATCGCCGGCACTGAACAGCCAAACCCGATCAGCATCGGAATAAAGCTTTTACCGTGCAGACCGATCTTGTGCATGATACGATCCATGATAAACGCCGCCCGCGCCATATAGCCGCTGTCCTCAAGAATCGCGATCCCCAGAAACAGCAGTAGAATATTCGGCAGGAAAATCACGACTCCCCCAACCCCGCCGATCACGCCATCGACAATCAAGGATCGCAACGCAAGCAGCGTATCCTCCGGCCAGATAGTGTAAATCGCCGCTCCGGCCCGTCCAAAAAGCCATTCCAGACCCTCCATCGGAAACCTGCCGATCTTGAACGTCAGGTAAAAAACGACAAACATCAACATCGCAAAAATCGGCAGCCCCACATACCGGTTTGTCAGCACGTGATCGACCCTGTCACTGACATCGTGGCGCATCTGCACCGTATCTTTGATCGTCTCCTGGCAGGCCCCGGAAATAAACCCGTACCGCCGATCCGCAATCACGATGTCGGCATTGTCTCCGAAGATTTCCTTGATGTGCGCCCGGCTGGCTTGGATCTGTTCGGTCAACATTTCGTCCTGAATCCAGCCTTGCACTTCCGCATCGCCCTCAAGCAGTTTCAGCGCGACCCATCGAACCGGATATTCCCCTGGAAGGACTCCGGAATGCACCCGAAGCAGGTGTTCGATTTTGCCAAGTTCCTCTTCGATTTCCAGACCATAATGAATCGTCAGAACGGTCGTCCGCTTTTGATCGGCGGAATCAACAATCGCCGCCAGCAGTTCATCCACGCCCTTTCGTTTACTGCCGACCATCGGTACAATCCGCGCCCCCAGCAGCACTTCCAGTTGCTTCAGATCAAACTCCAGCCCCCGGCTTTGGGCGACATCGCTCATATTAAACACCAGCACCAGCGGCACCTGCATCTCCATGAGCTGCGTCGCTAAGTACAGGTTTCGCTCCAGGTTCGATGCGTCAAGAATATCGACAACGACATCCGGATGCGACTCGAAGATAAAATGCCGCGCCACAAGCTCCTCGGTCGAATACGCCGTCAAACTGTACGTCCCGGGCAGGTCCACGAAATTGATGTCCATGCCCTGATGATGCAGCAGGCCTTCCTTTTTCTCGACGGTCACACCCGGATAATTGGCCACATGATGCCGCAGACCCGTCAGCGCATTAAAAACCGTCGTCTTGCCGCTGTTAGGATTACCGGCAAGCGCCACCGTCAGTTTTCGATGTTGTTCAGAAGAACTCAAACGTCACTCCCAAAAAAACGTGTCATTCCGAACCCCAAAGGGGGGAGGAACCTATTGAAAAAAGCATCCCGAAGGGATTCCTTAATTCTTGTCACGCCATTTTATCTCGCCGTAGCTTCATGCGAAGGCAGAAGCTCAAAAGGCGACGGCTGATTACATTTTAATCTTTAATTTTTGATTTAATCTACACTTCCGCAACGAACACTTTATGGCTCATCCCCCGCCCCAGAATCACCTTGGAATTTTTCACACTGACAATAATCTGTCCCGCCCCGTCATTCCGCACGACACGGATTTGCACATTGGCCAGCAGGCCCATCGACGCCAGACGGTTCTTTAAACTTTGCCCTGCTTCGACCTCAACGATCCGAACCGTTGTTCCGGCACGAACCTCATTCAGAGGCAGTATATCTGTTTGTCTTGTCACGATCTGATACCAATCCCAAAAAAAATGCTTGCTGCGCGGCGATGTCTTTTTTTCAAAACCCGTTAGAGTCGTCCTCGCGGAAATTTATTACCCTGAAGGGTATTTGCTTTCGTTTAAAGTTTCCCAATAGGCTTGAAATTGCTGGGCAACATCCTTGCCGTCATCCTGAGTTTGAGATAAAAACTCAACAAACGCCATCAACCGGGCAGTGATCTCCGGTCCCAGCGCATGTTCGGCCTTGCAGGCGGCCGTTTCCGCCGTCGCCGCGTCAACCCCCAGCAAGGCCCCAAAAAACTGCGCCAAAATCTCATGCCGCCGGGCCACCCGGCCCGCCGCTTGGCGACCCTTTTCCGTTAAAGTCGTGTATCCGTACGGCTTATAATGCACCAACCCTTTCTCAGACAACGCCCGCAGGGCACCCGTAACCGAGGCACGCGTAACCCCCATGGAGTTAGCGATATCCTTACTGCGGGCCACATCCTGCCTCACCGTAAGATGATAAATCGCCTCCAGATAGTCCTCTAGAGAAGCACTCAGTTTTTCGTCTGTCCGTATCGCCATTTTCCACGCATCAAGTTAACTTCTTCTAATATAGTTAGTTTGCCCTAACTTTGCAAGTGTATTCTTCAAATCTCGAAAAAAACACGAAAATATCAGAGCCGCGAGACTGAAAAGGGTGAGTTTTCGGCAATGCTGAAAAAAAATATTTTGAGGTGCCAATGCTTTGCAACCGGTCGTTGTAGTTCCAGGGCATCCAGTCCGCCGGGGATGCCATTGCGGTATTGATGTGTTT
>JAOUFG010000154.1 GCA_029858345.1 Phycisphaerae bacterium
GGCTGGGCCAGACGCTGTATCAAACGAAAAAGCAAACGCAGAGAGCTTGCTCGGTTTTATCATTACAAGCGACATAAGCTATTGGCTCCACTAAGGGTTAAAGAACGAAAATGAAATTGGACAGTAATTAGACACCTGCGTCTGGTTGATTGTACCTATGCCTGTCTGACCCACGCAGGGATTAAAGCCTGCCGCGTACAAGGCCAAAACAAATCCAAGAATGCTGCGACTTGAACTGATCAGCAAACTCAAAGACAGATTGCGTCGGATCGTCTGGCAGGAGAACGTTCAAGATATTATCAAATATAGTTATGAAAAACCTGTTATTCGCCGCCTGGAAAAACACCTCGCGGCATGAAAACGGTCAGTTTCAGTTATAACATCTCTTTAGACGGCATCAATCGATCGCAATGGATATTAAGCAATAGCAAATAATGAAACTCTGATATCAATATTAAGGAATTAGATTGATGAGCCATCCAATCAGTAGACGTGAACTAATGAAAAGTTTAGCAATCAGCGGAATTTCTCTTGGCACAGGCACACTTCTGACATCATGCGGCCTTAGCGGGACACGTTACAGCAAGAAACCAAACAGCCCAAAACCCAACATCCTTTTTATCTTTGCGGATGACTGGGGTTGGGGGGATTTGAGCTGTCACGGTCATCCTTATGTGGAAACCCCGAATATTGACCGTTTAGCCAAACAGGGGACTGACTTTACCAGGTTTACCGTAGCCAATGGAGTGTGCTCTCCAAGCCGTACGGCGGTTATGACCGGCCAATTTCCGGCACGATATATTATTAACGGCCATTTTGCATGGGTGCAGGATAATGAACGGAGAAACATGCCCGACTGGCTCAGTCCCAACGCACCGCTGTTGCCGCGATTTCTCAAAGACAGCGGGTATGCCACCGCTCATTACGGCAAGTGGCACCTCTCCAACAACATGATTCCGGACTCGCCGCTCCCCCTTGAATATGGCTATGACGAGTACGGCGCTTTCAACTGTGCAGGCGAGCAGATGCCCCCGCATGAGGATGCGCGTTTAGCGAATAAATTTATAAAAAAGTGCCATAAAGAGGGCAAACCATTCTTCATTAACCTGTGGATGCATGAGTCACACACACCGTTCCATACGCTTCCAAAATACCGTTGGCGGTTCCCGGAACTAGAAGAAGCGGACAATATTTATGCCTCTGTCCTGTCTCATGCGGATGACCGGATTGGTGAAGTGTTACATACACTCGATAAATTAGGTATCGCTGACAATACCTTAGTGATATTTAGTTCAGACAATGGCCCGGCGAGGGCATCCGAGCCGACCGGATTAGAGCTGGGTTATGATTCTGCCACGGGTGCCGGTTATGGCATTGGCGCGTCTAAGGGTGTTACCGGCGGCCGGAAAGGATACAAAGGCTGTCTGTTTGAGGGTGGTATTGGTGTGCCGTTTATTGCGAGATGGCCAGGCAAGATTAAAGCCGGCGCTGTTAATGATGCTTCCCTTATATCGGCGGTTGATTTGCTGCCTACTTTTTGTCAAATTGCCGGAGCTAATCTGCCGCAGGATTACAAACCGGATGGCATCAGCCAGGTCGATGCTCTTTTGGGTAAAAATATTACCGCTGAGCGCGTTAAGCCGCTGTTCTGGAAGATGGAGGCGCCTTGGCCGCCAAGAGCCGATAAACCAGATCATTGGGTTGCTTATGCGACTGTGTATAAAAACTGGAAACTTGTCAGTAATGAAGATGGGAGCCATGTCGAACTTTATGATACCGAAGATACATACGAAAAGAACGATCTGAAAACACAGAATCCCGAGGTGGTTGAAGAGTTGATGAAAAAAATTGAATTTTGGAAGAAGACATTGCCGAGTAAACCCGACCCTGCTTGTTTATCTGATTATCGCGACAAACCTCGGATTCATGACAGTCAACTTGGCTGCGGGATACACCCAAAAAGTGAAAGAAAATAAGAGGTTTTGGTGTTTTGAGTGAAGTTGTACGGAGTCCGATAATTTACGGTCAGCCGAAAATCTATAAAAAAGATTGGGAGTTATTTATGAGTTATCAGATTAGCAGACGAGACTTCTTAAACAAATGCGCTATTGGAGGGCTTTCTTTGGGGGCGACTTCTTTTATTACTTCCTGCGCTTCAGCTCGATCTGAAAATCTTGCAAGAACGGTATCCCAAAAACCTAATATTGTTTTTATTTTCGCAGATGACTGGGGGTGGGGCGACTTAGGTTGCCATGGAAATACATGGCTTTCAACCCCAAACCTTGACCGCCTCGCCTCTGAGGGTACAGAATTTTATCAGTTCAATGTTAACAATCCAGTCTGTTCTCCCAGTCGTACGGCGGTAATCACGGGGCATTTCCCGGCAAGGTACTGCATTCACGAGCATTTTGGTGCTACAGTACAGGATAATCAATCAAGAAACATGCCGGACTGGCTTGATCCTAAGGCCCCGATGTTGCCTCGCTTGTTTAAGCAAGCAGGCTATGTCACGGGTCATTTCGGGAAGTGGCATTTGACCAACGCAAGAGTTACCGATGCTCCTTTGCCGACAGAATACGGTTATGATGAAAGTGCGGTATTCAATGGCCCGGGGGTTCAGGTAAAAGTAAATGATGCGTGTGACAGAGCCGTCGATTTCATCCAACGTCATCACCAGAAGCCATTTTTTATTAATCTCTGGGTTCATGAAACACACACACCTCACTATCCTTCCGAAGAATCCATGGAACGGTTTTCTAATCTTGATGAGCAGCGCCAAGTCTACGCCGCTGTTGTTGCTGACGGTGACAAACGTATAGGAAAGGTTCTGGATGTCTTAAGGCAATTAGGTCTCGACAATAACACCCTTGTGATTTTTTCCTCTGACAATGGGCCTGAAGTTACAGGAAGCCCGAACAATAAAAAACGCGGAAAGGGTTTTCAGACCTATTATTCTGTCGGTACAACCGGCGGCCTTCGAGGCCGAAAGCGCTCTCTGCTCGAAGGCGGAATCCGGACGCCTTTTTTCGTAAGATGGCCAGGCGTCGTCCCGGCTGGAAAAATAAACAAGACAACCGAAATCACAGCTGTTGACATGTTGGCGACCCTTTGTGCCGCAGCCGCTATCCCGTTGCCGGCAGGTTATAAACCGGATGGGGAAAACATGCTCGACGCCTTCAAGGGGAACAAAACCAATCGGACCAAACCTGTCTTTTTTGAATGGTTAGGCACCCACAGCGGCGACAATTGGCCTTGCTTAGGGGTTCGGTTCGGTAAATGGAAACTGCTGATGTCCTCTGATCAAAGCAGGATAGAATTATATGATATTCCGCGGGACAGAGAAGAATCTATAAATTTAGCACCGCAGAACCCTGAAGTGGTAAAAGATTTAATTGCGATGATCAACGAATGGAAAAGCCAACTTCCCAAAGGCCCTTCACCTGATTGCATGTCAACGCTGCGGAAAGAAAAATTATAGAAAGCTGTTTTTGGTGCTGTCTAAATAACCAGTGTAATTTTTTGATCAGGCGGATTCAACTCCCAAGTGCAACGGAGTCCAATCTTATTTTGTTAACCGGTTAATTCATTTTGACGTGCAATTTTGCTGGATTTTTTGGCAAAAACACGATACCATATAAAAAGTTAAGAAAAGGTGTCTGGGAAATAGTCCCGATGTATCGGGAGAGCCGTCTGTTTCGGATAGCCGTTGAATCCAATGGTTGGATTCAAAAATCATTGTGCAACAGGCTCTAAACAGTATTTTTAAGCAGTAAAATCTGGTATACGCAAAATCTGTCAATAAATATCTTTTGTTCGAAAGGGTATGTAATGAATCAACGGTTAGTTTTAGGATTGCTTTTATGTGTCGTACTGGGGGTCTTAATTGCCTCCGGCGGCTGTGATGCCGCACAGACTGCCAAGCCCCCCCAAACGGTGGATGGTTCACGCCCGAACATGGTCTATTTAGCGGATGATTTGGCCTCTGCTGAGCAAACAACACCTAAACCGAATATCATTATCATCGTAGCCGATGATATGGGATGGGGAGATCCTGCTTATAACGGAAACAAGATAATAAAAACGCCGGCCTTGGACCGCATGGCCCAACAGGGGATCAGATTTGACCGTTTTTATGCTGCCTGTTGTGTCTGTGCTCCCACCCGCGCATCAATTATGACTGGACAAAATGGTGCCCGCATGGGTATTTCGCACTGGGGAAGTTCACACGTCAATCAGAATGACATCTTGGTTTCCGAAATCCTGAAGGATCAGGGATATGCGACCGGCCATTTCGGAAAATGGCACCTCGGCCTTCTGGATAAAGAAGGGAAAACGGATTTTGTTGCCGGGCCGCGTACCCCGGAAAAGGATTTCAGTCCCCCCTGGGTGAATGGTTTTGATGTTTGTTTCAGCACCGAAAACGTCGCCCCAACCTGGGACCCCATGAAATTACCCGCAGGAAAAAACTGGGGAGTCGGGAAACGCTATGAAACAGGCCTTTGGGGCAATAACTATTGGAATGAGAAAGGGAAAATGATCCCTCATAACGAGAATCTTATAGGAGATGACAGCCGCATCATCATGGATCGAGCCATCCCTTTTATCAGTAAACAGGTTGCCGATTCGAACCCCTTTTTCGCCTATATCTGCTTTCATGCGCCCCATACGCCCACAATCACTGGCGGTAAGTATCTGGAAATGTACAAAGACCATGAAGGACGCCACCATTACGGCGCCATAACGGCGATGGATGCCCAGATCGGTCGCCTCCGGGATGTCTTGCAGGAACTTGGACAGGAGGAAAACACGCTGATCTGGTTCTGCTCGGACAATGGAGCCATGTATCACTTAGAAAAATTCGGATTGTATGGAGGCTACGGCTCCAACAAGCCTTTCCGGGACTGGAAAATTACCGTTTATGAGGGCGGGATTCGAGTCCCCTCTGTTCTGGTGTATCCGGCCATGTTCAAAAAACCCGCTGTTGTGGAGATGGGATGCGTGACTTCGGATATTCTGCCCACCTTGGCAAATATCCTTGAAATCCCCGGTATCGAATGCAGTCTGCCCCAAGACGGCATGGATATTCTGCCTGCTCTGAAGGGGGAAATGACGGTACGAGATAAGCCCATAGGTTTCGCTTATGGACAGCAAACCGCCTGGATGACTCACCGATACAAATTGATCACGAAACCGAGTGGCAA
>JAOUFG010000155.1 GCA_029858345.1 Phycisphaerae bacterium
GAATTTCTTGTTTTCGTATTTCAAATCGTCGCTCCATGACTTTTCCTTTCCATGGGGACTATTCCCCTGGAAAGTTATTCGTATAAATGACTTACAAAACTTTAATTATGTTGGACAGTAAAACTAACCACAGCCCGGTTTATTCAAAACATTCATTTTTCTGGTTTTCTTTTTCGCCTCTTATCAAAGGACGGTACCAATTAAAATAAAGAACGATCCCAGAGGTTACAGCAAGGGAAATAGTTATAATGGACTCTCTTCCGAAGTGACCGATTACAAAAAACGTTGATACAAAAGAACTGGTCATACAGACAACAGCCAATACCACATTAAAAATCACACGAATAAGAGGCCTGTCTACACCGGGCTCCAATCCACTAACGTTCACTCTTGCTTTGATGGGCCCCCAAAAACCGAATGGACGAACACTGTTGTAGAAATGTTCTAACGTTTCGGTCTTTGTCGGGGCAGTAAGAAAAGAACCCAAAACACATCCGAGAAGCGTCATCGCCCACACAACAGGAGCATAGAAATACTCCGGGGGATTTTCCCCGAATACATTGAATCTTACCAACAGTGCCGTAATAAGACCTAAAAATATCCCGGCAGAATACCCCCACCCATTGAGGCGCCACCAATGCCATCGTAACACGTTGGGGATGAGTGTACCTCCAATCAATCCAATGATCATCCATGTCCATATGCTTCTGATTGTTTCCGCGTTATAACCGGCAACAATACCAAGCAGAACGGCTGCTACGGTAACCAGATAACTTAACCGAACCTGAGCCTTATCACTCAGTGACGGCCTAAATGGATGAACCAGGTCACGCACTACCATTGAAGCGGCGGCATTGATAACCGAACTGAATGTGGACATAAAAGCTGCTATTAATGCCGCAAGAATCAATCCCCTTAAGCCGGAAGGGATCATATCTGTCAGGACAATCGGCAAAATTTGCTCCGGATCCTCCGAACCGACCATACCTGATCCTGCAACAAAACAGAATCCGGCAATCATCGCCCAACGGGGAATCAGAAAAAATCCCCAGGCACACCCGGTACGGGCGGCATCGGTTTCTGACCGTGTTGCGAGAAAACGCTGTTCCTGGTAATGACCGCCTGCACCGCTTGCATTTAGTAAAAAACCGGCGATGAACCAGAATAAACAAAGAACGCCAAAATTATTCCAATCTTCATATCCTTCCGGCATAGAAAGCTTCGCCTGCGGAAGCATATTGATATCAAAATTTTGGTGGAGAATCTGGAGCATATCGGGATCAAGTTTGAGAAAAACCACAACACCTACAAGAAGCCCCGCCAGGCTCATCAAAACGGCCTGGATCAGGGCGGTAGCCACGACACCTGAGAGCCCGCCCGCTGTTACATACAGTGTTGTAAGCGCCATTAGAACGATCGCCCATATCTGGCCATTTCCAGGAACACTTTCGGGGATAATATGGGGCAGAAACTTACTGATTCCAACAAAAGCGTATCCGATTGAAAAAACAAGAAACGTCACCATCAGTACAGCGCCCGCAGTACGCGCCATCCGGCCACCGGCATCGGCACCAAACCGTATGTGGAGCAATTCCACCGCGGTCATCACCCGCGTACGACGAATCCAGATGGCCATATAGGCCATCAAGAAAGCGGCACTCAAAAAGTGCCAACTCCATAACATCCAGAAACTGCGAAGTCCAGCAACGTAAAAGAGGGAGACAAGAAACATCGTGCCCGTCACATCATAGTTAGACGCCGCTCCTGACGTAGCCAGTGCCCACCAAGGAAGATTATTTCCCCCAAGAAAATACGCTCGCATACCTTTAGCAGCACGACGGCTGAAATAAAGGCCAACCGCAACTATGCCTAGAAAATAGGCCACAATGATTGCTACATCTAATCCTGACATGTTTTTTTCCCTTAAAAAATAACTTCAATAGTAACGATTTTATTTTGCTTAACTGACATTTCAAGAACACCCGGGTCAGACCCCAACAGTAATTCCAACTGGCGGTCTTCATTCAGGTCTACAACATATGCTTTTTTTGCCGGTTTTGGCATTATTACTTTGCCTTCAATAGTATTCCCTGTCGGATTAAAGAGCCTGAGAATTATGCTTTCGCTATCCTCTCCCTGTTTTAATGCAGACATTATCAGATTAGCCGGTTCAATAGAAACAAAGCTATGCTCTTCAGGGAGAGTGCCCTTAGAGTGCGGAGTAACCTGATACAGTGCGACAGGAGCGTTGAAAGTCTCTGCCTGGGTGTAAACAAGCCCTTCGTCCCATGCGCCGTCATGCGGATAGATCGAGTATTCAAACTCCATGGGGCCCTGCAACTGGCTGCCGCTCTGTTTCGGGAACACGCCGACCGCTTCCCACCAGGTCACTATCATGTTGCCCATGGCCCTGAACAGAGTAAGATACGCAGTGGAATTCTCGTCGTCTTTGACTTCGTATTCGGTCAGACAATTATTAAGCAGCGCGATCCCCTTATCGCCGTCGCTGATATCAACAAAATGCTGCATCGGCAGCGTCTGCATCTCCGGCCAGTACTTACCGTCTTTGTCCTTGACAGGCTTGATGGGCCTTTGGTCCACAGTAAAATGCCCTGAAGCACAGGCGTTCGTCGCCTTGATACCCGTCGGGAATGCCACTCTCAGACGATGATTCTTCGCGGTATTATCGACTGTCGTCTTAATGTCAACACGCTTGGCACCCTTATTAAGTGTCACGCGTGAAGTGATCTTCATGACCACCGTCTCATCACTGCGTTTACAATCGCCTTTGACACCACCCGCTGCTTCGGTGCCATAGGCAGGCACTTCCATATCATACTCAATGGCGATCGTTGCAGACAGCGGACCGTTGTCCTCGGTCCATATCTTTGCGTTGGCCGCAAGCGTATTGACTGTTTTGTTTTTATACGGCGGGTAGTACGCCCAGTAGTTGCCCACATCGCCGGTATCTTCGAAGTAGTTCAGGTTATCATAAACCCTGCCCGATTCTTTTTCGGTAAGCTTAAGCGTGCCGTTGCTGTTGACGTCGACTCGAAGGTATTCGTTCTCAAGCACATTATCGGTCCTTGAAATATCCTCGCCCATGCTCTGCCGCATGTGCAGCCAATAAAAATGATTGCGGTTAAAATTCTTGCCCGGCACAAGTTTGATCACCTTGTAGCCACAGGCAGGAACATCGCCGGTTTCCAAGTAGCAGATATGGCGATCCGCAAGATAAGGCCAGGGTCTGGCCTGAAGGTCATGTATCGGGAAAGACTTTTCATCCCTTGCAACGTCCTGAACCTTTAACTCATTGCCGTTGCTGTCCACTGCCGTAAAATCCCAGATATTCGCAGATGCCGGCGTACATATACACGTTTTGACAATAGTATTGACCGTATAAGGCAGAGGATTGAACAAAACCACAACCATATCTTCCTTGTCGTATGACGACAGGTCGACCATTTTCAGTGTCTCAGCAACCATTTTGTCATAAGTTACACGACCGATCTCGATAGCCTGCTGCAAACGGTTTTCAACATCATCGGCCGTCTTGTCCTGGGTAACACCATTGATCGAATCATGCGGATGCGATTGAAGCATATACTTCCACGCCACGTCCAGCATGCCCTTTGGGTACTTGACGCCATAAGCAGAAAGCATCGCAGCAAGCGGCTCTGTCTTATGAAGCAGAATATTCTGAGCCTTTTTATTCAGTATCTTAAGATATATACGTGTTGCCAACGCATTACCAGAACAGTCACAAGACGGGCCATCGCGCAGTTCGCCTTCGATAACTTTTAGCCCATCTTTATTAACATTCTCATGCAGCACCGCCGCATATTCCTCCAGCCGGCAATTTACAAACTCACGATCTTCATAAATCTTATTAAGGTCCTTTAGCATATCGCTAAGCTCAGGATGCGACGTGGAAAAATCCGTACCATTCAGGAACAGCCTGTGATCGTCAAGCACACTTGCATCGGTAGCAGCCCATGCATCGTCTACCCCCTTCTTCAGTAGTGAAGAATCGTAATCCGTTTTGGGATCGATGATAAAGAAATCCTCATCACAGTGCTCGCTGTCGGCATTATGCATCGCAACACCGGAAAGATCGGGACGGAACTTGAACTTATCGCTTATGCAGTTCATGCCGTACTTGGTATAAAGAAACGCATTAAAGTAAAAATTGGCCCTGGCATGCTCGCCAAGCCTGCTGGTAAGAACTTCAGTACCATCAGGCCCTTGCCATATAAACTCACTTTGCGGAGCGCGTTCTTCCGAGACTTTTTTCGCACATACAATGAAATCGATCCCAAAGCCGTCATATATCTGCGGAAACTGTGCAGTCTGACCCCAGCCAAACGAATTATACCCGATCTTTTGCCAATCTCCATACTGCTGAGAAACCCTGACACCCTTTAAAAGATTCCGCACAAGGCACTCGCCGTCAAGCGGATAAAGATCCGGCAGGCTGTACCATGGACCTACCGCAATCCTTCCATCCTTAATATGTTTTGTCACTCGTTCCCGATCCTGCGGCATCACCTCAAGATAATCCTCGATTGGAGCAACCTGGCCATCTAAAAGAAAACACTTATACGCAGGGTCTGTATCCAGGGTCTCCAGCAGTTCTTCCATAAATTCAATCAGAAGTATTCTGTTCTTCCACAGGGGATACCGCCATTCACGGTCCCAATGGGTGTGAGGGATAACATAAGCTTTTTGGGGTTTAACTCGACCGTTTTTGTCTGTTTTTTTCATCTTTTTTTCTTTACACTCGCTATTAAACACTAATTTTTCTGCATAAGCGTAATAAGCACCCATTTTGGAACCATCAGGTTTTACCAACCATACCTGAATATAGAATCAAGTTCTACATCAAAAGCATCCGTCTAGGCACCCTCGGGCCACTTATTTGTTAGCCGGTTAGTTTTTTAGGTCCATAAAATACCTCTGTCGGCATTAAAAAGTCAAGTGATTTTCTCGGCCGATTATTTCAGCCGGTCCATGATGTGCTAAATCTGCGCATCGGTCAAGGTTCGCATGTCGCTTCCCTTGGGCACATATTGACAAAAAAAGCGAGACTGTAGCATCTTTACAGAGTTTCTTTCTATCCTGTTTTTCGTTTTTCACCGTTTCTGTTCCAATGTAATGTATTTATCGTTGTCTTCTGATCAGCCAGGTATAGGTCTCGCTG
>JAOUFG010000046.1 GCA_029858345.1 Phycisphaerae bacterium
CAGACGCTGTATCAAACGAAAAAGCAAACGCAGAGAGCTTGCTCGGTTTTATCATTACAAGCGACATAAGCTATTGGCTCCACTAAGGGTTAAAGAACGAAAATGAAATTGGACAGTAAAACTATTTACTCCGTCATATACCCTTCAGGGTAGTACATTCCCGCGAGTAAAGCCGTCACTTACGGTCACAAAACTACATAGCCGCGACCCAACGGGAATTTTTAATCGCGACTACTATAAATATTATGATTTCAGAAAACTCATTGCGGCGTCAAACACACTGTCAACCGTGATGGATTCCATGCACAGGTGTTGCTTTTGTTCACAGGTCGGCTTATCGCAGGGCACGCACGGGGCCTTTCCGGTGATTTGAATTTCCCTGTTGTGTCCGCTTTGGGTCCACTGCGGATTGTTCGGTCCGAACAGCGACACAACCGGCTTGCCCAGTGCGATGGCGATATGCCGCGGGCCGGTGTCATTCGTAACCACCAGATCGGCGGAACCGAACAGGGCTTTGAGCTGGCCACCATTAAGCGGCGTCAGGCCCAGATTAATGATCTTCGTTTTCGCTTTGCTTCGAATGGCTTCGGCAATCTCAATTTCTTTCGGAATCGGCGCCACCGAGATCAGTACCGTTGCACCGCAGGTTTGATTCAACCGATCGGCCAGTTCTGCGTAGCGCTCTGTCGGCCACAATTTACTGGGGCCGAATGCGCCGCCGGGAACGAGGATCACCAGCGGCCTGGCAGCGTCTTTCAGTTGCGGCAGTTTTGCCAGCATGGCTTCCTGCTGATCGGCGGTGAAGGAAAGTTCCGTTTTTAGATTATCCGAGGTCATCTCCAAAAAGGATGCGATCCCGAGGTAGTAGTCAATCATCGGTAAGGGTTTAAATCGCCCATTTTCGTCCCGTACAGGAGAGATCCGGTCGGTCAGCAGAACAGACCGCATATCGCGGGCATATCCGATCCGGCGGCCGATCCCTGCCAGGCGAACTGTCAGCGCCGAACTGAAAGAGTTTTTCAATAAAATGGCCGTGTCAAACGCTCCGGCTTTGAGTTGTTTCAGGTTTCCTGTAAAGCTGCCCGTCATCTCCAGCCAATCGTCACAGAACGAACTCGGAGAGAGAATTTGCCGCGTAAAGGCGGGCGCCAGAAAAGTAATCGACGTATCCGGCAGGTTTGACCGAAATGCACGCAATGCGGGTGTGGCCATGATCGCATCGCCAAGCGGAGAAGGAAGCCAGATTAAAAGCCGTTGAGAATTCATCATATTATATAGGCCGGACTTTTCTAATCGTTGGAGTGCATCATCTGCAGGGCGATCACAAGAAGCTGCAATGCCACAGCGTACCCGATCATGATGATCACGGATTCATTTTGTGCCTTGCGGCTGAGCCAAAGGCACACACTGGCGATCAGGCAGAAAACAGCGACCACCTGAAACATCAGGGACAATAACTTGAAAACGGAAAACTCCTGGTATAATCCCTCGCGATCTTTGCTTTTCAGACGATGAAGCACTTCCTCAAGCAGATGATGTGTTTTGTTGTCCGGATGTGATTCCTGCGGGGGTTCGGTTTTGGGCAGGGTTTTGGCGGTGTAGATCTTGGCCGGTTTTTCTGCCGGAGTTTCTTCTTGTTCTGGTTCAATCACACAGACCGCAACCGGTTCAGGAGCAGGTTGCGCAGCCGGTGCAGGTACGGGTTCCACAACCGGTTCGGGTTCAGTTTTCACCGACGCTTCAGGAACGGGTTCGGCAGGCGGGGTTTGGGGCTCCGGTTCCTCATCAGAAACGGTTTCGTCCGGTTTAGCCGATTCCTCTGACTGTCTTGAGGCCTTTTTAGCCGCATGTGCTTTCTGATGAAATTCGTGCATCCGGATAATATTCACCGCTTCCCTCAGATTCACGGCTTTTCGGTCAGGTTCCGGATCGCCGTCCTTTTTGACGCGGATTTTTCCGGGCACATCCACAAGAATCGTGCGGCACCCCGCGGCTTTACCGGCCTGCATATCGCGGTAGGAATCGCCGATCATCCAGGACCGCTCCAGGTCGATATCGAGGTCTTCTTCCGCCTGAAAAAACATCCCCGCGTTCGGTTTGCGGAGATTGCTTTCCATGCTGAAATCTTTTACGGTGCCTTCCGGATGATAGGGGCAGTAATAGATGGCATCGATTTGGGCACCTTCGGCGGCAAACAGACTTTTCAGCCGTCGGTGAATTTCTTCCAACTGCGCTTCTGTGACAAGCCCTCTTGCCACCCCGGACTGGTTGGTGACAATGACCAGCAGGTATCCCATTTTTTTCAACTGGATTAACGCCTCAGCGGCCCCGGGCAAAAGAAGGACCTGTTCGGGCCGCTGAATATATCCCGGATCGTTCACCAGCGTATCGTCGCGATCCAAAAATATTGCTTTTTGAGCCATTGGTTATCTTTCTTGACTTGGTTTCCCGTTCAATCCTTTGAGCTTTTTGATGGTTGCCGTGGAGCTTTTCCCGTCAACCAGCGGGGCCAGTTCCACACGCCCGCCGCGGGCCTCGACGAACTCTCTGCCAATCACCCCTTTTTCCGCCCAATCGGCCCCTTTCACCAACACATCGGGACAAACCTTCATGATGATATTCAGCGGGTCCGGTTCTTCGAAGATTGTGATATAATCCACGCTCTCCAATCCGGCCAGAACCGCCGCACGGTCGTGTTGATTGTTGATGGGCCGCTCGGGGCCTTTGAGCTGACGAACCGAGCCGTCGCTGTTGAGACCGAGGACGACGATGTCGCCCTGTTTCTTGCAGAAGTTCAGGTACTCGATGTGCCCGCGATGCAGGACATCGAAGCAGCCGTTGGTAAAGACGATGGTTTGCTGCTGCTGCCGGTGGTAGTCCAGGTGCCGGACAAGCTCTTCGGCAACGTGGATTTTTCCGGTTTTCCCCTTGTGGGTCGAAATAATTTCGTTGACGATTTCATCCACACTGACCGTCGCGACGCCGAATTTTTCCACTTCGATCCCGCTGGCAATATTGGCCAGTTGAAGTGCGGTTTCCGCATCGCATCCGGCGGCCAACGCGACCGCCAGCATCGCCAGCATCATGTCACCGGCGCCGGTAACATCATAGACATTTCGCGGCAGTGTTTTTACGTGCTGGGCCGTGGTTGCCGTTCGCAAAAATGCGCCTTCTTTGTCTAAGGTAATGACCACGGCTTCCAATTGCAGTTGTTCCAGCAAAATGCCGGATGCCTTTTCCGCGTCAGCGATGGTCTCGATCTCGAAGCCAACGGCGTGTGATGATTCTTTGCGGTTGGGCGTAATCAAACTCGCCCCTGTGAATTTACTGTAGTCCGAATCCAGCGGGGGATCAACGAGCACTTTCTTGCCGGCCTGTTTGGCCAAAGCAATCAATTCCTGGCAAAATTCCGGCACTAACATACCTTTATTATAGTCCTGCAGACAGACGATATCACAGGCAGGCAGTTGTGCTTTGAAGACATCGGCCAGACATTTGTACTGTTCCTGTGACAGCGGTTCAGTGCATTCGTCATCCACACGCAGTAGCTGCTGGCGGTGGCGATGCTGAGCCAGACCGATGACCCGTTCCTTGGTAATGGTGGGGCGGTTGTTGATTTTGAGAAGGCCGCCGGTTTCGGCTCCGATATCTTCGAGAATGCCGAGCAGGCGTCTGGCATTGTCATCATCACCCGCGACCCCGACACAGAAGCATTTGCCCCCCAATGTTACGACGTCCGCCGCAACCGAAGAAGCGCCGCCGCCGGCGTATTCCCGGCGGACCACCTTCAGCACCTGAACCGGCGCTTCCGGGCTGATCCGCAGCGCATCGCCATAAATGTAGCTGTCAAGCATGAAATCGCCGACCAGCAGAATCTTCGGCGAGCCCAGATTCGTAACGGCTTTCAATAAATCGGTATAACTCATACGGAACACTTTCCATTTGTGGTATCGAGCAGAGAATCCATCAACCCGGTAATTTTATCAACTCCCTCAAGAAAGTCCAGTTCCATTGCCAGATAAGCAAAAACAATCCCCTCGCGTGAAGGCGCCAATAACGCGTTTTTGATCCAGTCTTTCTGGGTACACAGGATCACCGTCGCCCCGCAGGCGGCCGCCTCCGTGAAAATCTGTTCCACGTCGGCACGGGTGTAAGCATGGTGGTCGTCAAAGGTTTTGGTGCCGCACAGAGCGATAGTGTTTCGTTTCAGACTGTCAAAAAAGGCTTGCGGATTGCCGATGCCGCAAAAGGCATAGACTTTCCTGCTTCGCAGTTCCTCCAGCCCGATGACCTGATTGGGGTAGCTGACGGCATGGCTGAGTTTGTGGACCGTTTTCGCGATGGGAATCGTGGGCACATAGCGGCGAGTATGCTGCTCGATGGCGTCAAGCGCTTCTCCGCTGACCTGGTCGGCACGGGTTATCACGACCGCCGATGCACGGGCCAGGCCCGAAATCGGCTCCCGCAGCAGTCCGGCGGGCAGAATACGGCCATACCCGAACGGACAGGTCGCGTCAACGGCAACAATATCCAGATCCCGCCACAGTTTGCGGTGCTGAAAACCGTCATCCATCACAATCGCCTGTGCTTGGTGAACCGAAACGGCCTTGTGTGCTCCGGCCAGCCGGTTTGGATTGATGACAACGGATGTTCCCTCGCAGGATTTGGCCAGCAGGGCCGGTTCATCGGAAATATCGCCCGATTGCGTTTTATAGCCGCGTGTCAGGATCGAGCAGCGTATGCCCTTGTTTTGCAGGTAGTTACACAGCCAGATGACCAGCGGCGTCTTGCCGGTGCCGCCTGCAGTGATGTTGCCGATGCTGATGACCGGCACGCCGGCCGCGTGGCTTCGCAGGATGCCCCACCGGTAGCCAAGATTCCGCAGGCGCACGGCCAACCCGTAAATCAGAGCGACGCCACGGAGCAACAACCTTAAAACACGCGCCCCGAATCCCTGATTTTGTCCCGAAACAATCCGTCGATACGTTTCCTGATTCAGTGGACCTATCCTGTAAATCCGACTTTTCAAAGGGCGTATCATAACCCCCAACCGGTTCGATGTCAAAAAAATACGTATTGCTACTACAGAAAGGCACAAAACAAGACCCAGTAACGAGAGTTCCGAGATAGTGGATTTTTGATTGACATTTTGGCATCAAATAGTAGGATGCGGACTCTATAGCACGTCAACAGGAACACCTCATCGGAAAATGTGTTCTAAGATTTGAAATGATCCAAATTTCAGGGAAATACGAGACAAAATGACAGAATTTAACATCATCTGGACGAAAGTGGACGAGGCCCCGGCGTTGGCAACCTATGCGCTGCTGCCGGTGGTCGAGGCATACACCCAAACCTGCGGCATCAAGGTCGATTTAAAGGACATTTCTCTGGCCGGGCGGATCATCGCTAATTTCGGCGACAAACTCACCGCTGAGCAGAAAATAGACGACCATCTGGCCGAATTGGGCGAGTTGGCCAAAACGCCCGAAGCCAATATCATGAAACTGCCCAATATCAGTGCCTCGATTCCGCAATTGCAGGCCGCCATCCGCGAACTGCAGGATGCCGGCTACGATATCCCTGCCTATCCGGAAGAACCCAAAACAGATGCCGAAAAGGAATTGCAAAAACGCTTTGCCAAAGTGCTGGGGTCGGCCGTCAATCCCGTTCTGCGTGAGGGCAACTCCGACCGCCGGGCCGCCGCGTCCGTGAAGAAATTTGCCAAAAAGCATCCGCATAAGATGATGAAGCCCTGGCCGGAGTCCGGGTCTATGGCACGGGTCGCCCACATGACCGAAGGCGACTTTTACGGCAGCGAAAAATCCGTGACGATGGACACCCCATGCACGACGCGAATCGAGTTTGTCGATGCGGACGGCAAGGTCACGGTCCTGAAAGATAAACTCGCTCTGCAGGCCGGTGAGGTGGCCGATATCGCGGTGATGAGCGTGGCCCAACTTCGCAAATTTTATGCGGAGCAGATCGATGCGGCGAAAAAAGACGGCACGCTGCTGTCGCTGCATCTGAAAGCCACGATGATGAAGATTTCCGATCCGATCATCTTCGGCCATTGTGTCTCGGTTTACTACAAGGACGCCCTCCAGCGGCACGCTCAGACACTCAAAAAGATCGGCGCCAATGTCAACCACGGTCTGGCCGACGTGCTCGAGAAACTCAAAAAACTCGACGTGACCAAGAAAGCCGAAATCAAAGCGGATATCGAGTCTGTTTATAAGGATCGCCCCGCACTGGCGATGGTCGATTCTCGACACGGTATCACCAACCTGCACGTTCCGAATAACATTATCGTGGATGCGTCCATGCCGAATGTCGTCCGCGACGGCGGCAGGATGTGGAACAATGACGACCAGTTGCAGGACACGGTTGCCATGATCCCGGACCGCTGCTATGCAACCATGTATCAGCAGATCATCGAAGACTGCCAAGAACACGGCCAGTTTGACCCTGCAATCATGGGCAGCGTTTCCAATGTCGGACTGATGGCGCAAAAGGCCGAAGAATACGGCTCGCACGACAAGACTTTCGAGGCCCCAGGCGACGGCACCATCCGGCTCGTCGACGAAAAAAGCCGCGAAATCATGGCCCAGCCGGTCCAAACCGGCGACATCTTCCGTATGTGCCAGGTCAAGGATGCCCCGATCCAAAACTGGGTTGAGTTGGCGGTCCATCGCGCCAAAGCAACCGGTGTTCCGGCAGTGTTCTGGCTGGACGAGAACCGCGCCCACGATGCCCACATTATCGCCAAGGTCAAACAGTATCTGGCCGCACACGATACCACCGGGCTGGAAATCCATATTATGAAGCCGCAGGATGCCATGCAGTTTTCGCTCGACCGCATTCGCAAGGGCGAGGATACCATCTCCGTCACCGGCAACGTCCTGCGAGATTACCTGACCGACCTGTTCCCGATCCTCGAACTGGGAACCAGTGCCCGGATGCTGTCGATTGTCCCGCTGATGAACGGCGGCGGCCTGTTCGAGACCGGCGCCGGCGGCTCGGCTCCTAAGCACGTCCAGCAGTTCCTCAAAGAAGGGCACCTGCGATGGGATTCGCTCGGCGAATACTGTGCCCTCGTCCCCTCGCTGGAGCTGATCGCGGAAAAGACCGGCAACGAAAAAGCCAAAATCCTCGCCGCGACGCTGAGTGATGCCATTGGCCGCTATCTCGAAAACAGCAGGACCCCATCACGCAAAGTCAACCAGATTGACAACCGCGGCAGCACGTTCTACCTGGCCATGTACTGGGCACAGGCAATCGCTGCACAGGACGGCGATGCCTCGCTGGCCGAATGCTTCGGCCCGATTGCAAAGCATCTGGCAGAGAACGAGGCAGCGGTCAACGAGGAAATGCTGGCTGCCCAGGGCCGCCCCATCGATATCGGCGGCTATTATCTGCCCGATGCGACGCTGGCCGCCCAACAAATGCGCCCCAGCAAAACGTTCAATATGATTATCGATACGATATAGCTGTTAACAGGAGTCTATTTATGATCGTCGTCAACACAGAAACCGTCCCCGGTTATCCTATTCTTGAAATAAAAGGGCTTGTCCAGGGCAACACGGTTCGCGCCAAACATGTTGGTCGTGACATTGCCGCATCGCTGAAGAATCTGGTTGGCGGTGAATTGACCGGCTATACCGAACTGCTGGTCGAATCCCGCCGGGAGGCCCTGGTCCGAATGCTGGCCCAGGCCCAGCAGTTGGGCGCCAATGCCGTGGTCAACGTGCGGTTCGCGACCAGTTCCATCACCTCCGGCGCCGCGGAACTGTACTGCTACGGTACGGCCGTCGTTGTCGCAATCGACTCACCGCAGGAAGGGGCGGCCACATGATCGCTTTTCAGTTCTTCTTTCAGATCTTCATCCCGCTGTTCCTGGTGCTGGTGTGTATGCTCATCGGCAAGGGAATCGAACTGCACCATTTCAAAAAACTGGCTGAAAGGGAACAGCAGTTTTCGAACATCATTGTGACCAACCTGAAAACCGTGCCGCCCCAGTATGCCAAAGCCCAGCCGTTTTTGGTGATGGGTTCGGCTGTTATCGCGACGGACTACTTCAAGGTCTTCGCCGCGGGCTTGCGGACGCTGTTTGGCGGCGAAATGAAGTCGTATGTCACGCTCATGGAACGCGCCCGCCGCCAGGCGGTATTGCGAATGCTCGAACAAGCCGCCCGGCAGGGGGCCTCGGCCGTGTGGAACATTCGCTATGAAACCTCGACCACCCAGGGACAGCAGCGCAAAAAACCCGGCGGGGTTGAGGTTCTTGTCTATGGGACCGCCTTGAAATGACGACTCCGGAAAACTATTTTGATGTCAATGCCGAACCGGCCGGGTTCAATGGTCATTTTGAACCGGACCCGACTGAGCAAAACGTGGGGCCCGTTGACGGACACGAAGATGAAATTTCGACCATACGGGACTCGGTCCTGAACGAACCGGCCTTTACCGGCAAACTTCAGCAGTCCGAATTGGGCCAGTGGATCGCACAAAAAAGGGCGGCCTGCACGCTGCCGGGCAATATGATTGTCACGCTCGTTGCCGCACTGGTCGCCGGACCGTTTGCGGTTGCAGGGGCGTTCATGGCCGGTCGGCAGACCCTGTTCCGGATTTTGTATATGATTCTGTTTGCCCCCGTGATTGAAGAACTGCTCAAGCAGTCCGGGATGATTTATCTGCTGGAGAAGAAGCCGTACCGGATTTTTTCGACCGGCCAATTCATTATTGCGGCGGTGATTTCGGCGGCGGTTTTTGCCTCTTTTGAAAATCTGCTGTATATCCATTTCTATACCCATCCTCAGACAATGGAGAATTTTGCCGGCTATTGTTATTTTCGATGGACCGTTTGTACGGCGCTGCATGTGGTCTGTTCGGTTGTTGCCTCATTCGGTCTGGTGCGGGTCTGGAAAAAGCAAACCATCGACGGCAGAGCCGCGGACCTTGCGTTTGGATTTTACTGGTTTGTCGCGGCGATGGTTGTTCACGGCCTTTACAATCTGACCGTCGCCATCATCAACTCCCATTTTTAGCCGCCGTCAGGTCAATTCCACGGACCAGTAGGCGTGATCGAGAAACTGCTTCCAGCTTTGGTATCGCTCGTGATTGAGATGGATGTGGATGACCGGGTTGTTTTTGGGTTTGACGGGTTTTTGAATGAGCTTCATGTGTGCCTGGGTCGGCGTTCGGCCGCCTTTTTTGACGTTACACTTCAGGCATGCACACACAATATTGTTCCATGTCGCGTCACCGCCCAAACGCCGGGGAATGACATGATCCAGTGATAATTCAGAGGTGGGAAATTTTTTGCCGCAGTACTGGCAGTGGTTACGGTCGCGGGCAAACAGGTTGCGGCGGTTAAACTTGACTGTTTTGTTGGGAACGCGGTCATACCACAGCAGGCGAATCACCCGCGGAACGGCGATATCAAAGTTGACCGTGGAAATCCAGTCGTGCTTATGGGCCTCAAAGCTGCGCCGGGTTTCGCTCAACTGGCGCCATGTATTGAAGTCATAATTGGCATAAGTGCCGTCATCGCAGGAAATGACCTCCGCCAATTGACGGCAGAGCAGGGAAAACGCCCGGCGGGCACAAATAACACGGAAGGCCATGTAGTGCTTGTTCAGGACAAGTACCTGACAGTCAAGAACTGGATGGGATGGTGCTGTAAACATATACCCTTCAGGGTAATAAGTTCCCGGGGGTAAAGCCGTAACTTACGGTCACGAACCACCATAGCCGCGACCCAACGGGAATTTTCAATCGTAACTACTATACTCTCCTCGTATCACTCCTGTGAATATACAGAAAATCCAACCACAGAGCAAGTAAAATTTATTTCGGACAAAAGAGATAGGGAAATGGCCGGGATGCTTTCGGTGAGGCCTAAGTATTAGCGGTCAAGGCCGTTTTTTTTTCTGATTTCAAGGCGACATTGTGTGCACGAAGCCCTTTTTCACCGGGAGTGATGTCGAAAGTGACTTCTTCGCCGTCGTTAAGGGACCGCAGTGAAGAACTGGAAAAATCTGTATAGTGAACAAAGATATCACCGCCCTCATCGCTGGCGATAAAACCATACCCCTTTTTTTTATCGTACCACTTTACTCTGCCTTCGGCCATGTCAACGCCTCCGCTGCTCTATGTTAAAAGTTTCGAAGATGAATGTTACTGAAGATACCCCTCTGGCAACCGGTTAAACTTCCTGGGGTTGTTCAACAGAAGGGGTACTCCCTAATTTCTCTTTCAAGAGACGACCCATCTTGAATTTAACACTTCTTTTCGCAGGGACTTGGACGCGTTCCAGGGTTTTGGGGTTTTGAGCAACACGGGCCGTGCGGGTTCGCGTTTCGAACACACCGAAATCTCTGAATTCCAGCCGATTGTCGGCTTCCAATTCAGCAACGATTTCATCAAGAAACTGCTGAACAATGCGTTTTACGACGACCCGCTTTGCCTGAGTGGCATCAGAAATTCTGTCAATGAGATCTTTCTTTGTGATTGTTGACATCTGCTACCCTCTAATCTTAAAGTTATATTTTATCCTCAAAGACACAGCATAAGGTATATTCCGAGCGATCTTCAACCAATTACCGCAACCTACTATACACAAAAGACTTCGATGCATCAAGGGTTTTTTCAAAGAATTTCAAAAAACTTTGGCAAATAGGGGTGGCCCCGAAATCGCTATTTTACTGGTTTTTGGGATGAAAGAGGAAGTCTCTTCTTGACCTTGGGGCAAATTTTGTCCATAATCACAACTTTATGCCATTTTTAAGGATGTCCTTTTGTTTTCGACCTCTAAAGAAAACCAGCTAAGCAGCGGCAACGCGAAAATAGACGGTGTGTATCATAACGTCGAATGGTTGTTCACGGCCTTTGCCGGCACGTTGGTTTTTATCATCTTTGTCATGCAGGTCTATCGCATCCCAACCGGCAGCATGGGCGAAACCTTGTGCGGTGCACATTTTCGTGTTCGCTGCGGCCAGTGCGGCTACCGGTACGACCACGATTTTGTAGCCGGGAATTATGGGATGGTCAACACAGCAAACCCTTCCCAAAAACTGCCCGTTATGCATCCGAACCCCGCTCAACCGGGGAGTTTTTCTTCGTCACGATGTCCCAGTTGCGGTCACTTTGAGCCGCCGCTGTTCCTGGATGGCACCAAGCGGCTTTATACCGTTCAAAACAACCGGGTCCGACAGCCGTTTTTGCATACGGTCTTCAAGGGTGATCAGATTTTCGTTCTGAAAAGTGTTTATCAGTTTTTCCGGCCCAAACGCTGGGATGTGATCGTTTTTAAGAACCCCACAGAACCGAATATCAATTATATCAAACGGTGCGTTGGTCTGCCCGGCGAAGAGTTGGTAATTATGGATGGGGATATTTTTATCAACGGTCAGATTCAGCGTAAGCCGGCGAAGGTTCAGGAGGAACTCTGGATGATCATCTATAACAACGATTATCAACCGGCCCGGCCCAATGAAAGAACGTTTAACGGCCATTCATGGAAACAGCCCTTTGAAAATATCGAGTCGTCAAAATGGAACCTGTCTGAAGAGCCGACGGCCTTTTCACTAAGCGCCCCCGACGGGCGGCTGCATCGGATTCAGTACAATGACGACCAGGGTAACGATTTCAGGGCAACGTACGGCTATGACAATCCCATGACGTATTCCCAGATGCCGATATGCAGCGATTTGATGGTTCAGTACTCCATGGCGATGGAAGACCAATCAACAGCGGGGGCCCGGATTCGCAAGTACGGCACCACTTATCAGGGACAGGTTTCCTCGGACGGAACGATGGAGCTTTCACGCCTGGCTTCCAATGGCCAGCCGATTTCGCTGCTTCAGCAGAAATGCGACCCCAAAGATTTAAATCGAATATCACGCTTTCGGTTTGCAACACTGGACCGGCAGCTTGTACTGGAATACGGGGCAACCAAACTGGTTTACGATTTGGCAGGCGAGATTGACGCCTCACAAGCCAATCGTCAAATTGCCCCGCAAGTGCAGATTCTCGGCACGGGCCAACTGCAATTGGACCACATTGCCCTGTACCGGGACATTCACTATCTTTCCGGCGACGATGCCCCCCAGGTCCTCAGAGGTTCGCAGGATACCCCGATGCACTTGGGCGACGATGAGTTTTTTGCCTGCGGCGACAACAGCCCCTACAGTGCGGATTCAAGAATGTGGAATAAAGACGGCTTGGCCAACAACGGCAAAAGCTATCCGGCGGGAGTGGTTCCCAAAGACTATCTTGTCGGTAAGGCCTTTGTTGTCCATTGGCCCGGCGGCTATCGGCTGAAGCAAGAACCCATTCGGTGGATTCCGTTCCCCGACGGCATGAAAATCATTTACAGCGGCGAATAATTTAGAATATACAATATACAATTTTTACCTTCGTGTTCGGAGCCTGCCCCGTACTTGATACGGGGTGTCCTTCGTGGTGAAATAAAATGGAACAAGAACAGCAATCAGAATCGTACGAAAGCTTAGCCCATCGGCACCGGCATTCGGTTGAAAGCGTCATTACTTTACTCGAATGGCTGCTTGTGGCGTTTATCCTGGCGTTATTGTTTATGATATTCGCCATGCAGGCGTTCCAGATACCCACCGGCAGCATGGCCGAAACCCTTTGCGGAGCCCACTACCGTATGCGCTGCTGCCGCTGCGGATACGGTTTCGACATCGGCAATGACGGGGTCAGCTATGGTCAGCCGCACTGCCCCAACTGCGATTATGTCGAGCCGATGGATGCGATTGGGCATGTGAAAAACGGCGACCGCATTTTTGTGCTGAAATCGATCTATCAGTTTTTCGAGCCCAAGCGATGGGACGTTGTGGTGTTCAAGAATCCAACGAATCCGCTGGACAGCTATATCAAACGCCTGATTGCGCTGCCCGGTGAGACCGTCGAACTCATCAACGGCGATGTTTTTATCGACGGCAGGATTGCCCGAAAACCCGCCAATGTCCAGAAAGAGCTTTGGATGCCGATTTTTCTGCAGGACCACCAGCCCCTTGATTCTGCCGGACATTTTGACGAGTTAGTCGAACAGGGGCAGGACACCCAAAATCAAGTATGGAAACCTCTGTTTGAAAACGAGCCGAATTCGGCCTGGAACCTTCAGGGCCAAACGGTTTTTACACTGGAGGAGACCACCCGGACACGGCACACCCTGGTTTATGTGCCAAACAGCCCCGACGATTTCCGCGCGTTTTATGGATACAATGAAAGCTCAGGACATTCCTTTAAGCCGGTCGTCAGTGACGTGATGGTGAATTTTTACGCAAAATGTGACGACCCTGACGGAATGATCGGAGCGTCTCTTGAGAAATACGGTGTGCATTATTCGGCACGGGTTGAATTTCGCGGTGCGATTATTTTTGAGAAAACGTTCAATGGCCAAACCACTCAACTGCGGGCGCCAATCCTTTCAGGAGGCATTGAGCCGGGACGTTTTGAGAAGTTTGAATTCGCCAATGTCGACCAGCTTCTGGTCCTTCGCTGGGGGGACAGGCGATTTACGTATGATTTATCGACCGATGAGAATTTTCAGCCGCAAGATGCCGAGGACGAAAAGCCGCCGATGGTAAAACTTTTCGCAGTCGGACCGGTTCAGATCCGGCATATCGGCCTGTATCGGGATACGTTTTATATGGGCCGGGAAGGAATGACGCCGGCATTAAGAGCCACACAGAAAAAGCCGTTTACGCTCGACACGGACGAATTCTTTGTGTGCGGAGACAACAGCAATAACAGCTATGATAGTCGTGCCTGGTACGATGAAGGGCGTGGCAATAATGGCCGGACCTATCGAAAAGGTGTTGTTCCGCGGGACTATCTGATGGGAAAAGCGGTGATGGTCTATTGGTCACAGGCGTTCTCGCCAGCCGAAAATCTACCGCTGATGATCCCCAATCTGAGCAATATCAAGGTCATTTACGGCGGCGGCGAGAGGGCGTATTAACCGTCCCGAAGAGGCGTTTTTTTCAAAAGCAAAAATTCTTTAAAAATCCCCCATAATTGTTCTAAAAAGGCCCTTTTTAAGCATCCAAAATACGAAGGTTTCGTTGACAATTTCCGCCCTTGAGGATAAACTATTGCTTTCTATGTAATCCGGGGCTTAGGGATAGACGCTCCGGTTCATTTCAGACTCTAAAAGGACAGAAGTTTTATGGATGAAAACACAGAAAACATCGTTCAGCCCGAACGGTTTGAAGACATGCAGATTCTTGACGAACTCAAGAATTCGTATCTCAATTATGCCATGAGCGTCATCGTGGCGCGTGCTTTGCCGGATGTGCGCGACGGCCTCAAGCCGTCTCAGCGGCGCATCTTAGTGGCGATGAATGACCTGAATCTGGGGCCCCGTTCCAAACATCGTAAATGTGCCAAGATCGTCGGTGACACCGGCGGTAACTACCATCCGCACGGTGATCAGGCGACCTACGGAACCTTGGTGCGGTTGGGCCAGGAATGGAACATGCGTGTTCAACTGGTCGATCCCCAGGGCAACTTTGGCAGCATTGACGCCGACCCGCCCGCGGCGATGCGATACACCGAGGCCCGTATGACGCAGGCGGCGACCGATATGCTTGAGGACCTCAAACAGGATACGGTTGACTTTGTCCCGAACTATGATGAGACGCGACAGGAACCGACGGTTTTGCCGTCGAAGTTTCCGAACCTGCTGGTCAACGGGGGCAGCGGTATCGCGGTGGGTATGGCCACCAATATCGCACCCCACAATGTGGGCGAAGTCTGCGATGCGCTGCTGCTGATGATCGAGGACCCGGAGTGCGGGTTTAAGGAGATTTTGGAACGCCTGCCCGGGCCGGACTTTCCCACCGGCGGCGTCATTTGCGGGCGAAAAGGCATTATGGACGCCTACGTCACCGGCAGGGGCCATCTGAAGGTCCGCTGCAAATCCCATGTTGAGACCAGCAAGAAGGGCAGGGAAAGCATCGTCATTACTGAGATTCCCTACATGGTCGTCAAATCCAACATCGTTTCCAAGATTGCCGACTGTGTCCGCAACGATCAGATCGGCGATATCTCCGATATTCGGGATGAGTCCGACCGCAAAGGCATGCGGGTTGTCATCGAACTGAAAAAAGACGCCGACAGCAACGTCGTCCTCAATAATCTGTACCGCTTGACGCCGCTGCAGAATACGTTTGCCATCAATAATGTGGCGCTGGTCAACAATCGCCCCGAAACGCTGAACATCAAGCAGATGCTCCGGCTTTATATCAATCATCGATTGACCGTAATCCGTCGGCGAACACGCTTCCTGCTTCGAAAATGCCGCAATCGTGCCCACATTCTGGAAGGGTTAATCCTGGCCGTAGGGGATATCGATGAAATTATCGCACTGATTAAGGCCTCGCCGGACGCCCCGACCGCTAAAATCAACCTGATGAAAAAACCGCTGCGTTTAGCAGAGGTGCAAACATTGGGTAAGCTGCTTCCGAAGGACTTTATCGATCGACATACTGCCGAAGATTGTTTCCTCAGCGGCCCGCAGGCCGATGCGATTTTGTCCATGCAGCTCCAGCGTCTGACGGGACTGGAAATCGAAAAGCTTGCGAACGAATTCTCTGAACTGATGGAAAAAATTGCTGATTACGAAGCACTGCTGGCCAGCCGTGATTTGCAGTTAGATGTCGTCTGCGAGGATTTGCACGAAATCAAAGAGAAATACAAAGGGTCTCGCCGGACACAGATCCTGGTGGACGAACCGGATACCTTCGAAATGGAGGATCTGATTGCGGAAGAGGAGATGCTCGTCACCATTACCCATGGCGGTTATATCAAGCGGATGCCGATTGATACCTATCGCACGCAGGGCCGCGGCGGCAAAGGCGTGATCGGATCGGACACCAAGGAAGGCGATTTTCTGGAGCACTTGTTTGTCGCGTCGACGCACGATTACCTGCTGTGCTTTACCAGCCAGGGAATCTGTCACTGGCTGAAAGTGTACAATGTTCCGGCGATGTCCCGTCAGAGCAAGGGTCGCAACATCGTCAACCTGCTCCAGCTTGATAAAGACGAAAAAATCACCTCCATCATTAATGTTCGGGAATTTGATGACCAACGCCAGCTTTTCATGGCGACCCAAAAGGGCGTCGTCAAGAAAACGGTGCTCAGTGCCTACGGCAATCCCCGAAGCAATGGAGTCATCGCTCTCAAACTGGACGAAGATGATATGTTGATCGGCGTTGCGATTACCAGTGGGGAGGATGATGTGATTCTCGCCACCCGCAACGGCATGTCGATACGATTCCATGAATCCGATGTCCGTTCCATGGGGCGCGTCAGCCGCGGCGTGCGGGGTATTTCGTTGCGGGATGACGATGTGGTGGTTGGAATGGTCGTCGCCGAAGAAGGCGCCTCGCTGCTGACAGTGTGTCAGATGGGTTACGGCAAGCGAACCGAACTTGCAGACTACCGCCCGCAGAGCCGGGGCGGTAAGGGCTTGATCAATATTAAAACCACGCGGCGCAATGGGAAGGTGGTGACGGTCAAAGCGGTCCACGACGATGACGAATTAATGATGATTACGGCCAACGGCATGATCGTACGGACCGGTCTGGAAGAGGTGCGGGCGATTGGCCGCAATACCGCCGGAGTCCGGATGATCTCGCTCAGGCAAGGCGACCATCTTGTGGCGGCTGAACGTCTGATCATTGAGGAAGACGACGCGGAAACGACAGAATCGGCAGAATAATTACAGTGATCGCGGTTGAAAATTCCCATTTATACGCGGCTAAGTAGTTTTGCAGTCGTAAGTTTCGGGATTCCTCGCGGGAATTTACTACCCTGAAGGGTACGGGTTTTTAATGCCTCCTAAAAAACAACAGGATACGTTAGGTTTCTATGTCATTTACGGCGAGGATCCGTTTCTCGTTGCCAATGAATGTGAAAAGCTCGTCCGTTCGATTTTGGGGTCTGAAGATCCGACCATGGCCTTGTATGAGCCAAAGGCCCAGGACGCTCAGTTGTCCGATGTTCTGGACGAGTTGAGGACGCTGCCTTTCCTGACATCCAAACGCATTGTGCTGATCAAGGATGCAGAGCCGTTTGTCAGTGCCCATGCCGACGCCCTGGAGGCCTATCTGGACAGGACCAGTCCGACAGGCGTACTGATCCTCACACAAACATCCTGGGACAAGCGCAGGCGGCTCCATAAGAAGTTCCAGAAAACAGGCGGCTTAATCGAAGTCGGCAGACTGTACCCCAATCAATTGCCCGCCTATATCACCTCGTATGCTCAACGGAACCATGCGATTCGTCTGGACGGTCAAACCAGCCGGTTTTTAGTCGAGTTGGTGGGCGACGATCCGGGACGTCTCTGCCGGGAGATGGACAAACTGGTGATGTATGTGGCGCCTCGAAAAACAATCTCCGTCAATGATATTGAATCGCTGATCGGACACAATCGGATGTTCAATGCCTTTGATGTGATTGACGCGATCATTTCCGGAAGAACAGGGGCCGCGGTTTCTCGAATTCGAAATATGTTTCAGGCGGACAAGAACACCGAATTCACAGTGGTGGGTGCGTTCGGTTACCATTTCAGGCGGTTGTTTCGAGCCAAAGGCATGATCTCCAAAGGTCTTTCGCCCCAGCAGGCCGCCCTTAAAATCGGGGTTAAATACAAGCAAAATGAATTCTTGCAGCAGCTCAACCGGCTGTCGTTACATCAGCTTGCATGGGTTTTGTCCGAATTGGGACGGATTGACTTTGGCATGAAAACGGGCCAAACATCCGCTCCGATAGCCATCGAACGATTGGTCCTGAAACTCTTTGCGATGCAGCAAAAGCCGCACCCCGCCAGCCCGTCCTATAGTTTATAATGCTCAATGATTGTTTGGATCACCGCCTGTTTCGTTTTGCAGGCCATGAGGGCGAGGAGGGTTTTCTTGCGGTCAGGGTGGCGTTTGCAGTAGCCGGCGAGGAATTTTCTAAAATACGGCACGGCTTTGCGTTCGTCCCGGGTTTGGCAGATCATCTCGAAATGCTCAAGCATAATCCTGCCCTGTTCTTCCAAAGAAGGGGGGTGCGGTTTTTCCTGCCCATTCCACAACGCCCGGATTTCCTGAAAGATCCAGGGGTTACCGATGGCGCCGCGGGCGACAATAACACCGTCAACACCGGATTCTTCTCGTCGCTGGATGGCGATTTCGGGCGTCATGATGTCGCCGGAACCGAAAATGGTCAGATTCGGAAAGCGTTTTTTGACTTCAATAATCAGTGACCAGTCGGCTTTGCCGCGATATTTCTGGTGCACCGTCCGTCCGTGAATGGCGAGCATGTCCACGCCATCCGTCGCGGCGTTTTCGCAGATCGTCCAGAAATCCTCGTTGGCCGCTTCGCTGCCGTCGTAGCCGATGCGAATCTTCATAAAGACGGGGCAGTTGACCTTTTCGCGGGTTCGCAGAAAGGTTTCGCGGATGAACCCCGGCTGCTGCATCAGGTGGCCGCCTCGCACCCGCCGCAGCACCTTTGGCGCCGGGCAGGCGAAGTTCAGGTCGATCAGGTCGTAGCCGACCTCGATAAACTTTTCCGCCGCCGCGGCTATGACCTCCGGGTCGTCGCCAAGCACCTGTGCCCCGACGGGGTGTTCGTTGTCCTGCGGCTGGAATTTCAGCTTTTTCAGGGCCTTATGATGCAGGGCGATCTTGTCCAGCATCACGCCGGTAAACGTCAGCGGGCAGCCGAACCGCTTGGCCAGAACCCGCATCGGATGATCCGTATAACCGCTCAGCGGGGCCTGAATAAACGGCATATCAAGTTGTAGGGTGCCGAATTTGAGCATTGTGTCCGGATAGTGTATTCAAATCGCTCCCGCCGTCAACAGTCATTTTCCCTTGCTCACCATGTACGTTTCCGATATAGTAAGTCGTAAGAGTTGTTTCAGCAAAGGAAAGCCGACATGCACAAAGGCGATCACAACATCACGCTTGCTGCACTTCGCAATCAAAAAGGACACGTTCACCAACAAATGGGCGATTTAAACCGCCTTGACGCTGTGGTAATGAATGGTGATTTCGCCACGCGATCATCATTTCAGGACTGGTCGCCGTATATGGTGCATCTGTCGGTGACGGGGCGGTGCAATGCCCGCTGCGCCGGTTGCATCAACGACTGCATCACATTCCGTGACGACACTGAACACAGACATCTTTCTAAAGAATTCGACATACAGCCAGCCCGTGATGCACAGGCGGTGTCCGAATTGCTTGAAAAAGACAATACCAATGAGGCGGTGGTCTGTTTTTACGGCGGCGAGCCGCTGCTGATGCCGGGGTTGATCGCGGACACAATCGAACGGCTTGAGGCAAAATGTCCACGGACGCGGCTGCATTATATGCTGTATACCAACGGGCTTCTGCTGGACAAGACGGCCGAGGCGTTTGAATCGCTATTGTCGAAGTTCTGGCTGGTGTCAGTTTCCATTGACGGCCGGGCCGAACAGCACAACCGCATCCGCGCCGGGGCCGATTTGCAAACCATTCACGAAAATCTCAGGGCCGTGCGTCCGAATCTGTGCGGCTCAGTGCTGATGTGGTCCACGCTGCGGGAATCGCAGTCGCTGCAGGATTGTTTCGAGGAATTTCTTGACCTGGAGAGTCAGGGGCTGGTCAGTCATTGGTTCTGGCACTGGATCGAGGCCGAGGAGCCGTTCGACGATCTGGCGGCCTATTGCCAGAAATATGAACGAGATTTGCGATACATTCTGGATGCCTATATCGAGCGTTTGGCGGCGGGGAAGCCGCTGTCAATCATTCATCTGGATGAATTGATTCTGTACCTGCTGACCGCAACCCGGCGAGGCACGACCGGCTGCGGCGTAGAAGAAAACCGCAATTTTGACCTTGTCGGCGGACGCATTCTGGCCTGTGCGGACTTGGGGATGGAATGGGAACTGGGCCGGGTCGATGAACAGGGTCATCCTCATTTGCAAACGCAGGACCTTGGCAAACTGATCGATTACAAAAAACACCTGGGCTGTTACTATTGCGGCGTACACGCCTATTGCGGCGGCCGCTGTCCGGTCGAGGCGGTGACCAGTACGCCGCAACGGCTGGTCGAATACTGCCAGTTGATGCGGTTGCATGTGGGCGTGGTGCTTCAATATATGCCGCAGATAAAAGCAGAACTGCTGCGTCACAACATCTCACCCCAGCAGTTTTATGACCGGTCGGCTAAGTTTGCCCAATTTACGGATGTTACGCCATGACCAGACATCTCTGCCTGAATTTTGACCGATGCAATTACCGCTCTGTCGTTCTGGCAGGGTTGGGGGCGGTCGGAGAGGGGATTCTGGCGGTA
Organism: Phycisphaerae bacterium; assembly: GCA_029858345.1. Lineage (GTDB taxonomy): Bacteria > Planctomycetota > Phycisphaerae > Sedimentisphaerales > Anaerohalosphaeraceae > 4572-13. The sequence continues at coordinate 20,362 of JAOUFG010000046.1, forward strand.
GGACAAACACATCTGGACGGATTTGAAAAAGTGCATCTTGTGGACAAGGCCCCTTGCAGGTGCCAAGCGGCGTCACGATATCATTACCCTGTCCGGCAAATGGATATTGAAGACGGCGAAAGCTTAACTCGATTTTTAACCTCCCTCAAAGCACCGGTGCTGTTGATTAATGCTTGTACGGATATTGACACGGTCCAACTGCGCAAGGTGATTTCAATGCTGCCGGTCGGCTATATCGATATTTGTGAAAGCCGCACGCCGAACAATCCGCAGGGCCGGTTTACGGTCAGTATGCCATATACGAATCAGTCCTGTCACGGCGACCGGCCGCACCTGATCTGTCAGGGTAGCAATCCCGGGATGGTGGAATATATCGCTCGGATGCTCATTGACCGCATGGGGCCGGACATAAGCGGCTATCGGGTAAATGTTTATGAAAATGATCAGTTATCCGCGCCGAATTCCGATGAAAGCCGTTTTGTCAGTTGGTCGCCCGAAAGTTTGGTCGATGAAGTGATGGTTGCACCGTTGATTGAATATGCAGACGGTCGGATGGTGGAGGGGCCGGTTCCTGTGTCTGAAATAGTCACGACCCAATGGCAGGGGCGTCCATTTGGGGCGTTTAAGGTGGGGCATGAAGATATCTGGAATCTGGGGTGTCTTGAACAGGTGTCTGATGCGACATTCTACTACGGCTTTTGTGCGGACGTAATGAATATTCTGCGGACAACTCCTCAAAACGCCCTTGCAACGTTTCGAGTACCTGCCGGAGGGGAGCCAATCGGGGGTCTGGAGCGGATTGTTGTCTCGGTTGAGGACCCGTCCGGCGAGCAGCAATCGCTTCTCTGGCAGGTCGATCATTCGCAAACCCGGCGGGATTATGGGATTAATGCCGTGCAGTATCAGACTGCCGTGCCGGTACTGCTGTCGGCACTGTTGATGCAGCATACGGAGGCCGGTTGTTGGGCCGGAACCTATAACGCTTCGACCCTGCCGCTGGGCGGGGGTGATTGGGATGTCATACGGCAGCTGATAGACCGGCTCGGCATTTCCTGGCAGCCGGTTCCCAAGGGGTATGTTTGCTGCGTGGATAAGAGTTCTGTGGTATTCACATCGCAAGGGTCTTGACGGGTGGGGTTTTCTCGTCATAATGGCCATCTATACTGATCACAATTGAAAATTCCTGTTTCCGCGCGGCTGATATGGAACGACCTTTGTCAAGTTATCATTTTGTTATTTTTACATTTTCTTGAAAACACTTCCAGGTGCAGGCGGCTTCGACGATGAATCAGTCTGATATTCGTGGATTATCCCGCAT
>JAOUFG010000047.1 GCA_029858345.1 Phycisphaerae bacterium
GGCCTGTTTGCATCATCGCAATCATCTCCATGAATTGAAATACTGTGATTTAATTGTCAATGAGCTTACTATATTTAAAGGTACGAGCAATTGCACGTAAATTTGTCAATTTTTAGAGGAACCCTTAGGAGATTAAGCAAATGAATAAAACAAAGAAAAGAATGACAAGAAAAATAATGTTAATGACTGCCGGTCTTTGCCTGCTGTTCACAAGTTGCCTGAAATCTGAGGAAAAGAAAACGGCACCGACCGAGCCGATCTTCCTCCGCCGGGGAGTAGAGGTCGATCTCGTGCTTAAGGGAACGATTAAGAGCCGTAAACATCCAAAAAGAGACATGCGTATTTATGACCTGAAATCTTTTGAAGGGCAAACGCATGGCTTTCCGAGACAGGCTCAGTTTATAGCCCCCGGGATCAATCTTGAAGATTTTGACGACACGGCCGTCAAGGTGACCGTAAGAGCAAAGCCGGAGGCCACTGGCGACCTCGGAAGTACCGAGATAGTGAGGGTCCTGAGCGTTGAAAAGCTCGACGACGCCGAAGCCCGTAAACTGGCCAAGCAAGCCGAGGCCGAAAAGGTCAGGACCTTCGACCCCTCTCCCAACGCATTGCCATATTCGGGGACCTGGGGGGTGCGCATGCCGCTTCCATCAGCCCAATGGCCCGATAAGCTGGAGGAATTTGATGTCAACGTTTTTGCGAAACAGGTTTCCAAGTTAAAAACGGCGTCGTATGTTATACTCAATGTCACCCACCCCGCGAACCCCGTTCACTATACCGGGCCGCATCCGGAGCTCGAAAAAATCCTCAATACATCTCGTTTCCTCAAAACACCCTCCTTTCCCAAACGTGACCTCCTCGGGGAAGCTCTCGACGCCGTCAGGGCTACCGGCAAGAAAACCCTCGTCTATTTTGCCTGCGAAGGCTTTCATACCGGTCGAGCTCAGGAACAGTTGCAGGACGTGTGGTTCAATTACATCGAGTCCCAGGGCATGACACATTACGAAGCCGTCAGGAAACTGATCCTAAAGCATTATGTCGAAAAATACGGGTCAAAGATCGATGGCTGGTGGTTTGACGGCGCAGGAGGCCTGACCAAGTCTGAGCGCCTCTTGTGGAGGGAAACCGTACATGCCGGTAACCCGAAAGCCATCATCGCCTATAACCGTATGGCGGGTCCACCGTTCAGGTCGACACCCCAGTGCGACTATTTCGGAGGCCACCCGACGCCCAGATCGCAACACAAATTCTGGGACCCGATCAACCTGCCCATGATCACGGCCATTGAAGCCGGCCCGTGGATGACTGCAGACGGCCAGCCCGTTGACAAGCCCGGGAATGGGGCCCTGGGCCATGTTTTCATGGGGCTGCAGGATCGCTGGACCATTGGTAAATGCGCATTCCCCCCTCAGCAGGCAATTGAATGGACGACTCGAGTACTTTCCGCCGGAGGCATGTATACCTGGGCAGTACCGTGTGCGGGCTCCGAGATGGCGAGCAAGCAATTCGAACTGTTGCTCGAGGTTGATAAGGCGGTGGAGAATCTGCGAAAACAAACGAAACCTAAATGAGGAACTATATTATGTCTACTCGACAAAAGATAGCTTTGGCTTTGATGGCAATAGCAATCTTGGTTTCGGGATGCCGGGCTGAAGTCGGACCAGCGGAAAAAGTCGGGCAACCGCCCAATATCCTGTTCATTCTTGCGGACGATCTGGGGTATGGAGATGTTGCCTGCTATAACCCCGAGTCCAAGGTGCCGACGCCGAATCTCGATAAACTGGCCGCCGGCGGCATGCGGTTTACCGACGCCCACAGTCCGTCGACGGTCTGCACTCCGACCCGCTACAGCATCCTCACAGGCCGGATGCAGTTCCGTACGGGGATGGGCGGCGTGTTTACCGGGGCGGGCGGCCCCTGTCTGATTGAAAAGGATCGGCTGACACTGCCGCAAATGCTCCGCGATAAGGGGTATGCCACTGCATGTATCGGGAAATGGCATATCGGGATGTCATTCTATGACAACATGGGTCAGCGGATCACCGATCAGGGGATCGAGGGGGTTCAGCAGATTGACTATACCCATCCTATTCCGGACGCTCCGATCCATCGGGGCTTTGATATGTTTTATGGGACGGCTTGCTGCCCGACAACAGACTGGCTTTACGCGTACATTGAGGGCGATCGTATCCCTGTTCCCCCCACGAAAAAGCTTAACAAAGACGCGTTACCCAATCATCCATACAGCCATGACTGCCGTCCCGGCATGGTCGCGGATAATTTCAATCACGAAGAGGTCGATCTCGTATTTCTCAGAAAGAGCCAGGACTTCCTCCAGCAACATGTAAAGACGCACCCTGACAAACCGTTCTTTCTGTATCATTCCATGCAGGCCGTACATCTGCCGTCATTTCCCGCCGACCCGTTCAAGGACAGCACCAAGGCGGGGCCTCATGGCGACTTTATTTTCGAAATGGATTATATTGTAGGCCAGCTTCTCAAAACCCTGGAGGAACTCGGCGTGGCAGATAACACACTGGTCATGTTTGCCAGCGACAACGGCCCTGAAGTGAAAGCAGTCATCAATATGCGGACTGCACATAAGCATGATGGAGCTCGGCCGTGGCGCGGCTTCAAAAGGGATCAGTGGGAAGGCGGACACCGTACACCGTTCATTGTGCGATGGCCCGGCAAGGTGAAGGCTGGAACAACAAGTGGTCAGCTTATAAGTCTGACCGACGTGATGGCAACCTGCGCCGAGATCGTCGGGGCTCAGTTGCCGAATGACGCTGCCGAGGACAGCTATGACATGCTCCCGGTTTTGCTGGGTAAGCAGGGGGATGATCCTGTTCGAAAATACATGTTGCAGCAGACAAACACCCTGAAGCTGTCAATCCGTGACGGTCACTGGAAGTACCTGGACCACAAGGGATCCGGCGGCAACAATTACAATCGTCCCGGTTTGAAACCGTATGCCCTGAAAGACACCGATCCTCGGGCTCCTGGGCAGCTTTACGATCTTGAGACCGATCCCGGCGAGACAACGAATCTGTACAGTAAGCACCCGGAGATCGTCAAAAGAATGAAGGCGCAGCTGGAAACATTCAAGAGCAGCGGACGAAGTGCACCGGCAAGGAATTCGTTTTTTTAGTAAACGGGATATGGAGAATATGATGAATAAAATGTGGATAGGCATTGTGGTCAGTGCCGTCGTTTCATTTGCAGCACAAGCAGCCCCTGTGGCGGCTGAGTGGGACTTTGACGCCGTACAACCGGCGGAGAAAAAAACGCCTCAGCCTCAAAAGCCCAAACGTGGCCTCGTACCGTGGGTGGCCCCCGATAAAGTCTCAGGCTTACTTCCCGGTGAAGCGCGCGATACGGTCTATGGCAACATTGAACAGGTGGAAGGGGTGCGCGGCAAGGCGTTAAAATTTGACGGATTCACAACCAGGGTGGTTCGTAAGGCGGATCAAGCCGCTCCACTCGGCCAGCGTTTTACCATTGAAGCATGGATTGCACCGCAGGAATTCAGCCTCAACCAAACGGCGATCATGAACTGTGAAAAGGACCGTCAGACGGGTTACTTTTTTGGTATCGACAATCAAGGCCGCTTGCTCGTTCAAGCGAATATCGGCGGCCAATGGCAGACGTGCACCTCCGGCGTGTCTTTACCGCTTCATTGCTGGGCACATGTCGCGGCGACAGTTGATGCAGACAAAGGTTTAACTCTCTATCTGAACGGAAAGTCCGTCGGCAGCAATCCTGTAAAAGGGCCGTTCACGTCCGCACAGGGGGCCGATACCTGGATTGGTATGAGTCAGATGAAACAAGTGACGGTGCCGGTCCGCAGCCAGGACCCGGAGTTGTTCAACTGGATGGTCTTTGATGGTCTCATAGACGAACTCAAGATTCATAAAAAAGCTCTCTCCGGAGAGGAGATCCATGCTTCTTATGAGGCCCTGAAGCCCGCTGAAGTACGGGTCCTGCAGTACCGCAAAATGCCATCCGGGCCAAAGGACGGCAAGCGGTTTGGGGCTTTTTACACACGGTTGAATTATTCGCCCGAGTGGGAAAAGCAGTGGCGCGTCGGTGGTCGTGCCGATGTGGTTGTGACCTTTGAGGATCCGCGAGCGAATTTTGTATTGTGGCGTGGAACGAGTTACATTCCTCATTGGGTGACCCAAAACGACATCTGGTACAACAATCAGTTTGTCGAGCGCCGAGGGGGGTCGGACGGATGCATCGGCTGCGTGGAGCCCATGAGCGACAAGAAATGTCGCTTCTCTCATGTGAGGGTGCTGCATTCCACCCCTGCCAGAACGGTGATCCATTGGCGCTATGCTCCAGTCGGTTTGAAGCACAAGCATCCCTATATCGACCCGTATTCGGGGCAGGGCGATTGGGTGGATGAGTATTATACGATCTATCCTGACATGGTCGGTGTCCGTTCGATTACGCTGCACTCGACGGCGATCGATGAATTCACGGACTGGCAGGAGGCGATCATTGTCCATCCTCCCGGACGCATGCCTGAGGATAATATCAAAGCCACAGCGCTTTCGATCGGGAATCTGAAGGGAGAGGTGACCGATTACACATGGCCTGAAACGTCCAAGCTCTGTAAGCTTATGAATGTTCCGTCTCAGGGCTGTATTCAGGTTGTGAATCTCAAGTCGGAGGTGAGCCCGTTTATGATTGTGCCTCCGACCGATAATATCAGAATCAGTCTATTTCGCAGTCACGGGCCCAATTCGATGTTCCGTCACTGGAACCATTGGCCTGTCGCTCATGGAATGTCATCTACGACACCTGCTTTTGATGCTTCGAAACCGTCGCATACATCCTTGACCTCGTGGAAAAATTGGCAGCTCCACCGTTCGACCGACAACTCCAGGACGCACCTGATGTTGCACGGAGTAACGGACAAGAGGTGTAAGGATCTGGCCATACTGGGCAAATCCTGGATTTCGCCGGCGAAGGCAAAAGTTGTTTCCGGAAATTACCGCAGCGACGGGTTTGATATGGAGCAGCGGGCCTATGTGGTCAAGCTTCAAAATCCAGACAAGGCCGATGCACTGCACTTGAAACTGGATGCCAATGACAGTTCGCCATTGGTCAATCCTGCCGTTGTTGTCGAGAACTGGCCGGACGGCGCCAAAGCAAAGATTGAAGTCATCGGTAGAGAGCTGAATCCCGAGAATATCAAGATTGGGATTGAAAAGGAAATTGACGGCAGCACCCTGGTCATGAGCTTGAAGCTTCAAGCATCTGAGCCGATTGAAATCAAGATCAAGCCCTGAAAGAGGATGTGTAATAAAGGACAAAGGGTAAAAGAAAATGACTTTGAAAAGATCGAAATTATTGCTTATTATACTACTGGCTTCAGCGTCTATCACCCCGATGGCAGGCCTCCTTCAGGCAGCTGAGTTCGGAGCTTACTATACCAAAATTGACTCCGGCGAGGCGTTCGAGAAATACTCGCGAACGTTGCCGTACGCCGATGTTGTGGTTCGCAATATTGGGACCGATGGCGGGCGTCTCGTGTTCTGGCGCGGTTCCAGCTATCTGCCCTACTGGGAAGCGGGCGGGGAAAAGTGGTTTTTTGAAGAGTTGACCGAACGCGCAGGAGATGGCCCGGCAAAACGGCCGGACAATGTAAATACCTATTCGCGGGCCCGCATCGTTAAGAGTTCAGCGGACGAGGTCGTGGTGCACTGGCGTTACCTGCCGAAGTTTGAGGGACGCAACCCACATTTCAACGCGGTCAATATTCCTTTCCAACGCGACAAGATTGGCGAAAAGGAACCGAAGCATCTGGTCGACACGACGAACTTTGTCGATGAGTATTTTAAGATCAGCTCGAACGGATCGGTCACTCGTATATTCAAAAAAGGGACAGAGAACTACGATGCGTGGACTGACCCGGCGAATCACTTGACCCAGATAATAACACTAACCAGCAAAGGTATTCAGGTCAAAAAGGAATTCCCTCCTAAAATCTCCAGCAAGCCCAAACGTGTACAAGGAGCGAAGGTCTGCGACAGGACAGTGATTCCGCCCGTCCACTCTTGGTCGTTTAATGAGGGGATCGGTCAGACAACCAAAGAGAGCGTCTCCGGGACCGAGTCGACGGTTGAAGGGCACCGAAGTTACTGGAAGCGCGGCGTATCCGGTACGTGCCTGGCTTTCGACGGCTACACGACCGCGATAAGGGTCCCGGCGAACCGTGTCGCGGCAATTACGAATGCGGTAACTCTCGAGGGTTGGGTAGCCCTTGGCGCCTATCCCTGGAACTGGACTCCGGTCATACAGCAGGGCCATGAGGAGAGCTACTATCTTGGAATTGGCCCGCACGGCAATGTGGGCATGACCGTCAAAGTTGGCAGCGAGGTGATTAGATTCGAGAGCACAAAGGCCCTCAAACGCAAGAGATGGTATCATGTGGCCGGGACCTGTGATGCAAAGTCGGGACATGTGAACTTATTCATTGACGGTGAACTGTGCGGGCAGCGACCGTTTGCCGGCGGAACCTTGGCGCAGAGTGGTTCGCTGATCCAAATTGGTCAGGGCAAGAAAATGTCCCAGTCATACCCCGTCAGGCGGAATACCTTTGTGGATACTTTCTCGTTTGACGGTTTGATCGATGAGGTTCGATTGTACGACAAAGCGCTCATGCCCGAACAGGTGGCAGCGGCCCACCGGTCTTTCGCCCTTGAAGAGGCTCAAAGGTCCGATCCTGACCTGGATAAGCGAGTACTGCCGTCCGGCAGCAAGACCGGTAAATTCGGGGCCTACTACTCCCATCTCGAGTTCTACGATACCTGGGACGGGATGTTTCGGTTTGGCAATTACCCGGATGTGGTTGTCGAATTTGATCAGCAACCCACCAGCTTTGTTTTTTGGCGCGGGACCTGTTATATCCCGATGATCGTGAATGAACAGGGCGAATGGTACAGCAACGAGTTCAACGAAACCTGGAACCGCTCAGGCGGCAAGGGATGCCAGGAGCCAATGTCTGACAAGGAGTCTTTCTCCAATCATGTGAAAATCCTGGAGAACACACCGGCACGCTGTGTGGTCCAATGGCGTTACCCCCTGGTGGACGTGCTGCACACCATTGCCAACTACGACGCCGAGACGGGCTGGGGGGATTGGAGCGACTGGATTTACACGATTTACCCGGACGGAGTGGCAGCTAAGGAAATGATATGCTGGACCGACGGCAGTAGCCGGCACGAGTGGCAGGAGGGGATGGTGATTACCAGTCCCGACCAGCATCCTGAACAGGTTGTCGAGACCGACCCCGCCCTGAGGCTGATTACGCGGGATGGCGAGATCAGGGATTATTCCTGGAAGAAAAGACCGCCCAAAGGCGTAAACTACAAAGACACCAGAATTCACGTGGTCAATTACAAGGGCAGGTACGACCCATTCACCATCGCCGATATTAATCGAGGGGATGTCTATAGCGGAGAGGTTACGGACTACTCTGTATTCCCGTCCTGGAACCATTGGCCCGTCGCTCAAATGCCTTCCGACGGTCGCTATGCCAAGCACCCCGATCGCACTGCGCACAGTTCCTTGACGCATGTCTATGGCACGCCCGCGTTTTACAATCTCGATGCGCCCTATAAACGCATGCTGATGCTGGAAGGAATGAGTACAAAGAACCCGACGGAGCTAGTCGTGCTTAGTAAATCCTGGTTGCAGGCACCGTCAGCGAATGCACAGTCTGGCTGCCAAGTGCTCGCCTACAGCCAGGCTCGACGCGAGTATCCGGTGGTGGCCAGGCAGCAGGAAATGAGCTTCACGATTCAGGCCGATGCCGAGCACCCAATTGACAACCTTTGCTTTACGGTCCGTAACTGGGGACACAAAGGCGACGCCGAGGCGCTGGTGGATGGAAAAGCACCGCCAGGACTGCGTCAGGGCACCGCCGTCGATACCGACGGCAGCCACTACCTCGTGGTCTGGGCTCAAGTGCAGTCCACCGGGCCCGTTGAGATTTCGGTAAGAGGTGCCCGACCGTCTGCGGCGTACGCAGCCCCTGGGCATATTGCCCTGGAAGAGACGCGCACGAAGAATGCTCAAAAGTATACGCCTCCAAAGCGAGAGAAGAAGACGAAGAAGGCAACTGTTTCAAAAGCAGCGGCGCCTAAGGCAGAGGGGACTCCGGTCATTAAGTTGTCTGAGGAAAAAACCTTTGACGGAAAGACTGTCGTTCAGTTCGAGGATATCGCGAAACTTAAAGCCGCCAAGTCGATGACATGGTCTGCTTGGGTCAAGACCGAATCTGATGGTACCGTTATGGCATTGACTGGCTCGAAGGAAAAGTGGGTTCGGGGCGGAATATCCCTTTTCATTAAGGACGGATGCGTAACTGTGGATGTAGGCTGGAAAGGCGCTTTTAGAGGGCCAGAGACCGCAAGTAACGGGAAATGGCACCACGTGGCGATGACACAGGTCAAAAATGGGATTCACCTCTATCTCGACGGTAAACTCCACTCCAGCTACAATTGCTTGATTGATCCCTCGGTCGACACGCTCAATCGTTTCAAGATCGGCTTTACCAACACCGACTTTCCGAAGCGTTCCTGGTTCAAGGGACAAATCAAAAATGTGGCCGTTTACGACTATGCCATGACAGATGCATTGGTGAAGGAACTGTATAACGCAGGGCTATGAAGAACATAACTATAAACCACTTATGCTTATGTGTTTTGGGAGTTTAACGCAAAGAATTTTATGAATTCTGCAATCGGCAATTAATTTGATGCTTTGAACGTTCATTGAGAAAGGATTATGATGAAGATTAAAACGATGCCTATTTTACTGGCGTTTCTTGTAATGGGAATTGCCGACGCTGTCAAGAATCAACCGAATTATCGATCTTTTGGCGGTTTGGAAGAATGAATAATTGTCAAATAACCAAAAAAGCCGGTAGAATACATGCCGTGATGGTGGGCTGTTCCTATCTCATTTGGCGGACGATAGATAGCCATGCTTCTCTTAACCCCTTAAATAAAGGAGAATATGAATGAAAAAGACACTGCCGATTTTTTTAGCGTTTTTGTGTATGGGCTTTGGTGATGTTGTTGGTCCTTTGGTTGGGTTGGTCAAGGATTCATTCGATGTTTCCAACTTCCAGGCTCAGTTGATGACGTTTTCCGGTTTTATTATGTTCGGCATATTAGCCGTTCCGATGGGCGTTTTTCAGAGCAAGAAGGGCAAGAAAATCGTAATGGATATCGGGCTCATGGTTGCCCTTCTTGGTCTTTTAATTCCGATCTTCAACGGGATGTATGGTCCGAAAGTGGATTTAGCAGAAGCGGGGCAGATGAAATTTCATGTGCTGCTGATTTCAATTTTATTGTTAGGTGCCGGTGCGACGACATTGCAAGTGGTGGGTAATCCCATTATGCGTGATGTTTCCGAACCGGGGAAGTATTCCAGCAATCTGTCTTTGGGGCAATCCGTTAAAGCGGTGGGTTCTTCAATGGGTTTTTTACTGCCTCCGTTCGCCCTTAAATATTTTGATATGGACTGGACGCTCCTTTTTCCGATCTATTCGTTGCTAATATTGATAAACCTGATATGGTTTAATTTTGCCAAAATTGAGGAGAAAAAAGACACCGGTGAAAAGCCAGCGTCGCTGAAGTCCTGTCTTGCTTTATTAGGCAATGGGTATGTTGCCATGATGGTAGCGGCTATTTTTGTTTACGTGGGTGCCGAAGTTTCCATGAGTTCCGGAGTGCCGATTCTGTTGAAAGAGAAATTTGGTCTCAGTGAATTCGGACTTTGGGTGAGCTGGGCATTGTTCTTCCTGCCGATTTTAGTAGGACGTTTTACGGGTGGTTTGGTATTACGAAAAATGTTACCGAAAAAGTTTTTGATCGTAACCGTGCTTATTTCTCTGTTTGGTTTAGCCTGTATGTTTGTGGGAATTAAAGCGGTGACATTCTTCGGTGTTATCCTAATTGGTTTGGGGTTCGCCAATATCTTTCCATTGATCTTTTCAATTGCCGTAGACAGCATGCCCGAGCGGTCAAACGAGTTGTCTGGTTTAATGGTGATGGCAATTGTGGGTGGAGCGTTTATACCGCCGATTATGGGTTTTGTTGCCGATAAGACATCGAACGTCATTGGCTTTGTCGTACCGTTGCTGGCGATTCTCTATATCATGTGGGTTTCAATGATGGTCTCGAAAAAGTCCTCAGTGAAAGCTTAGTATTTGAATACTTTAAGGAATTATAACAATGGATTATAAGAATGATGATCGTGTTGTTTTAACTCTGGATGCAGGGGGAACCAATTTTGTTTTTTCCGCGATGCAGGGCAATAAAGAAGTGGTCGAGTCCGTCCGTCTGCCGGCCGAAGTCCAGGTGCTTGAAAAGAGCCTTGAAACCATCGAAACCGGATTCCGGCAGGTGATGGAAAAGCTGGATGAAAAACCCGTTGCGATCAGCTTCGCATTTCCCGGGCCCGCAGACTATCCCAATGGCATTATTGACAATGTGGGCAACCTGCCGTCGTTCGCCGGCGGTGTGCCGCTTGGCCCGTGGCTGGAAAAACGATTTGATATGCCGGTCTTCATCAACAACGACGGCGACCTGTTCGTTTATGGCGAAGCCATCGCAGGACTGTTGCCAAAGGTCAATCAAATGCTGGCCCAGGCCGGCAGCCCCAAACGCTATAACACCTTGTTCGGGGTCACCCTCGGTACCGGTTTCGGTGGCGGCATGGTCCACAAGGGCGACCTGTTTATCGGCGACAATTCCAATGCAACCGAAGTATGGCTTCTTCGCAATAAAGTACGTCCCGAGTGTTTTATCGAGGATGGCGCCAGTATCCGCGCGGTGCGCAACAGCTACGCAAAAAACGCGGACATCGATCCGGATGCGGCGCCCAGTCCGAAGGAAATTGCCGATATCGCGCTAGGCCAGGCCGAAGGCAACAAGGCCGCGGCCATCGAAGCTTATCGTGAATTGGGTGAAGTGGTGGGCGAGGCGCTTTCGACCGTGGGGACGCTTTTTGACAGCTTGATCGTGCTCGGCGGCGGTCTTTCGAAAAGCCACCGGCTATTCATGCCCGCGGTACTGGACGTGATGAACGGTTCGATCCAAAAGTACGACGGCACCGAACTGGATCGCATTGTCCAGAAAGTGTATGATCTCGAGGACCCGGGCCAGCAGACTGAATTCCTCAAGGGCCAGACCAAGATGATCTCAATACCCGGAACCGATGAAACACTCGCTTACGATCCGCTCAAGCGGATCGGTATCGGCACGGCGGTCCTGGACACCAGCCACGCTGTTTCAGTGGGCGCTTATGCTTTTGCATTGAATGAATTAGATAAATACTCAAGCTGACCGAAAGCTGGCCTGTTTTCAGTGTAAGTGTTTATCTCAAGAGAGGTTACATCTTTTCTGGAAAAGCGTTAAAAAACCTCGCCCGAATGGGCGAATCCTTAACTACGAACTAAAAACTAAGAACTATCAACTCTCAAACGGATAGCATAATTTTAACGAGTTGTATATTTTTGGACGGGATGCTCATGGCATACACACTCGTGCTGAATATGCAGAACATTGGCGCCTGCATCACTGTGCGACGGCATACTTGACAGCGCGTTGCGGCTAAGTGCCGGCCAGCCAGTTTCCAGCAAAGACCGCAAGGTCTGACAATGACATTAGGGCACCTCTAAAAATTCAAATTCCACAATGCCAATGCCGCGTTTTTATCCCGTCACTGTCGTTCCGGGCTTTTGTTTTCCACATTTTTAGAGGTTGCCATTATTCTATCAGAAAAGGCATACGGACAAAATGCCTTATTGCGTCTTTTGTTTACCAAATCGTGACAAATTGTCGATGGGTTCAAAATACACATCTCTGAAACAGTCATAGTTCCTATGGTATGGGGTATATAAACTGATTACGATTGAGATTTCCTGTTTCTGCGCGGGTCCTGATCTATCGGGCTACCCTGAAGGGTATAGATGACAGGTAATGACCAATAGGATCGCAGGGATTTGAAATTTGTTATTGATTTCTCGCCAAAATTTTTGTAATGTCATATCCTGTAAGTTCTTAAATGTCCCCAAAGGGGGATCCGCCCAAACACTATCAACACGATTGGATGGATACATCACGATGAAAGCAGGATGCGTATTAACCTGCAAAAAAGGTTTATCGAGTGGATATTAGAATCTATGACGACTGAGCCAGCAGACAATCAAAATAAACCGGTGGAGGCGCCTGAACAAAACCCCGGCAAATCCGGCCACCCAGCCGCACAACCGGACAATGCGATTGGGAACTATTTATTCCAGATTCTTTCGGGATATTGTTGCTTGGCACATATCAAACAGGCCGCGATTTTAAGGGCGAACCCTGATAGTTCTGTTCATGTCCTTTCTGTCTGTCCCCGATCCGTCCAGGTGGATCCGCAGCAGCCGTGGTTTCGGCGCTCGGCACAATTGTACCCCCAGGTTATCTCTGAACGAAAATCGATCCTTCAGCCGCTTCAGGGGGCCGATGAACTGTACGCTCAACCGGTCCAGCAGTATCTGCTGCTGATCCCTTTTGCCATTTCAGAGATGGATGCCCTGGTGGCCGTCTTTCGGGTCGAAACAAAGGATCCTCATTTGCTGCAGCGACTTTTGAATCAGGTTCAGCATGGTTTCCGTTTGCTCAGCCTCTCTGAAACTCGAGTGCGTTCAAATGCCAATCCGGCCGCAGCTAAACGGCTCACGCAGGCGATTGATGTTGTCTCTGCCATAAATCAACAGGAGAAGTTTACATCGGCGGCGATGGCATGTTGTAATCAGATTGCTTCACAGTGGCACTGTGAGCGGGTCAGCCTGGGATTCCTGGAGGGGCGGCATGTTCAACTCAAGGCGATGAATCATACAGAAGAGTTCTACCGAAAGATGGGCCTCATCCAGGAGATTGAATCGGCGATGGAGGAATGCTTGGATCAAGATATCGAAATTCTCGTGCCGGCTCCAAACGAGGCGAACTATATTTATCGTGCGGCTCAGAGTCTTTCCGAGCGGGGAAACCCGAGATCTGTATTAAGTTTGCCGCTTCGCCGACAGGGTGAAGTCTTTGCAGTATTGACGCTGGAGCGGATGTTCGAAAACCCCTTCACGCCGGACGAGATCGAAACGCTCCGGTTGAGCTGTGAACTCTGTACGGCCCGGTTGGGGGAATTGTTTCAGTATGATCGCTGGCTTGGCAGTGTCCTTGCCGAAAAAACGCGAAAGATGTTTTCTAATGTCTTGGGGCCGACCCATACCTGGGCCAAGGTCGCCGGAATAGGGTTGTTTTTGATGCTGGTCTTTTTGATCTTTGCCAAAGGTCAGTTCCGCCCGGATTCCCCGTTTGTTCTGGAGGCCGTTGAGCAGCAGTTGGTCCCGGCTCCATTTGACGGATATCTCAAAACGGTCGAAGTGGACGTAGGGGATACTGTCGAACAGGATGTTTCGGTTCTGGCGACTCTGGATACCGCAGAACTGCGACTTCAACTGGCGGCGGTTCAAGCCCAAAAGGCGGGGCGCCTGAAAGAGGTGGCTGCGGCAATGCGGGATAATAGAACCGCGGATGCTCAGATCGCTCAGGCCAACGCCGATAAGGCCCAGGCCCAGATTGATCTGCTCAACTACCAGATTGCTCAGTCCCGGTTAACCACACCGTTGGGCGGGGTGGTGGTCAAGGGAGATCTGAAACGCCGGATCGGAGTTCCCGTTAAGACGGGCGATATTCTCTTTGAGGTTTGTCCATTGGAATCTATCCGGGCCCAGCTAATGGTCCCGGACGACCTGGTGTTATATATGCAGGTCGGTCAGGAAGGTCGTTTGGCGACGGCTTCATATCCTGACAAGCCGATCCGCTTTGTAATCGAGCGGATTGATCCCATGGCAGAGGTGGTCAATCAGCGAAACGTGTTCAAAGTCAGGGCCCGCCTATTGGAAACCTATCCGTGGATGCGTCCGGGAATGGAGGGGGTTGCCAAGGTCGAGGTGGGCAGAAAACGCTATGTATGGATCTGGACTCGCAAACTGACCAACTGGCTTCGAATGAAATTATGGCTGTAATGGAAAGAATAACTGAATGGCGATTGAGCGACCGACATTTCACGAAGCCTGGTACCGGGTAGCCGACTTAAAACCGCGACTGTTGTCCAATGTCCGGATTTACCGTCAGCATTTTCGCGGGCAACTGTGGTATGTGCTGGAAAATGCGTCGAATAACAAGTTCTCACGGCTCAGCCAAGGGGCTTACTTTTTTGTGGGCCTGTTGGATGGGCACCGAACGATTGCCGATGCGTGGGAGCTGTGCAATGAAAAACAGGCCGACAGTGCCCCCACTCAGGGAGAAGTGATTCAGCTGCTGGGGCAGTTGTACAGTTCGAATCTTCTTTATGCGGACTTGCCTCCGGATACCGTAAGTCTTTTTAATCGATATACCCAGCGGATGCGGCGTCAGATCCGGGGCTTTTTCAGTAACCTTCTGTTTATCCGAATCCCCTTATTCGACCCCGATCGGTTATTGGATAAATGGGTTCCGGTCGTTGGTAAAGCATTCGGCAAAATCGGGCTGATTGTCTGGTTGCTTGGTGTACTGACGGGATTATATTTTGTGATCGGCAACCTTAAAGAACTGATGGTACAAAGTGCCGATGTCCTTGCTCCGGATAATTTGTTCCTGTTGTATCTGAGCACGATCATTATCAAAGTCTGTCATGAGTTTGGTCACTCTTTTGCCTGTAAACAATTTGGTCGTCTCAGCGGTTCCGGCGGACAGGTACATGTTATGGGTGTGATGTTTCTGGTCTTTGTTCCATTGCCGTATATGGATGCGTCCAGTGCCTGGGCATTCCGCGAAAAATGGCACCGGATAATTGTCGGAATGTCCGGAGTTGCAGTGGAATTGTTTATTGCCGCGATAGCGGCTGTCATCTGGGCCAATACGTCCACCGGCACGCTGCACATCATCGCTTACAACCTGATCTTCATCGCCAGTGTCTCGACGCTGCTGTTCAATGGTAACCCGCTATTGCGGTTTGATGCCTATTATGTCCTGTCGGACCTGATCGAGATTCCTAATTTAGGACATC
The DNA here is from genome assembly GCA_029858345.1 of Phycisphaerae bacterium. Taxonomy (GTDB): domain Bacteria; phylum Planctomycetota; class Phycisphaerae; order Sedimentisphaerales; family Anaerohalosphaeraceae; genus 4572-13. Next base: position 15,118 of record JAOUFG010000047.1, read on the forward strand.
GCTCCCGCCAATATCTTTATTATTGGGTGCGCAAACATCTCTGGAAAGTCCGTTCAGTTCTGAACCCGGCCCATACCGCGGGCGAAAAGGGTTGGTTTGTCTTCTATGGCATCGCCTCGACGCTTTATCGCATCTTCATCTGCATCCGGATTTTATTGTTCTTAAACGACCGATTGCCGGACGAGTTGTTCTTTTTAGCTCCTTTATTCGTATTGTCTGCGGTCATCTCATGGGTCCTTGTGCCCTTGGGGAAATTTGTGCATTATTTGGCCACGGGCAACGAGTTGAGCCGAAGCCGGTTCCGGGCTGTGGGATCCACCATCGGACTTGTCGCATCCATGGTTTTATTAGTCGGCGTTTTGAAAGTACCGGATTACTGCCGTATCGAGGGGGTGGTTGAGCCGCAGGACATGAAAGTCGTCTATGCCGGCACCGATGGATTTATCACAGAGGTCCTGCCCTCCGGACAAATGATAGGTCTGGGTGCGGAGATACCGGTCGTCGAAGCGATCAATATGCCGCTGCTGACAGAAGAAAAAATGCTTCTTGCCGAACTTCGATTGCTCCAGGCGAAAGAACGGATAGCCCGGACCGAGGAGATCGCGGCCGCCCAGATGATCAAAGAACAGATCGCGGCTTTAGGGGAGCAAATTGGGCGTGTGCAGTATGAGTTATCCGTGCTTCGCCTGGGCGCCGGCCTTTCCGGCACATGGATCTGCCCGAGCTATGAAAAGATGCGCGGCGTCTATCTTCGACGGGGTGATCCGGTCGGCTATATAGCCCCGACGGATGCATTATTGATCCGTGCCACGTCAGGACAGAATATGGCGGCGATGTTGATGGAACAGCACCAGGGCATCGTTCAGATTCGCCCCAAAGGCCGTCCGGATATTGAGTTGTCCGGAACAGTCGACAAAATCTTTCCGGCCGGCCAGGAAGTACTGCCCTCTGAGGCACTGGGATATGCGGCCGGAGGAGCCACACCGACTCAGGCACAGGATCCCAGCGGACGCAAAACGGCCGAGAAGGTTTTCGAGGTCTGGATCAAGCCTGATAAAAATTCATCGGTCAACTTATTGACCGGCCAGCGTGTGGTCACACGGGTCAAGCTTAAATCCAAACCTTTAGCGGTTCAATGGTGGCTGTCTTTACGTCAATTGTTCCAGGGGAGGTCCCATATCTAAGATGACCGCTGCTGTTGTCGGTACAACCTGGCGTATGCTGGCTCAGGGCATTTCGAATAAGCCCTTGCCCAGAGGGGCCGATGCACTCTGGGATGCAGGGGTGGGCCGCCTTGATCGTTTTGTTCCGAGGACAAAACGGCTGCTCGCCCAGGCCCGGCGGATCTGTGATCTTGAAAAAAAGTTTTCAGAGATGACCGACCCCAAGCTGCGGCAGCATGCCCTGGATCTGCGGACCTGCTTTCGATGCCGTCGCGACACACTGATTGAACTGGATCAAGCCTTTGCATTGATTCGCGAAGTGGCGTTCAGGAAGATCGGCGAAAAACCCTTTCCCGTTCAAGTGGCAGGGGGACTGGGGCTTCATGCTGGCTGTGTGACCGAGATGGCAACCGGCGAAGGCAAAACCCTGACTGCGACTTTGCCCGTCACTGTTGCCGGTTGGCGGGGTCATGGCTGTCATGTTATAACAGTTAATGATTATCTGGCCCAGCGGGATGCCGAGTGGATGGAACCGATTTACAAGTTCTGCGGGTTGAGCGTCGCCTATATCCAGCAGCAAACCCCTCCGGACCAGCGAAAACAAGCGTATCAGGCCGATATCACGTATTGTACGAACAAGGAGGTTGCCGCCGATTTCCTGCGGGACCGTCTGATCTTAGGAGGCATGTGTGGGTTGACCGAGGCACTGGCGGCGAATATGACGTCGTCCCGGCCGTTGACCGACCGGCTCCTGCAGAGGGGATTGCATTATGCTGTGGTCGATGAGGCCGATTCCATCCTGGTCGATGAGGCCGTCACGCCGCTGATCATCTCCGGTGAGGCCCCGAACCCTGAACAGGTTGAATCCTTTAGCCAGGCTGCTGGAATCGCTGGCAAGCTGAACCCGCCCGAGGATTATCAGATTGATTATCAATACCGTGAGATCACCTTGACCCCACGCGGGCATGACCGTGTCAAGCAACTGACGGACCAACTTGGGGGACTCTGGTCAGGCCACAGACGCTCAATGGAATTGATCCAGCAGGCCCTGACGGCCAAGGAATTTTATACACGCGACAAGCATTACCTGATCGAGGATGACAAAGTTGTCATTATCGATGAATTTACCGGTCGGATGATGCCCGACCGCTCCTGGCGCGATGGTCTTCACCAGGCCGTGGAAGCGAAGGAAGATGTCACGGTCAATCCCCCAAAAGCGACCTTTGCACGCATTAGTTTCCAGCGTTTTTACCGTTTGTATCATAAGCTGTGCGGGATGACCGGGACTGCTTCGGAGGCGGCCAATGAATTCTGGCAGATCTATCATTTGCCGGTGGTCACCATTCCAACACATCGACCTTGTCAGCGAAAAAAACGCGATGACATTGTCCTTCCAACCCAACAGGCTAAGTGGAACACGATCGTCGAGCAGATCAAACGCATTCATTCAACAGGACAGCCCATATTGATTGGTACCCGCAGCGTTCATTCCAGTGAACATCTTAGCGGATTGCTCAATCAGGGCGATCTTTCACATCAGGTTCTCAATGCGGTCTACCACCGTCAGGAAGCACAGATTATCGCTGAGGCGGGTCAACATGGAAAGATCACAGTGGCAACCAACATGGCCGGTCGCGGCACGGATATCAAACTGGGCCGGGGCGTTGCGGAACTGGGTGGATTGCATGTTATCTCGGCTGAACCCAATGAATCGGCCCGGATTGACCGTCAGCTCTATGGCCGTTCCGCCAGGCAGGGCGATCCCGGCAGTGCACAGGGGATTTTCAGTTTAGAAGATGAAGTCCTGTTGCGGCACGCGGGCAAATTGTCCACCTATGCCCGAAAGCGCTATGCGGGTCATAATCTGATCACCTCGTCATCGGTGCGTTACCTGCTTCGGTATGCCCAGCGTGGCGCAGAGCAACTGGCACTGCGACAGCGAAAGAATGTATTAAAGACAGACCACTGGCTGGACGAGCAGTTAGGTTTTGCCGGCAGCGAGTAATCGTTAGTTGACGGAGTCCTTTTGCAGATCAGCTTTAGTAATCTCCGGCAGCACATTTTTCACATACCGCATATCCAATACTGTCCCGGTTGCCTGTGTCAGACGAGCGAGGGCGATATTGTAATCGGCAATCGCCTTGATTTCTCCGCGGGCGGCTTCTGCCAACGCTTCCTGCGCCTGCAGTTTGACCAACAGAAATTCGGGTGTCAGTTGCTGTCGAATCTGCTCGGTGTCTTCAAGTCCCTGCAGATAAGTGGTTGCTGCCAGGACAGCCTCCTGTTGGATCTGGATCTGCTCAAAGCGGGTCTCGGCCGACCGGATCGCTTCTTTAACCGCGACCGCTACCTGATCGGAGAGATTCCATCGGCCGGATGCGGCCTTGCTTCGTTCCAGAAGCCGTTTTCGGTATTCCGCCTCGCGCTGACGGTTGCCCAAGGGAATCTCCAATGTCAGGCCGACGGCATAGCTGTTATAATCACCATCATAGAGGATTTCCTGGGCATCCCTGTACGAATTATCCAGCCCTGAAAATCGTGTCGAAGCAACCAGGTCCAGCTTCGGCATCTTTTGCTGCTTGGCGACATCGACATTGATCTGTGCGATTTCGACGGCCAGGTTGGACCGCAGAATGGCCGGATTTTGCTGCATGGCCGTTCGAAGCAGCCCGGGTTGATCAAAGACCGTTTTCTGGGTAACCAGTTCAGTGGTTGGGACAATCTCATAGTCGTCCAGCAGGTTGGTCTGGCTGTCGGCCAATAGCCGAACCAACTGATCCTGCACATCGGTCACCTGTTTTTCGATATCATACAGAAAAGCCAGGCGCCGTTTCAAGGAGGTCTCGGCCTGTTTGATCTGTGCTAAGCTGGCATCGATGTCCTTGCGGTCCTGAACCCTTTCAAGGGTTTCCTGGGTTTTTTCAAGCAGTTCTTGCTGGATCTGCCGATCGGTCCGGATCTGTTTCAGTGCCCAGTACAGCGAAATCACCTCGGTCGAAACCGCCTCGGTTTGCTGACGGAAGGAAGCAAGGGCGATCTTATAATTCAGTTTTGCAATATCCACACCCGCCAGGTTGACCTTCTCCCATGCATCCCGCAGCAGGGGTTGTCGAATCTGGAAAGTGGCGATCGGTTCATAGCGTGTCGAAAGGACGGTTGTTGTCAGGTCATCCCAGTTCCGTGTTAGTGTATACCCCAGCGACCACTCGGCGCCGGTTGTGCCGCGTTGTTTGATGCCCGCCTCCCACAATCGTGAATTGGATTGTCCGCCCAGTGTAGTGCTGTTGGCGGGGTCATCCTCATCCTCATAATTGGCTTGACCGAAAAGGGCCGGATCAAAGACCGAGACGGCCTGAGTAACCTCTTCTTTGGCGATGGACGGTTCGAAGCTGACCACGCTGATCTCCGGGCTGTTGGCCAATACCCGCATGACGGCTTCTTCGATAGAAAGCTGTATTTGGTCCAGTTCGTTATTCGGGTCCGAGACGATTTTTAGTGGCGGCATGGCCGGATCGGCCGCAGGTTTCAGGGACTGGATACCTTCCTGTTGGGTGCGTTGCTGGGGTGCTTTTTCGATCAGGCTTTCCTGGTAGGCCGTTAAGACCGGCTGATCATTATCAACCTCATCCGAAACACATCCGGTTAGCTGCATGCATCCGAATAAAGACAGAAAGGTGACAGCAACAAATGGACAGATGCATTGTTTTCTAAAGGCTTTCACGAAATACATCCTTTACTTTACGGAGTTTTCTTTTGATGGCTCTGCTGTCTTCGGGAATGAGACCTGGACATGTTCTCCGGCAGGCCGTTTTTGTTTATTGGGAACTTCGATCCGAACCCGCAGTGTCGAGCTGGCGGCATCGGCGACGGTGGAGACATAAATGATCGTGCCGTTCGCTTGTTTCTTGCTGCCCGGAAACGCCACAGAAGCGGGTTGGCCTTTCTTGAAGGTTCGCCCCTGTGCCAGCGGTATCGGCACATCAATCCACAATGGGTCCGTTTTTACCACACGGATGACAGCTTCAAGACCATTGGCGGCTTCGCCCACTTCGACCTCGACCTTATCAACGGTCCCGCTGATCGGGCTTTTCAGCGTCATATCGTCGATCAGGATTTCCAGTACCTTCACATCCAGCCGGGCATGTTCGACCTCCAACTCGGTTGCCGACCCGCGTTCCGCGGCCCACTCCAGGCGCTGCAGGTCGATCTTTTTCTGGGCCAGGTTTGCTTCGGCGGTTTCGGTATCCTGCTGTACGAGCATCTGTTTTTCAGTGACTTCGTCCCCTTCTTTCACGAGCACTTTTTCGATGATCCCCGCCTTCACAAACGACATCGTCACATCCGCACTGGGGATACTGATTGCCGTGATCCCGGGATCGGATTCACCCGCGGACAGGGTGCAAGACAAGAAAGCACAGACCCAAAAAGTGTGTGCAAACCACCTGTTTTTATACTTCATACGCAATGAACCTCCTGAATCGAACTGAACGGCGATTTCAATGTCCGTTTCTGCGCGGCTGTATAAGGTCTTGTGTTGCGGGGCACGATTTTATCCGCGCGAATTTACTGTCCTTTTAAGGGCAAGGTTCCCGGCTAAGCGGTTTAGATTATACTGTTTGCGGCATAAAAAGGTAGTCTAAACATTAAAAAACTGTCACTTTTCATCAGGGCGCTTGCAATAAAAAAAGAAGGGGGAAACCTCGACTTTTCGCCGAATCGCTGCCCATTGATCCATGTCTGTGTACATCTTTCTGATGCCTCCGGCTTAAGCAGTAAACCGTAAGATTATGCGAGATAAGCACTTAAGCTTCGGTCGTCTCAAGCAAGGCGTCACACTTTTACTCCGGTTTACTCCGGCGTTTACACGTGTCAAGCATTCGCAGGTCGCCTGACGTGATTTGGCAAAAAAAGACGCAAAATGGTATTTACAGTATATATTTTCTGATTTAGTCTACTGGTTAACCTTTTTCCAGTGTGGCAGTTGCGATCTGCATGAATTTGACTATAATAAACATCTAATTGTTAGTTAGCTTTCGCACTTTTGAAAAGTACAAAATCGGCTTTTACGGCACCAAAAAGGGGGTTTTGAATTAATGCCACTTTCGGAAAAAGCCCCGAAAGTGCTAAAAAATCATAAAAGTAACCTATA
>JAOUFG010000156.1 GCA_029858345.1 Phycisphaerae bacterium
ATAACATGACGGAGAAAATGTGGAATAAGAAAGTCAATGCGTTCGAAGTTTCCAAACTGGCGGATCAGTTGGAGGAACTGAAAGCTCCTTACTTCTTCATAACCATTGGCGATGCTGATAATTATTTCTGTTCGCCGAACCACACATTCCAGAAGCAGTTCGGTTCAGGCAAAGGGGTATTGGCAAAGCGTGATCTTGTTGCTGAATTGGCTGCAGAACTGATTCCTCGCGGCATCAGGCTCTGTGCCAGTCTGCCGGCATTAGGCGGCGATGGCACTGTTGAAACACAGGAAATGTATCAGCGGGTTATTGCTGAATGGTCAAATCGCTGGGGTAAATCCATCTCTGCCTGGTGGATCGACGATGGGGAACTTGCTGACCGTGCTGCTTATGCGGCCTATAACGATGCATTTAAAGCCGGAAACAAGGACGCCCTGATTGCCTACAATACAGGTCCCCTTGTTTTGACATACAATCTCAAAGAACCCACCACCGATCTTGAGGATTTCTTTGCCGGTCAGGTGGACTGGTACCTGCCGACCTGTGCGGTACGGGCGTTTGATAAAAAGGAGTTCTGGGTTGGTCCCAGTTTCCATGGGGATCAGCTGCACTTCCTTACATTTCTGGGTTCGTATTGGGGAACCGGGGATCCCAGATTCCCGGATGATCTGGTTGTGGGTTGGACCAAACACACCAATAACTATTCAGGAACCGTTACCTGGGATGTACCCCTGAACGATTCCGGCCTGATTCCGAAGAAGCATTTTCGACAACTGACAGTATTAAGCAAGAAAATCAATAGTTAAGAAAGAGAGATTAAAAAGATGAAAATAAAGAGAGGCATTTTGATCCCGGTCTTTGTTTTTTGCGTATCTTTGATTGTCAGGGCTGAAGTACGACCTGCCGCTCTGTTTGCGGACAACATGGTCATTCAACGCCAGACGCAGGCACCCGTCTGGGGCTGGGCCGATGTGGGTGAAAAGGTGACGGTGACCGGCAGTTGGGGGAAGTCTGCAACAACGACAGCGGACCCGGCGGGTAAATGGACAGTGAAACTTCAAACCCCGGCCGCCGGCGGGCCGCACGTCATCACCATCAAAGGCAAAACCGTTGTTGAAATCAACAACGTGCTCGCCGGCGAAGTGTGGTTCTGTTCGGGACAGTCAAACATGGATTTTGCGATGAGCATGCTGGGCAAGACGGTTCCTTCTCGCACCGAAAAAAAATATGAGCCCGTGGCCGCCTATGTAAAGCATGAGATAGAAACGGCCCGGGATGATCTGCTCCGTCAGTTTACAGTCGAACAAAATACCTCTCCGTTCAGCTCTCTGGGGACTCTCAATGGCAGCTGGAAGGTGTTCAGTCTCCGCCGCGATTGCGCGTCGGTGAAACACTGTACATCGAACCGGGCGAGCGACGGGTCATGACACGCATTGAGCCAGGAGACGGAACGGCCGAGTTTCGCTTCCCGAATATTGCTCCGCCCAGCAGCGGCGATTATGCCGATCAGGCGTTCGGCCACGCCGGCATTCGCGTGGTGCAGGGGCAGCTCAAGAAATATCCCGGTCAGAGTGCTCCCGAGACATTGCTGCTTGACGGGATGGGACAATCCCATCAGGACGCTCCAAGGCGGTCAGCGTTCTTCGATCACCATTCCGGCGGCAGTTTTCTGATTGATTTGGGACAAGCGATTTCGGTGACGAAGGTGAATTCATACCCATGGCATCAGAATGAGGCGCGTGAGGAAAATCGCAGGCGAGCGGCCCAGCGATTCACGCTTTACGGTTTTTCGGGCGATCAGCTGCCCGACATGACACTTTCGCCGCGTCGCGGGGGGTGGACGCGAATTGCCCGGGTCAACACGGACCGGTTTTTCGAGGTTGACGAACCGCTCGAGCGTCCCGCTCAGCAGGCCTGTTCGATCACGTCGGCCCACGGAGAAATTGGGCGTTTCCGGTACCTGCTCTGGGTGGTTAAGGGCGGCACATTTTTCAGCGAATTCGATGTGTTTGGTTCGCCGTGATCGACGCTTTCACTGCATAACGCAGTAAGAGACCCGGTTGCAATCTTGAACCACCAGCGGCTGATACAATCGAGGTGAATATCCACGTCAGCTGTCTTCGCTTTTGCAGCCAGCATTGAAAAGATAAAATAATAGTTTGTACGCAATAAAAAGGAACGTCGGATGAATTTCAAAATCGACTCGGTATTTATAATCAGCTTGTGTTTGTTGATTCCCTTCAACTCACTGATGACGTCGGTTTGTGCGGCTGACGCCGCGAAGCAGGATCCGGTTGATTACATCGACCCCATCATTGGAACCAATGGATCAAAGCGATGCGGCAGAACCCTGCCGGGTCCTTATCTGCCTTTTGGGATGGTGCAGATCGGCCCGGATACGGCAACGAATGATGGTACGACAAGCGGGTATAACTATATTCATAAAACCATCGAAGGTTTCAGCATGAACCATATGAGCGGCGTTGGATGGGGAGGGACACTTGGTAACTTCCAGGTTATGCCAACGACAGGCGATATTAAGTTTCATAGCGGCTCCAACGATTTTGATCAATATCAGCCCAAGAGCAAGGGCTGGAAGTCTGACTTCAGTCATGCCAATGAGACAGCGGAGCCGGGATATTATAAAGTGAAACTTGACAGTTACGATATCTGGACGGAGCTGACCTGTACCCAGCGGACAGGCATGCTCAGGTTTACCTTTCCCAAATCAGATTCCAGTACAATTCAGATCGACCTGGCCCGTAAGATCGGGGGGTATTCCGGCCGTCAGCGTAATTATGTAGTCGATAATGGAACGATCAAGGGAATGATCAAATGCTGGGGGGAAGGGACCGGTTTTGCGTCAGGGACTTTCTACTATCTTTATTATTATGCAACGTTCAGCAAGCCATGGGACTCGCATGGACTGTGGAACCAAGGGGCCGATCTGGGGGCTGTCGCTGATGTTGAAAATGATGACCTTGGTTTTTATGCAAATTACTCGACAACAGCGGGTGAGCAAATCGTCATGAAAGTCGGGATCTCCTATGTCAGCATGGAAGGGGCCCAGGCGAATCTCGAACAGGAATTGAATCACTGGGACTTTGATGCCGTTCAAGCGCAGGCACGCAACACCTGGAGCGATGAAATACGCAACGCAGGGATCGCCACCAAAGGCGGGACCGAAGACCAAAAGACGATATTTTACACTGCGCTGTATCATACGATGGTGTACCCCTGTGACTTTACCGATGTTGACGGCACGTACTGGGGAGCCGACAAGAAAGTACATGGCAATAAAGATTACACCACGCGTATGGGTTTTAGCGGATGGGATGTTTATAAACATGAGTTTCCACTTCTGACGATCATGCGGCCAGACATTGTCAACGACCAGGTAAACACTTTTTTGGATATTTGCAACCTGACCGGAAGGACATACCCCCTTTGGCAGATGACGGGGGATTATACCGGAGCCGGTTTGGGTGATCCGGGACTTTCTGTCGTTGTGGATGCGTATATGAAAGGCATCAGGGACTATGATAGTGAGCGGGCGTATGAAATAGCGATCCAGGAAGCGACGGGGCCAAAATCCACCCGGTATCTTCCTGATGAGATGAATTCCCACGGTTATGTTTACAGCAATAAATATATGGCGATTTCTTTGACCCTTGAAAATACGTACGGCGACTGGTGTATCAGCCGGTTTGCCGAAGCACTGGGTAAAACCGACGATGCCGCGTTTTACAGAAAGCGTGCCGGCGAGAACTATCAGAAGCTTTTTGATCCAAATGTTGGCTGGATGCGTCAGAAGGATGCCGACGGTCGTTGGAAGACGGAATGGACGGATAAATTTTCACGTGATGGGTGTAAAGAAGGCAATACCTATCAGTGGAGCTGGTTTGTGCCGCATGACGTTGATGGGTTGATCGGTCTTATGGGCGAACGCAAGTTCAGGTCTGAGCTGGAAGCGTTTTTTGCAGGGGCGCCGGCCGATTTTTCACCGGGGAATCCTTACTATAATCACTCCAATGAACCGGTTCACCAGGTAATATCCTACTTTAATTTTGCCGGCCAGCCGTGGAGAACCCAATACTGGACGCGAACGGTACTGGATGGGGCGTATGGGACGACGTATGAAGGATTGGCGCATAATGATGATTTCGGGCAGTTGTCAGCGTGGTATGTGTTAAATGCGATCGGGTTTAACCCGGTGGCTCCGGGAGAGAATGTATGGCATATCGGAAGCCCTGTTTTTGATGAGATTACGATTACACTGGATTCGAAATACCATAAACGTACAAAAGCAAAAACGTTTACGATTACCGCTGAAAACAACTCTCCGAAGAATATCTATATCCAGTCGGCGACGTTGAACGGAAAACCCTTGAACCGGCCCTGGATCACGCATGAAGAGTTGATCTCCGGCGGGAATCTGAAGTTCGTGATGGGCCCGTCCAGGAGTCCATGGGGAAGCGACAGAAAGAACCGGCCGCCTTCGTTAAGCAATGGCGTATTTCCTCCGGCCATTTCCGTAAAATGAGTTGAATCCGCTAAGATAACCCGCTAAAATAAAATACGATTGAATATGAAAGGATGTTTACAGTGAAGATGAAAATAAAGACAGCGATATTGATCCTCGCAATTTCTTTTTGCACGCAGATTACTGCAGTGGCCGATGTTCGGCCTGCCGCTCTGTTTGCAGACAACATGGTGATCCAGCGCGAGACGCAAGCGCCCATATGGGGTTGGGGTGACGTGGGTGAAGAAGTGACGGTGACCGGCAGTTGGGGGAAGTCTGCAACAACGACAGCGGACCCGGCGGGTAAATGGACAGTGAAACTTCAAACCCCGGCCGCCGGCGGGCCGCACGTCATCACCATCAAAGGCAAAACCGTTGTTGAAATCAACAACGTGTGTCCAGCGTCAAGCATAAATTCCTTCCCCCATTGCCTCAACTAAAAATGTTACTATAAATCGCACCTTTGATCAAAGGTGCGATTTATAGTTTTACTGTCCAACATAATTAAAGTTTTGTAAGTCATTTATACGAATAACTTTCCAGGGGAATAGTCGGGTGTTCGCTTAAGATAGTGTGCATCCGTGCCTCATCACATAACTCCAGAACTGTTGCC
>JAOUFG010000157.1 GCA_029858345.1 Phycisphaerae bacterium
GCATGATGGGCGGCATGGGCGGCGGCGGCATGATGGGCGGCGGCCAGAACAGTGTTGGAAACTGGCAGCAGATGTACCGGGCCTACCAACTTATCTATACCATCCAGCAGACGGTCGAGCCGGATTCATGGTATGATACGGGTGAGGGTGACGGCACCATTGATCAGTATGGTGAAAGCAAGCTTATTATTTATCAGACACCGGAAGTCCATGCCCAGATCAAAGAACTGTTGGATAAACTCCGTGAGGGGCTGGGACAGCAGATTGCGATTGAAACGCGGTTTCTGCTCGTTACGGAAAACTTTCTGGAAGACATTGGCCTGGATACGAATATTCCAAAACTGAAGCTGGGTGGTAACTGGGGCGGGGGGGCGGTACCCGGTACTATCACGATTCCCCAAGATTCTGTCAGCCACGTGACTCCCACCGATACCGGGGTCCCCGGCAGTTTGGGCGGCGCGTTTACAAATCCTGCATTGGGAACAACGCTGACCTATGATCTGGATGACTTGCAGGTCGAGTTTATTCTGCGAGCCACTCAGGCCCACGGCAATTCCAAACAGCTTCAGGCGCCGAGAGCAACGGTACTTAACGGTGAGATGGCGACCATGCAGGTCACCACAGCCAAGCGGCTTAAAACCGGCAGCCAGTTTAATTCGGAAACAATTCAGACAGCCGGGGGAAATCCAATTACAAATTATTGGTGGGAGGTTGAAAATGAAGATATTGATACTGGGATCATGCTTTCGATTGGCCCTGTCATTACGGCGGATAAAAAATATGTCATCCTGCGTGTTCAGACATACCTGACGGACCTTATTGCTCAGGATACTCAAACTTCGATTGGCTTTACGAACCAAGGCGAACCGTTTGAGGATACTTACATCAACCCCACCACGCAAACGTCTTCCGTCCAGACCCGTGTTACGGTACCGGATCGGGGTACGGTGATGTTGGGCGGCTTGACGATTACCGCCTCGCGTGAGCTCGAATCCGGGGCTCCTATCCTGAGCAAGGTACCGGTTTTAGGGAGGTTTTTCTCAAACCGCAGTATCGTCGATGACAAGCTGATGCTGCTGATTCTGGTCAAACCGACCATTATCCTGCAGCATGAGGCCGAAGAAGATGCTATTGGCGCTTTAGCCAGACAATAGAAAATCGGTGAATGATAAAAAAATAAAAAAGGACACGCAACTGCGTGTCCTTTTTTACGCCTGTTCCACCTTACGGTGTCATTCCAAATCTCGACTTGTCGGGATGAGAATCTATTGATTCAGCTATCCGCCATTAGGCGGATTCCACAATTTCACTTTTTGCATTTTGATGTTATTTGCTGAACTTTGCTTTCATCTGCTGATATCCCAGGTGTGCCAGCAGGTGGTCCAGAATGACCATGGCGGTATAGTTTTCCGCGACCGGCCAGATGCGCCCAACAATCGTAGGATCGCGTCGGGTGATTGCTGCCAGATCTTTATTCTCCAGTGTGTATTTGTCAATCGTATGCTGCGGCTTATCAATCGTCGGTGTGGGCTTGACCGCCAGCTTGACGATGATGTCCTGGCCCGTGCTCAGACCGCCCGTGATGCCGCCGGCGTTATTGGAGTCGAACACGACTTTGCCGTTCTCGGTATGCATCTGGTCGTTGCTCTGGAAACCGGTCATGTTCTTGACCCCGAATCCGGCCCCGACTTCCACGCCCTTGACTGCGCCGATGCCGAGCATCCGGCCTAGTTCGGCATCCAGTTTATAGAAAACCGGTTCGCCAAGGCCGGCCGGAACGCCTGTTACGCGAACCTCGACGATCCCGCCGGAGGAGTCGCCGGTTTTGGTGATTTTGTTGCAGGCGGCCAGCATTTCCTCGGCTGCGGCGATATCCGGGCAGTCGATCACCGGATGCACGCCGTACTTGTCGATGATTTCCTTGCCGTTGATCGTTGGGGCCTTAGCCCGAATGTCATCGATCTCGTTCTCGACCTCGGCCAGTACCGCGATCTTCTGCAAAAACCGCATCTCCGGCGTTAGCCGCCCCTTGACGAAGATTTCCTGATAGAACGGGTCATAATCGTGCCGCATCTGCTTATACCGGTTGGTATACTCAAAAATCGTTGCCGAGTCCATGTCCGGGCATTCCACACCCGCGGCCTCTTTAATGAACGAGAATACCTTGATCCCGAACGCCTTCAGAATCTTCTTGGCCACGTAACCGGCGGCTACAATGGTCGAGGTATAGCGTCCGCTGAAAATGCCCGCGCCGATCGCGTCGTCGTCCGGGCCGTACTTGGCGAACGACGCATACGATGCGTGTCCCGGCCGCGGTGTGCGGTTGGTGTCCTGATACTGCTTAATATGGATAAAATGCCGGTCCAGGTTCGGGATCAGGATCGAGATCGGTGTGCCGTTGGTGTGGTTCTTGTTGCCGGCACCCTCGACGGTGTCCGCGGCGTTCAGCCCGGTGTAGATCACCGGAATATCCGGCTCCTTACGCGGGCTGGAAAGCTCGTCGGCTCCCGGTTTTCGCAGCAGCAGGTCGCCGTAAATCTCCTGTTCGTTCAGTCCCATCCCCGCCGGAGCCCCGTGTACCACTGCGGTCAACCCGTCCTGATAAGAACCGCCCGCCACCGAAACCTGAAAATTCCGTCCAATGTGACACCCTTGCATCTGTAAATCTCCATTTCATAAAAGGTTAACATCCGCTTGCCTCAAGACTCAGGCCTGATTACTATGCACAGCAACGCCAGTATACAGATTTTGCCCCAAATTTCAAGAACTTTTGGGAAATTGACTGGAAAATTGACAGACGGTAAGTTGTTAGAAATAAAGTTTACTGCAAATAGTTGGGTTAACATCTTCAGTTTTACGTGTACAGATACAAAGTTCTTATGCCCGCTTTTCAAGTGCTTTTTTGAGTGGTTCTAGTTGTTTTTCGTAATTTTTCCAGCTGTTCACAGAGCTTTTGTAGATGGGGTGTCTAACCTGAGAAGCGCTTGACGTTGCGACGCTTCTTTTGGTTTTATAGAACTCGAGACAATTGTCCTCCCATTGCAGATTACAGTACTTGAGTATTTTTTGTGTTTGACTTCTTTGTTTCTTCACCAGTTTTTCATATTGAACCTCGATCATAAAATCGCCGAACAGATCCCTCCAGTGCTCCATGACTTCAAGATAATAATTATAATACTGCCCCAATTCTGTCAAATCACACGCATACTCATGAGTTGTGCTGAAAAAGTTTTTAAAGATGGAAAGACAGTTGTCCATGGGATTTCTTTTACAATGAATGATCTTTGCGTTAGGCAGTATTGATTTAATAAAACCGATCATCATAAAGTTTCCCGGCATTTTATTGGTAATATATCTTGCATCTGTCGAATACCGACGGATCCGGCTTACATAATTGGCTCCGATACGGGCAAAGTCTTCGTTATTTAATGAGCACACTACTTCAGGAAATTCCTTGTCGTTTGTTTTAATATTATTTGTTTGCCTCAGGATTTCACTTATTTCGCCTGCTCCAAAAACATCCGAATGGCTTGCCATAATCTGTTCGACAAGCGTTGTCCCTGATCTTGGCAGTCCCAGTATAAAAATCGGAGTTGGGTCCATATAGCCAATGTCTTTTCGGTTTTCAAAGAACTCGTTATTGAATACGGATTTTATTTTTTCAAAAAATGCGTCACTTTTGGCGACTGAGTACTCAAATGTTGAACGTTTGATCCTGTTGCCTTCTGCGATAAATTCGAAGGATTTCTCGTATTCCTTCAGGTCCTCAAATACTTTGCCAAGGCCAAAACAAAGGTGCATTCTCTGGTCATCGGTAAGGTCCTGGTCTTTATAGAGTTGTTCCATTCTTTTCGTGTGCTCGTCGCATTTTGTATATGTATACAGAGACGTTAATTGCCTGTAGGCGACGGTGAAGTCCGGAGCGAGTGACAGCGCCTTTTCGTAAAACCGTGCTGCGTTGTCAAAATCTCCTGCTTCACAGTATGCTGATCCCAGATGACAATAGGCGACGGTATAATCCGGCTTGATCGAGATTGCTTTATTGTAATGAGCAATCGCATCGTCCATCTTGTCGAGTTTCTTATAAGCGTTAGCAAGGTTGTTATGAAAGTGAGGATTTTCCGGGTCCAGCAATAACGCCTTTTTGTGATGCTCGAAAGATTCATCAAACATTTTTGCCATGGACAGCAGCCTTCCCAGATTTGAATAAGCTTTAGCGTAGTCAGAATCTATGTCGACAGCTTTTTTATACGCAGCAAAGGCCTCTTCCCGTTTTCCAAGGTTCTCAAGCGCAATGCCCATATTGTTATATAATCTGGGACTATCGGGATGTCGTTCCAGGGCTTTTTTATACACCTCAACAGCTTCTTCGGATTTACCAATATCGCTTAATATGTTTCCTAAACGATCTTGATAGCTTATATTTTCCGGGCTTATCTGCACCGCTTTACGGTAGTTTTCCGCGGCCTCCTCGAGCAGGCCTTTTTCTCGAAGCAGATTGGCGAAGTTGTTATAAGGATCGGCGTAGTCCGGTTTGGCTGCAATTGCCTTTCGATAGTGTTCTACTGCCTTGTCAGTCTGGCCAAGGGCCTTATAGGCGGTCCCAATATTATTGTTGGCTTCGGGGAAGTCGGGATATGATTGCAGGACTTTTTGTATTCGCTCGACCGCAAGTTCATGGTGTCCTTCCTGGCCGGCGATAACGCCTAATAGATGATTTGCGTCTTTATGATCCGGATTGGCCTCGATAATTTTTTCATAGAATTGCTTAGCCAATGCAAGTTCGCCTGATTTGTGATGTTCTACGGCGGTTAAAAGTGCTTTCCCTAGCGGCATCTCTACGGTATCGACCATGATATCCCCTTGTTTATTGCCATAAGTTCTTTTTCTAAGAAACGTAAGCCGTCCTTCGTGTATTTTCTACAAATTGACATGGTTTTCTATTTTTCTATATCGGCTTTTCCGATTGAAAAATAAATGGATTCTTCGAGACTGTAGCAACAAAACAGAGTAATTTTGATCTATTTTGAGTCAGCATGCCGATATTCCACTATGGAAATAGAATTCTATAGTGGAGACTATCGCAATGCTTGGACCCGGTGACTATGTAGC